>JBNJFG010000011.1:0-47674 GCA_051746665.1 Bacillota bacterium
GCTATGAGAGATAAAAAAAATAGAGAGTTATGGCCTAAAGAAATTGATAATAAAATTTTAACTAAAAAGATGAAAAATTATTGGGGAAAAGGATAGTGTAAAAAATTTATAGTTAAAAAAGACCGCTGTCATATGACAGCGGTTTATTTGTGAAATATACTATTTTTTTTTCAATATACTAAACTAATTCATCTGCTTTTTCACCAAAGATATTAACTATTAGATATAAAACAATTAAACCTAAAGGTAATAAGTAAACAGCTGAAAATCCAAAACCTGCAGGTAAAAATCCGAATATAGCTGCAACTAAACCAATAGTAAGTGCATATGGCATCTGAGTTTTAACATGGTCCATATGATCAACAGCAGAAGCAGTGGAAGACATAATAGTTGTATCTGATATTGGTGAACAGTGATCTCCCATTACACTTGCAGTTAATACTGCGGCTATTGTTGGCAGCATCGGAATACCAATTGAATTAGCTAATGGAATAGCAAGCGGCATTACAATTGCAACTGTACCCCAGGAGCTTCCTATTGTAAAAGCAATAAAAGCAGAAAATACAAAAAGCATTACTGGTACAATTTCTGGAATTATATTACCTTCTAAAATAGATACTAAATAATTTGCAGTACCTAAATCTTCTGTAATACTTCCGATAGACCAGGCTAAAACAAGTATCAAACAAGCAATAAACATTGATTTAGCTCCATCAATCCAACCATCTACAGTTTCACTGATATTAAGAATTCCTTTAGCAAAAGATAGAATTCCAGCAATAAAACTACCTGTTATGGCTGCCCAAAGCAGAACAATACTTGCATCTGCATTCCCAAAAGCATCTCTAATAGAGGTTCCAGCTTCTAAGCCGCCTCCATTATACCAAAGTCCAATTAAAGTAACTAAAATAACTCCGATAATAGGTAAAAATGAATTTGTAAAGGTAAAACTCTTACCTTCTGGCTGTTTAATTTCTTCCATCTCTTGTGAAACCATTGGTGTTGATCCAGGTCTTAAAGTATCTCCTGTAGAACGTGCTCTTTTTTCAGCTTTTAACATTGGTCCAAAATCTTTGGCTGTAAAAATAATAATTAAAGCAAAACCAAGAGCAAATATACTGTAAAAACGATAAGGGATAGTTTGAACAAAAGTTCCATAAGCACTCATTTCGAGTCCCAAAGAATCAAATCCATCTCTAATTACACCAACTTCAAAAGCAATCCAGGTTGAAATTGGAACGATACTAGAAACTGCAGCAGCAGTTAAGTCAACAATAAAAGCTAATTTTTCCCTGGAAATTTTCATCTTATCAGTAATTGGACGCATTGTATTTCCAACAATTAAAGTATTTGCATAATCATCAAAAAAGATAAGTACACCCATTACCCAGGCAGCAAACTGTGTTTTAACTACTGAATTAGCTTTTTCTGCAACATATTCACCAATTGCAACAATTCCACCTGATTTGTTAATAATACCGATCATTCCACCCATAGCTAGTAAAAATAAAATAATTCCAGCATTCCAA
The DNA here is from genome assembly GCA_051746665.1 of Bacillota bacterium. Classification (GTDB taxonomy): domain Bacteria; phylum Bacillota; class Halanaerobiia; order Halanaerobiales; family Halanaerobiaceae; genus Halanaerobium. The sequence goes on from JBNJFG010000011.1 coordinate 1,530, forward strand.
GAATCTGCGAGTGAAGCTAAAATATAATTATCTAGAGTATGCATAAATGCGAAAAGAGGATTATATGCATTTGTAATTAATGCACCTGCAAAAACACCTAAAAATAAAGATAATACAACTTGTTTACTCCACCAGGCTAAAATAATTGCAAGCAGTGGTGGCAGCAGAGAGATAATACCATAACTTTCCATAATAAAGCCTCCTAGTTTTTTGTTTTGATTAGCAACTAATTTTAAAGGCATAAAAAATACCCGGCGATATGCCGGGTTAATAGCAAAAATCGCCTCATCTTCTTTAAATTTACATGAGATAGCACAACATAATAAAAAAATTATTATGACAGTTCTGTATATCTTATATACAGCCCCAGCGGTCTTTTTGAACCAATAAAAAAACCACTTCGGCAGAAAAACCTTTCACTTTTAATTTAAAATCCTGGTTCTGGATAAATATAAAAGTTACTGATTTTTTCTGCACCTCTACCTCATCAAAGTGATGAGGTATTTTTTATGATTAGTTTAATTCTAATCAATCTCAAATATTTAATTTATATAAATTATAACTTAGCAAATAATTTATGTCAAGGAATCTCTAAAAAAATTTTGCATTAGGTAGTATTTATAATATATAATAGTAATGCTGGTTTTAAAAATAATAGAAATAAAAAAGGAAGATATATATGAGAAACAAAAATTTAAAAAAGTTTTATTCTAGACTAATCGGAATAATTTTGATCTTATTTGTGGTAAGTCATTTTGTCCCTGTTTCATATCAAGTCATGGAACCTGGGATTGCAGCAGAATTATCACCAATGATTGAAGTAAAAGACGGCTACCAAAATGAAGGGGAATTTCTTTTAACTGCAGTCAGCAGCAAAAGGGCGATGGCCTGGGATTATTTTTATATTTCTCTTTTATCACCTGATGATAAGGAATTAACTTCAATAAGTGATCAGCTGCCAGAGAATATGGATATGAACGAATATATAGAATTAATGGCTGAACTGATGGAAGAAAGTAAACTTCAGGCACAGGCTGTTGCTTTTAGACAGGCAGGATTTGAAGTTCAGGTATCTGGTGAGGGCGCTGAAGTAGTTGAAGTTTTAGAAGCAGGATCTGCCTATAATAACTTAAAAAAAGGTGATTTGATAAAAGCTGTTGATAATAAGAAAGTAGAAATGGCAGCAGATGCTGTAAATATAATTAAAAATAGAGATATTGGAGACACAGTAGAAATAAAAGTTTTAAGAGATGAAGAGGAAATAATATTCAACTTAGAAACTTTAGAACTTGAAGGTAATAAAGGTAATCCATCAATTGGAGTACTGATAAGTTCCAAAGGTTTAGAATATGATATTCCAGGTGATGTTAATTTTAAAACTGAAAATATAATTGGTCCTTCAGCCGGTAGTGTGTTTACAATGGAAATTTATAATCAATTAATTCCAGAAGATATTACTAATGGCCGGAGAATTGCTGGTACAGGCACTGTCAGCTTAGATGGAAAAATTGGCAGAATAGATGGAGTCAAGTATAAGATAATGGCAGCAAAAAAAGCGGGAGTAGATTTGTTTATTGTTCCTGCCGAAAATTATGAGACAGCCGCTGAATATGCTGATGAATTAGAGCTGCTCAAGGTTAAAACGATTTCTGATATTATAAATTATCTGGAAAATGATCTTAAGATATAGATGTCAGGCTTTATTTTTTAAAAACAAATTAAAGATGAATTATATTAAAGCTTAATTAATTTTTGATGGAAATCTCTGCGGGCCAGACTATGTTCTGAATTTTGATAAAGAAGTGCATAAAGATCACTTGCCAGCAAATCATAGCTTAAAGATAGATTTAAAGCCTGATCATCATTTAAATTAATCTGATTAATTTTTTCAGCAGGATTAATAATTATTTCTGTTTCAGATTCAGCCTGCAGTTTGGAGAGTAAATACTCTTTACCTTTTTTAACACCTAGAACTCTTAAATAGTGAGGAGCATTATTTTCTACTCGATTAATTTTTTCAGCTTCCATAGAAAAATAAATCTGAAGTATTTTTCTCTTTATTCGAGTTTCAGTTAAGTTTTTTGTTTTCAAAGAGTTTAAAAATTTTTCAGCCTTAAATTCAGCTGCTGCTTTTTCAATGAAGCGATTTTCTAAGCCGTTAGCTATACCCTTATATTTTTTTAAATCTTCAGCACTTAAACGCCTTAGTAAATCTATAGTCTTTAATATAATTTGATTATGGGAGCTGCTTTTAACAAATCTTCCTGATTCAATTTCATTTTTTAATATTTGCCAGGATTTTTCAGGCATCAATTTTTTAACAGCGTTTAAAGCTTCTTTTTTGGGACGATTATTGATTAAATTTCTAATTAAAGAAGCACTCGCATAGTTTTTATTGACTTCTTGACTGTGATATTCTGTTCCAACTCTTTTTATAGTATGAGCTTTAATCTTAGAATTCAAGCGCAATAATGATTTAAGATATTCTATAGCAAGAATATTATTAGGAGCTGCTAATATTTTTTTAATTTTTTTTGCATCAAATTTTTTCAAGTTATTATAACTTTGATAAGTATCAAGAAGCGCTTTGCGTCTAGCAGTTGGAAAATCAAAACCGCTTTTTAAATAATTTTGCAGAGCTTTTTTGAAATCTGGACTTTCATTAATTAAAGCCTGAGCAATAGCGGAGATTATTTCTATGCTGCCTGCTTCACTTCCAAAAACAATGGAATCGACAATATTGCTTTTGGCTAAGCTTAATACAGAATAATAGGCAAAGTATTCAGCACTGCGAATGTTATAAATTAAGGGTAATTCAATTACCAGATCAGCACCACAGCTTAAAGCTTGTCTGGTTCTGGCCCATTTATCAAGAATAGCAGCATCTCCACGTTGAGTAAAATTACCACTCATAATGACTATTAAATTATCATTTTTAGTAATTTTTTTACTTTGATTAAGATGATATTGATGTCCGTTGTGAAAAGGATTATATTCAACTATTAATGCAGTTGTTTTCATAGTACAACACCTCAATTTGAAATCAAATTTTATCAATAAATTGATAATTTACATAAAAGTTTTACTTTTCGAACTTCTTTAAATAAAAAAGGATTTGAAACTTTAACACAGTATTATATATATAATAGCAAATATATAAAGAAAGAACAAATAAGTTATTTTTTTAAACTACGGGGGAGGAAAATTTAAAATGGATGTAATTAAGAATTTTAAGGAAAAAGCTGCTTCTGATTTAAAAACAATTGTTTTTGCCGAAGGTGCTGATGAAAGAATAATTAAAGCCGCAGCAAAAATAGAAGCAGAGAAATTAGCTAAGATTATAATTTTAGCTAATGCTGAATCTATTAAAGAGGATGCAGAAAAGTATGGTGTTAATTTAAGCGGCATTAAAATTATTGATCCTGAAAGTTCTGACTATGTTTCAGAATTTACAGATGAGTTTTATGAATTAAGAAAACACAAGGGGATCAGTAAAGAGGATGCAGAAAAGGCAATTAAAGATCCATTATATTTTGGAACAATGATGATTTATACTGGAAAAGCAGATGGAATGGTTGCTGGTGCAGCTAATCCGACTGGAAATGTGTTAAGACCTGCCTTCCAAATTGTTAAGACTGCTGAGGGTATTTCGACAGTATCAAGTGCTATCATAATGGTCTTAAAAGATAAGTCATTTGGAGAAGAAGGGGTATTAGTTGTTTCTGATTGTGCAGTAAATCCTGAACCAAATTCAGAACAGCTTGCAGAAATTGCAATTGCTACAGCTGATACAACTCAGAAATTATTAAATTATGAACCTAAAGTAGCAATGCTTTCATTTTCAACTATGGGTAGTGCTAAACATGAGAATGTAGATAATGTTAGAAATGCAGTAGAAATAGCTCATAAAAATGCACCTAATTTAAAAATTGATGGTGAAATGCAGGTTGACGCAGCATTAGTAGAAAGTGTTGGCAGCAGAAAAGCTCCTGATAGCGAAATAGCTGGTAAAGCAAATGTATTAATTTTCCCTGATTTACAGTCGGGTAATATCGGCTATAAACTTGTTCAGAGACTTGCGGGTGCAGATGCAGTAGGACCAATACTGCAGGGCCTTGCAGCACCAATAAATGATCTTTCTCGAGGCTGTTCAGTCGAAGATGTTATTAACTTAACAGCAATTACAGCAGTTCAAGCTCAAAATGAATAAATAATTTTAATTAATTTCAATACATATATCAAATTTTATTAGGGGGAAAAGAATGAAAATACTTGTAATTAACAGCGGCAGTTCTTCTTTAAAGTATCAATTATTTAATATGGAAACAGAAAATGTATTAGCAAAAGGTCTTATTCAAAGAATAGGAATTGATGATTCATATTTAGAATATGAAAATGGTAGTGGAGATGAAATTGTAATTGAAAAAGATATACCTAATCATAAAACTGGGATTGAATTACTAATTGAAACTCTTTTATCAAAAGACCACGGTGTCTTAGATGATATTGATGAAATAGAAGCAATTGGGCATCGTATTGTACATGGTGGAGAAGCTTTTGCGGAGTCTACAATAATCGATGATGAAACAATTAAAAAAATTGAAGAGGTTGCAGATTTAGCACCTTTACACAATCCACCTAACATTATGGGAGTTAAAGTTTGTAAAGAATTAATGCCTGACAAGCCACAGGTAGGAGTTTTTGACACTGCATTTCATCAAAGCATGCCTGAGAAAGCATATATTTATGCTCTTCCTTATGAATATTATGAGAATTATGGTGTCAGAAGATATGGATTTCACGGAACTTCCCATGGCTATGTTGCGAAAAGAGCTGCTGAAATGATGGATAAAAATATTGAAGATCTTAAAATTATAACCTGTCACTTAGGTAATGGTGCTAGTGTAGCTGCAGTTAAAAATGGTAAATCTGTAGATACCAGTATGGGCCTAACCCCACTTGAAGGTTTAGTAATGGGAACTCGCTGTGGAGATATAGATCCAGCTATTATTCCATTTATTATGGAAAAAGAAAATATGACAGCTTCAGAGATGGATAATGTGTTAAATAAAGAAAGTGGGCTTTTAGGAGTATCTGGAGTCAGCAGTGATTCTCGTGATATTGAAGATGCAGCTGAGGAAGGAAATCATCGCGCAGAAATTGCACAAGAACTCTTTAATTATAGGGTTAAAAAATACATTGGTGCTTATACAGCAGCAATGGGTGGAGTTGATGCAATTGTCTTTACTGCAGGCATAGGTGAAAACGCAATTGAAACTCGGGAACTCATATTGAACGGTTTCGAATATTTAGGAGTTGAAGTAGATCAAGAAGCTAATGATTGTCGTGGAAAAGAAGTGGTAATTTCTACAGCTGATTCCAAAGTTAAGGCAATGGTAATTCCAACAAATGAGGAATTAGTAATTGCTAATGATACAATGGAATTGGTAAATCAATAAAATTCTTCTTGACAGTCTAAGCTACTTTTTATATAATAAAACGTGGCTATTTACAGGGGTGATCAAATAAATTGTATATAAACCTCAGTGATTTAAAAGAAATCGGAGGCAGAAAAAATGTCTCACTGGAGCTTGAATTTCACGATCTAGAATTTGTAAATCGAGAAATAAAAATAAAAGATAATGTTCAGCTTGAACTTGAAATCTATAACACTAGAGAATCATTTGTCGTTAAAGGTACATTAGAAGCTGAGTTAATTTTAAGCTGCAGTCGTTGTTTGCAAAAGTATAGTTCGCCAATTAAATTGGATATTTCTGAAGATGTTATGAAAAGTGAAATGGAAGACGAGGAAGAACTATATTTAGACGATATTATTGTGGACAATATTATTCTATCCTTACCAATGAAGCCTCTTTGTTCTGAAGATTGTAAAGGGATCTGTCCTGAATGCGGTCAAAATTTGAATGAAGAAGAATGTGACTGTGAGGTAGAAACAGTAGATCCTCGTCTGGCGAAACTTAAAGAATTTTATAATGATAATGAATAATTAAAGGAGGTGTATAGGATGGCTGTACCAAAGAAACGGACTTCTAAAACGCGTAAAAGAAAAAGACGTACTCATAAGAAATTGAGTGCTCCTAGTCTAGTAGAATGTTCAAACTGCCATGAAAAGATTTTACCTCATCATGTATGTCCAGAATGTGGACACTATGATGGCAAAAAGGTGAGTAAAAATTAAATTATTTAGATAAACAGAGATCTCTTGCTTAGAGATTCTCTGTTTTTTTCTTGCCATAAACTTGCAATTGACCGACGGTTGAGATATAATGTTTTCCAAATGATAAAGATCTAAATTTTTGTTTTTTGACTCTGGGAGGCGGCAATATTGTATAGAATAGCTGTTGATGTTATGAGTGGAGAAAAAGAGCCTTCAGAATTGATTACTGGAGCTTTAAAGGCTTTAAAAGAAGAAAAAGAAATAGAATTGACCCTGATTGGTGAATATGATATTATAAGCGAAGAGTTGGCTAAAACTGACTTTGATTCGAAAAGGCTTAAAATAGAGAATTCTGATGAAATCATTACTATGGATGAATCACCAATTAAAGCACTTCGTAAAAAAAAGAACGCCACAGTGAATGTCGGGGCAAAACTTCTAAAGAAGTCAAAAATTGATGCTTTTATTTCTCCAGGAAATACAGGTTCAGTTATGGCAGCTGGTTTATTGAGAGTAGGCAGAATTAAAGGTATTTCTAGACCGCCAATTGCTATTCAATTTCCTGCTGTTAATGGAAGCACTTTAGTTTTAGATAATGGTGCAAATACCGACTGCAGTCCTGAAAACTTAAAACAGTTTGCTTTAATGGGTCAGCTTTATGCAGAAAATGTAATGAAAATTGACAATCCTAAAGTTGCACTGTTAAATATTGGAGAAGAAAAAACTAAAGGTAATAATTTAACTAAAGAGAGTTTTGAAGTTTTGAGTAATGATCAACGAATTAAAAATTTTATAGGTAATGTTGAAGGCAGAGATATTTTTAGCAATAAAGTTGATGTAGTAGTAACTGATGGCTTTGTTGGTAATGTTGTTCTCAAAACAACAGAAGGAGCGGCTTCTTTTTTTCTTGATTTAATTAAGGAGAGCTTTAAAACTAATTTACGTTCTAAAATTGCTGCTTTTTTAATAAAACCCTATCTAAAAAAAGTTTTAAACAAAATAGATTATAGACAATACGGTGGAGCACCTTTATTAGGGGTAAACGGTGTTGTTATTATCAGTCATGGTGGTTCTGATGGCACAGCTATATATAATGCAATCAAAGCTGCTAAAAAGACTGTGCAGGAAGATATAGTGAAATTGATTAAGGTCGAGTTAGAAAAGAATGAGGAGTTGGAATAAATGGCGTTAAAAACAGAACTTTGTGATTTATTAGAGATAGAAAAGCCAATTATTCAGGGAGGTATGGCCTGGGTTGCTACTGGTGAATTAGCAGCAGCAGTTTCTTCTGCAGGCGGATTGGGTATAATTGGTGCTGGAAATGCACCAGCTGATGTAATTGAAAAAGAAATTGAAAAGGTGAAAGAGTTAACTGATAAACCATTTGGTTTAAATATTATGCTGCTTTCTCCTTTTGCTGATGATATAATAGAACTAGCTATTGAGAAAAAAGTTCCTGTAATTACTACAGGTGCTGGGAATCCCGGTAAACATGTAAAGAGGTTTCAAGAGGTCGGCTCAAAGGTTATTCCTGTCATTCCTTCTGTAGCACTTGCCAGGAGAATGGAAAGATTGGATGTAGATGCAGTAATTGTTGAAGGAACTGAAGCTGGAGGACATATTGGAGAGCTGACAACTATGGCATTAGTACCACAGGTAGTAGATGCTTTAGATATACCTGTGATTGCAGCAGGTGGTGTTGCTGATGGCAGAGGTCTAGCAGCTGTTTTATCACTTGGAGCTAAGGGAGCTCAGATTGGAACTAGATTTGTATGTTCCGAAGAATGTACAGCTTCAATGGAGTTTAAACAAGCTATTGTAGGCGCAAGAGATAGAGATGCAGTTGTAACTGGACGCAGTACCGGTCACCCAGTTAGAAATTTAAAAAATAAACTGACAAAAGAATTAGATGATTTAGAAAAGCAGGGAGTGGATCCCAAAAAGATTGAAGAAATTGGTTCCGGTAAGCTAAGAGATGCTGTAATTGATGGAGATGTTAAAGAAGGTAGTGTTATGGCGGGACAAATTTCAGGAATGATATCTGAAATTAAATCTGTTAAAGAAATTATTGAAGAAATAATGGAAGATGCTGAAAATACAATTAAGAGTATTTATAATTTATTGGATTAATTGAGATATTTTGAAATTATATCATATTATATTTAATGATAATTATACGCTAAAGAGGTGTTTAATTTGATAGATCTAAAAAATAAAAAAGTTTTAATTACAGGTAGTTCTCGAGGTATTGGGGCTGAAATAGCAAAGAAAATGTCTGTTTTAGGAGCAGAAGTAACTATAAATTATGCTAATTCTCAAGCTCGAGCAGAAAAAGTAAAAAAAGAAATTGAAGCTAATGGAGGGACTGCTCATCTAATTCAAGCTGATATAAGTGATTTTGATCAGGCTGCAGAACTGGTAAAAACTGCCTATAAAAAGATGGGTGGTTTAAATGTATTAGTTAATAATGCTGGAATCACTCGTGATAAATTAATATTAAGAATGAAGGAAGATGATTGGGATAGTGTTTTAGATATTAATTTAAAAGGAGTGTTTAACTGTACTAAGCATGCAGTCAGATATTTACTAAAGGCTGAAAATGGTAAATTGATAAATTTATCTTCTGTAGTTGGTATTAATGGGAATGCAGGTCAGGTTAATTATTCTGCAGCTAAAGCTGGAATAATTGGGTTTACCAAAACTATGGCCAAAGAACTTGCCTCAAAGGGTGTTTGTTCTAATGCTGTAGCACCTGGATTTATAGATACTGATATGACAGATGGGCTTAGTGATAAGATAAAAGAAAATATTATTTCTCAGGTGCCGCTTGCTCGTTTAGGAGAGGCTGAAGAGGTTGCAGATTTAGTTTCCTTTTTAGCTTCAGATAATGCAAATTACATAAATGGGGAAGTAATAAAAATTGATGGCGGCATGGGAGCCTAGTGAGTCGTCCTTTCGTAATAAAAAGAAGACGTTACAGTGCGTCGGGCTCGATGCCCGAGTGCTGAGTCGTCCTTTCGTAATAAAAAGAAGACTCAGTGAAAGGAGGTGAATGAAGTGGAAAATATTCTAGAAAAAGTTATTGATATTGTAGCAGAAGAATTAGCAGTTGACAGAGATGAAGTTACTGAAGACTCTTCATTTATAGAAGATCTTGGTGCAGATTCTTTAGATGTGGTAGAATTAGTTATGGCATTTGAAGAAGAATTTGATGTAGAAATCCCTGATGAGGATGCTGAGGATATTCGTACAGTTGATGATGCTGTAAGTTATTTAGAAGAAATTCTTTAATAAATAATGACGGATGAAGCTCCCTCAGTGGAGTTTTCATCCCTTTTTATTATTTTAATGGATGGTGATATATAAAATGAATCAGTTGTTTAACGAGAAAAAAATAGAGGAATTCGAAAATGCTTTAGATTTAAATTTTGACGATAAAATTTTGGTTCAAAGAGCATTGACTCATAAATCATTTCCGAATGAAAATAGAACTTTGAATTTAAAAGATAATGAAAGATTAGAATTTTTAGGAGATTCTGTTTTGAGCCTTTCTGTCAGCACCTATATTTTCAATACATTTGCAGATTTGCCCGAAGGTGAGTTAGCAAAAATGAGAGCAGTTATTGTGAGTGCTCCGATTTTAGCAGATGTTGCTAAAAGAATTGAACTTGGTCAATACCTCTTTTTAGGTAAGGGTGAAGAAATGACAGGTGGTAGAGAAAGAGATTCTATACTGGCAGATACAATGGAAGCAATTTTTGGTGCTTTATACCTTGATCAGGGATTTACAGCAGCCGCAGATTTCATTCTGCATTTACTTAAAATAGATATTATAAATGTAGCAGAGGGTAATCATATACAGGATTATAAAACAATGCTGCAGGAAGTAATTCAGGAAAACGGCAGTGATCGACCTGAATATGAAGTAGTAGATGAAGAAGGGCCAGATCATAATAAAACTTTTTTAGTGGCTGTAAAGCTAAATGAGGATAGCCTTGGTTCCGGACAGGGGTCAAGCAAAAAAGAAGCTGAACAGGAAGCAGCAAAAGTTGCTTTAAACAAATTAAATAAACTTGATTAGTAAACTGGAGGATTAAAGAATGTATGCAATTAGAGGAGCAATTAGTGTTGAAATAAACACAGAAAAAAATATATTAGCAGCGACAAAAGAGTTAATGGAATCTTTAATGCAGGAAAATTCTCTACAGGAAGAAGACTTAATAAGTATTATCACTACTGCTACTGATGATTTAGATAAAGCATATCCCGGTAAGGCTATTAGAGAATTGGGATACAATATAACTCCTATTTTGTGTATGCAGGAAATGAAGGTTGAAAATAGTAGTGAAAAAATGATAAGATTATTAGTGCATGTTGATCAAAACAAGAATAAAAGTCAGGTGAAACATCAATATTTAAAAGATGCTAAAAAATTAAGACCTGATTTAGTTGAATAAATATATTTTAAAAAGGTGAGGTAAAGTTAATGAAAAATGTAATAGCAATTGATGGCCCGGGTGGAGCAGGCAAAAGTACTATAGCAAAACTTCTGGCTAAAAAATTAAATTATCTTCATCTTGATACTGGAGCAATGTATAGAGCTGTCACCTTAGCTGCTATAAGAGACAATCTTAATTTCGATGATAAAAAAAACTTAATTAAATTAGCTAACAAAATAAATATTACTTTTGATGAAAATGGTGAAATATATTTAAATAATAAAAATGTTAGTGAAGCAATTAGAAGTTCTGAGGTAAATACTCATGTTTCTAAAATAGCTGCAGTTAAAGGTGTAAGGGAAGTTTTGGTAAAAAAGCAGCAGCAGCTTGCTCAGCAAAATAAAGTAGTAATGGATGGTAGAGATATTACAACAGTTGTACTGCCAGAGGCTGAACATAAATTCTTTTTGACTGCTTCTCTGGCAGAAAGAGCTAAAAGACGTTATCAGGAAGTAAAATCTAAAAATAAAGATGCTGATTTAGAAGAAATCAAAAAAAGTATTGCTCGTAGAGATAAATTAGATAGTGAACGCGAGCATTCTCCACTTAAAAAAGCTGAAGATGCTGTTTTAATTGATACGACTGAGTTATCAATAGATGAGGTTCTCAAAAAAATGATTTCGCTTATTAAGGGTGAAACCCAGTGAAAAAATTTGTTTATCAATGTATAAGATTATCACTTTTAGCTATTTTTAAAATATTTTTTAGAATTAAGGTTAAGGGTAAAGAAAATTTACCTGCTGAGGGTGGAGTAATTTTAATGTCAAATCATATTAGTGCATTTGACCCGCCATTATTAGCGGCTATTTTTTCAAGACCTGTAAGATTTATGGCTAAAAAAGAACTTTTTGAAAATCCTTTTATAAGATTTGTCTTATTTTTAGCAGATGCTTTTCCTGTTGATCGCAGTAAAAATGACATCACTGCTGTTAAAAAGGCTCTTTATGTGCTCAAGGATCAAGAAGTGTTGGGATTATTTCCCGAAGGTACAAGACGAGCGGAAGGGAAACTCGGTAACCCTAAATCAGGCTCAGTAATGCTTGCAATAAAAAGTGGTGCTCCAATTGTTCCGATCGGAATAAAAAACATAAAAAAAGAAGGTAGAATTACAATTAATATTGGTAAAGCTTTTACAATGGATCAATTTTCTAAAAAAAGATTATCCAAAGCTGAGAGAAAAAAAGCATCTAACTATATAAAAACTAAAATACAAAAAGAACTAAATTATGAAGAATAATTACTGATTAATCCTGATTTATCAATCTTTTTCAAGTTTTTTTCGATTTAAAGAAGGATTTTTGACTTTGATAGAGAAAAATGTTTAAGAGGTGCCCTGTTTATTTGGGGTATATTGTATTGGGATATATTGTACTTGTTGGTGTTGTGCTGGAAGGAGGTGAAGGTTCTGGAGGTTATTACAGCAGAAGAGGCTGGGTTTTGTTTTGGTGTTGAAAGAGCTATTGATATGGTTCTGGAAGCTGCCGGTGAAAATGAAGATTTAAATGTTTATACACTGGGTCCGCTGATTCATAATCCACAGGTTGTTGAAAAATTAGAAGCAAAAAATATAAAAGTCGCCTCTTCACTTGCCGAAATTGATTCTGGAATAGTTATTATCCGTTCTCATGGAGTAGCACCAGAAGTTATAGAAGAGGCAAGAGAGAAAAATTTAAAAATTATAGATGCTACCTGTCCCTTTGTTAAAAATGCTCAAAAATATGCCAGACAACTGGTAGATGAGGGTTATCAAACATTTATTTATGGAGATGAAGATCATCCTGAAGTTCAGGGTATTTATGGGGCCAGTAATAAAAAAGCAATTATAATTAGAGACAAAGAGGACTTAAAGTCTGTTGAGTTAAAATCCAAAATTGGATTTGTTGCTCAAACAACAAAATCTCCTGAGTCTTTTCGGGATATTATTAATTTAGTAGCAACTAAAGTCAAAGAGTTAAAGGTTTTTAACACTATTTGTAATACTACAGATGTACGTCAATCTTCAGCTAAAAGATTAGCAGAAGATGTAGATATAATGTTTGTAATAGGGGGTCATAATAGTGCAAATACTACCAGGCTTGCAGAAATATGTGCAGCCACAAACACCCCTACTTATCATATAGAAACAGCCGCTGAAATAGATAAAAAGTGGTTGTCTGGAAAAAATAAAGTTGGAATTACAGCTGGAGCATCGACTCCAGACTGGTTAATAAGGGAGGTTGTTCAGTTAATGAACGAAGAAAACAAAGAAGTAAATGTTGAGTCAACTGAGAACGTAGAGGAGAAAGAAGAACAAGTGGTAGAGGAGGTTGAAGAGACAATAGAAGAGACTGAAGAAACAGAAGAAGTGACTGAAGAAACTACAGAAGTGACTGAAGAAACTAAAGATGAAAAAGAAGCTGATAACAGTGAGGAAGCAGAAGAATCTGCAGAGGAAGAAAAAGCAGAAGAAAGTGAAGAAGCTGCTGAAACTGAAGAAGAAGCTGAATTTAAATATAGCGATAATGATATTGCTGATTTAAGAAAAGGACAGAAAGTTACAGGTACTGTAGTTGAAATTAATGATAATGGTGTTTATGTAGATGTAAATTATAAGACAGATGGATTTATTCCATTACGCCATTTAAGTCACCGCACTGTTGAAGATGCACATGATATTGTGAGCATGGATGATGAAATTGAAGTAGTTATCTTAACTTTAGAAGATGATGAAGGCAATATGATTTTATCTAAAAAACAGGCAGAGTATGAACAGGCCTGGGAAAAAATCGTTGAAGCACATGAAAACGATGAAATCATTGAAGCTGAAGTTACTAAAGAAGTTAAAGGTGGACTAGTTGTAGATGTTGGAGTAAGAGGATTTATTCCAGCTTCTCATGTAGCAATTGGTTATGTGGATGATTTAAGCGACTATGTTGGTGAAACTCTTCGTCTTAAAGTTATTGAAGTTGAAAGAGATAACAACAATGTAGTTCTTTCTGCTAAAAAAGTTCTTGAAAAAGAAAGAGCAGCTAAAAAAGAAGAAACTTTAGCAGCTTTAGAAGAAGGACAGACAGTAGAAGGTACAGTTACAAAATTAGTTGATTTTGGTGCCTTTATTGACCTTGGTGGAATTGAAGGACTTCTTCACATCTCAGAAATGTCATGGGGAAGAATTGAAAGCCCAGCTGAAGTTCTCTCTGAAGGAGAAAAAGTTGAGGTTAAAGTTCTTGGAGTTAACAAAGAAGAAGAAAGAATTTCTCTTGGCTTAAAGCAGCTTCTAGCAGATCCATGGGAAGAATTTGCTGATAAGCATTATGAAGGAGAAGTTATTGAAGGTAAAATTACAAAATTAGTTGATTTTGGTGCCTTTATGGAAGTTGAAAAAGGTATTGAAGGATTAATTCATATTTCTCAATTATCACACCGCCACGTAAAAACTTCTGATGAAGTAGTAAACGTTGGTGACGTAAGAGAAGCTAAAATCATTAATATTGATGCTGATCAGGAAAGAGTAGGTTTAAGCTTAAAAGAATTAGAAGAAAAGCCTGAACCTAAGCAAGAATCCAGCAGCAGCTCTAAAAGCTCAAACAAAAGTAGAGGCTCTAAATCACAAAAAAGCAGCAGCAATGATGATAATTCATCATCAGGTGGCGCTACTATTAGAGAAATTGTTGGAGATATTTTTGACCAGGGTGAATAATTAAAAAAGCACCCGCTGTCCGATCCTGGGCGGCGGGTTTTTTTATGCTTAATGGAGATTATTGCTTAGTTTTCTTAAATATGATATTATCAAGCTTACAGGAGGTAGATGGAAGATGGTCAAAATAGAAAATATTATTCCGGATTCTACCGCTGCTAAAGCTGGTTTGAAGGCAGAGGATAAAATTATCACTATTAATAATCATCAAATTAATGATTATATAGATTACTTATATCAAATTTCAGAACCGATAATAACTCTTGAGCTAAAAACTAAAGATAATCAAAGTAAAACAATCGAATTAGAAAGAAAGCTTGGGGAAGAATTGGGCATAGAGTTTAAAGAAATTGTTTTTGATGGATTAAAGCAGTGTAAAAACAATTGTATTTTTTGTTTCGTTAAACAGCAGCCACAAAATATGAGAGAAAGTTTAAATCAGATGGATGATGATTATCGATTTTCTTTTTTGCAGGGTAGTTTTGTTACATTAACTAATTTAAAAGATAAAGAAATAAAAAGAATTATTGATAAGAATCTAAGTCCAATTAATATTTCTGTTCATACAACTAACCCGGAATTAAGGGTTAAAATGATGAAAAACCCAAAGGCTGCCGATATAAATAGACTTTTAGAACTTTTTAAAAAAAACAACATACAATTTCACACTCAAATTGTGCTCTGCCCTGGATATAATGATCAGGCAGAATTGGATAAAACCTTAGCTGATCTTTTAGATTTTTATCCTCAAATATTGTCAATTGGGGTTGTTCCTGTTGGTCTAACTAAATATCGTGATGGTTTAGCAGATTTAAGAACATTAACTCAGTCAGAAATGAATAATTCTTTGGAACAAATAAAATACTGGCAGCAAAAAGCTGAAAATAAATATGGTGAAAACATTATATATGCTGCTGATGAATTTTATTTAAATACCAATTATGATCTTCCAGATTTTAAAGAGTATAATGATTTTCCTCAACTGGAGAATGGGATTGGTTTAACTGCTTTAATGAATGAAGAACTAAAATCAGTTGAGATTCCTAAAGCTGCTGCTAAAGTAGATAAAATTGCAATTATGACTTCTGTTTTAGGGGAAAAAGCTCTAACTGAGTTTTCAAATAGGATTAACAAAATAGATAGATTAGAAATTGAAATGTTGGTAGTTAAAAATCATTTTTTTGGTGAAACTGTTACAGTTACAGGTCTTTTAACAGCTCAAGATCTAAAAAATAATATAAAAAAATTAGATGCAGATCAATATGATATGATTTTTATACCAAAAATAGTATTGAATGACCAAAGTAAATTTTTAGATGAAATAAAAAAAGATGAATTTTTAAATGAATTATCTGATTATAAAATAAAATTTATAGATAATTTAAAAGAATTAACGGAGGTGATAAAAAATGGCTAAATCTACAGTTGCAATTGTAGGAAGACCAAATGTAGGTAAATCCACTCTTTTTAATAGACTAGTTGGCGGCCGCAGGGCTATAGTAGAAGGAGAACCAAATGTTACTCGTGATAGAATTTATGGTGAGACTGAATGGTTAGGCAAAAAATTTAATGTTATTGATACCGGTGGAATAGTTCTTCATGATAATGATAAAATCAAAAACCAAATAAAATATCAGGCGGAAGTAGCTATGGAAGAAGCTGATATAATTTTATTTGTGGTAGATTCAAGAACTGGAATGACTGGTGTTGATGAAGATATAGCTCAACTTTTATACAGAACAAACAAAGAAATTATTCTGGTTGTTAATAAAGTTGAAGATTTTTCTAATCAGGAAGAAATTGGCTGGGAATTTTATTCGCTGGGCTTTGGTGATCCATTTCTTATCTCTGCTGAACATGGTAAAAATACTGGTGAATTACTCGATGAAGTAATATCAAAATTACCAGAAGCAGAAGATGATGAAATAAGTGAAGAAAAAATAAATATTGCTGTTATTGGTAAGCCAAATGTGGGTAAATCCAGTTTGGTTAATCATTTACTAGGTAAAGAAAGAGTTATAGTTAGTGATATGCCTGGTACAACAAGAGATGCAGTTGATACTTTAATTAAGTGGAAAGATGTGGAGTTTAATTTTATTGATACTGCTGGTTTAAGAAGGAAATCTAAAGTAAAAGAAGATGTTGAATATTACAGTAATTTAAGAGCTTTAAGATCAGTTGATCGCTCTGATGCTGTTTTAATGATGATTGATGCTCAGCATGGAATAACTGACCAAGATAAGAAAATAGCTGGTTATGCTCACGATGAAGGTAAAGCAATGGTAATAGCTATTAACAAATGGGATTTAATGGAGAAAGATTCAAAAACAATGGAAAGATATACTGATGAAGTGTATTATCAGCTTAAATTTTTGAATTATGTTCCTGTAACCTATATTTCAGCCTTAACAGGTGAGAGAATCGATGAACTTTTATCATTACTTGAATTTGTGGTTGATCAAAGTAATCTCAGGATTAAAACAGGTATTTTAAATGAGGTAATCACAGAAGCTGTTCAGCTGCGTGAGCCACCAAGTAGAAAAGGAAAAAGACTTAAAATTTATTATGCAAGTCAGGTGGGGATCAAACCTCCAACATTTGTTTTCTTTGTTAATGATCCAAATCTAATGCACTTTGCCTATCAAAGGTATTTAGAAAATATTCTTAGAGAAGCTTTTGGTTATGTAGGGAATCCACTGCAATTTAAATTAAAACAACGTAGTTAGGAGGTTATTATGCAGATAATTATTGCTATATTAATCAGTTATTTAATTGGTTCAATTCCATCTGGTTTTCTTTTGACTAAATATGTTATGAAAAAAGATGTTAGACAGTATGGAAGTGGAAATATTGGTGCAACTAATGTCGCTAGAGTGATGGGTTTAAAAGCCGGTATTTTAGTCGCAGTGTTCGATATCCTTAAAGGTTACCTTGGAGTAATGGTGGGACAAACAATTTTAGGAGGCAATTTAAGTACAGCAATTCTATTTGTAGCTATAGCTGCAATTGCAGGCCATGATTGGTCAATTTTCTTAGGCTTTTCTGGTGGTAAAGGAGTTGCAACGACTTTTGGTGTTATTTTAAGGCTGTATCCTTTAGCATTTTTAATTTATGCTGTAATCTGGTTAGCACTGGTACTTAAAACCCGTTATGTATCATTAGGTTCAATTATTGGTTCAATGTCACTACCTTTAACACTTTATTTTACAGCCTATGATTCAAAACATGTGATTTTTGCAGTTCTGCTGTCATTATTTGTGATGTATACTCATAGGGCAAATATAAAGAGACTTCTAAATGGAGAAGAAAATAGAATGGATCCTGAGAAGCTTGGAAAGAGTGGTAAAAAGTAATGATCTCAAATATTGCAGTAATTGGAGCTGGGAGTTGGGGAACTGCTTTAGCAAATCTCTTAGCTGAAAATGGGAATCAAGTTAAAATATATGCGAGAGATGTTGAAGTTGTTGATTCTATAAATAATGAAAATCTCAACTATAAATACTTTCCGAAACATAAATTAAATAAAAATTTAACTGCCTGTAATAATCTGAATGACTGTCTCGCTAATACAGAAGTAGTTGTTGTTTCTGTGCCAACTTCAGCTGTGAAAGAGGTTTTAAGTAATTCTAAGGATTTAATCTCTCAAGATACTATTATAGTGTCTACAGCTAAGGGTATTGATGAAAGTTCATTTAAAACTAATTCTGAAATGATTAAGGAATTAGGATTTAATAATGTAGTAGTTTTGTCAGGACCAACTCATGCAGAAGAGGTTATGGAAAAATTACCAACAGCTATAGTATCTGCTGCTAAAAGTAAAAAAGCTGCCGAAAAAGTCCAAGATCTATTTATGTCTAAATACTTTAGAGTTTATACAAACCCTGATGTTAAAGGTGTTGAACTTGGAGGAGCTTTAAAGAATGTTGTTGCTGTTGCCAGCGGCATTTGTGATGGTTTAAATTATGGAGATAATACAAGAGCAGCCCTTATTACAAGAGCCTTAAATGAAATGAGTCATTTTGTTAATTATCACGGAGCAAAAACGATGACTTTAGCAGGTTTGTCCGGGATGGGAGACCTTGTTGTTACCTGTACAAGTATGCACAGCAGAAATAGACGTTTTGGAATTGAGATAGGAAAAGGAAAAACCTTAGCTGAAGCAAAAGATAAGGTTAAACAGGTAGTAGAGGGCGTTAAAACAGCCAAAGCAATCTATAAATGGCTGAACGCTCAAGATAGAGAATTAGAAATGCCAATAACCAAAGAAGTTTATCAGGTTTTATTTGAAGATAAAGATCCTGAACAGGCTGTAGAGGAACTGATGTTAAGAACAAAAAAACATGAAATGGAATCAGTTGTTGATAATTCTTTATGGAATATCTAGAAAATTTATAAATTTTTTCTATGCTTAAGCAGGAAATCACTGTTATAGCGAGAATAATAAATAATAAAGTAAAAGTTAAAGTTATAAAAGGGGGTGAATTTTATGACTAAAAATGAACTTATTGATGCCGTTGCAGAAAAAACTGGTATCACTAAAAAAGATACAGGAGAAATTGTTAATGAAAGTATTGATACTATCATGAATCACTTGAAATCTGAAGCTAAGAAAGCTGAAGATGAGCGTGATAATGTTCAATTAATCGGTTTTGGTACTTTTGAAGTTAAAGATAGAAGTGCTAGAAAAGGCCGCAATCCTCAAACAGGGGAAGAAATTCAGATTCCAGCACGTAAAGTGCCTGTATTTAGAAGTGGTAAATCTTTTAAAGAGACAGTTGATGTTTAATATTTTTTACTTAATTGGGGGACCGGAAATTTTCCGGTTCTTCTTTTTATATATATTGAATTTTTTATTTTTGATTTTAACAATGATTTCAAAAATATTGAAGATAAAAAGATTTATATATATTTAAGCTGCTTATTATGAAAGTTATAAACTTAAAGTGCAAAAAAAATTAATGATTTGCAGGAATGTAAAGAATTAACTAGAAATTAATAAAGTAAGTACTGTAGAATAAGTAATAGGTAATATTAATTTCAAAGATACTTAAATAAAATGAGGAGGGGAACATTTATGGATCAAATTTCAGGAAATTTACAGTCAATCATTGCTAATTATGGGATGAAGATTCTTTTAGCTATTGTTTTTTTATTGGTAGGATTATGGGTAGTTAAACTTGTAGTAAATTTAATAGAAAAGAACATACAGGGGAAATTCGAAAGAACTTTAACTAGTTTTTTAATGTCTGTTACCAGAGCAATTTTATTAATTTTATTATTTGTTTCTATTGCTTCAACAATTGGGATTGAGGTTGCTTCTTTTGTGGCAGTCTTAGGTGCAGCATCATTTGCTGTCGGTTTTGCTTTACAGGGGAGTTTATCTAACTTTGCTGGAGGAGTAATGCTTTTAATGTTTAGACCCTTTTCTGCTGGGGATACTATAGAAGTCTCTGGATATAAAGGAAAAGTACAGGAAATTCAGATTCTGTATACTATTATGACGACTTTTGACAATAAGAAAATTTATATTCCAAATGGGAATGTAGCAACTGATAGTATTACAAATTATTCTGCAATGGATAAAAGAAGAGTTGATCTTACATTTGGGATTGGTTATGATGATGATTTTCATGAAGCAATTGCCTTATTAAAAGATCTTGCTTCAAAACACGATTTTATTTTAGATGATCCTGAGCCAATTATTAGAGTTACAGAACATGCAGGTAGTTCAGTAAATATTGCCTGTAAAGTTTGGGTTAAAGGACCTGACTATTGGGATGTTTACTTTGATATGCACGAAGATGTAAAAGATGCCTTTGATGAAGCTGGTATTGGTATTCCTTATCCTCAACTTGATATTCACTTTGATGAAGGAACAAAAATTTGTTAGTTGAAAAAAATAGAATAGAAAAAATTAATGAGGCTGAATTAAAAAAAGGTAAATTTGTTGCTTATTGGATGCAGTCATCTCAGCGCCTGGAATATAACCAGGCTCTGGGTTATGCTGTTGAAAAGGCAAATCAATTAAATCAGCCTCTTTTAATTTTTTTCTTAATAAATCCAAATTATCCGGAAGCAGAATATGGGCATTTTAAATTTATGCTGCAGGGTTTAAAAGAACTACAGGAAAAAACAGCAGCAGAAAATATTAATTTTTATGTATTAAAATATAGTGAAGTTGAGGATATAAAAAAAATAACAGAAGATTCCTCAGTAGTTGTTAGTGAGAAAGTTTATTTAAGACATCTACGAAAATGGAAGCAAGAAGCAGCTGAGATGCTCTCCATTCCTTTTTATCTGGTTGAAAGCAATTTGCTTTGTCCGGTTGAAGAAGTCAGCGAAAAAGAAGAATATGCAGCTTATACAATTCGCAAAAAAATTAATAAAATAAAAGATAAATATTTAAAAAAATATGAACGTGAAAAACTTGAAAATAAAGAAAAAATAGTACTAAAAAAATCAAATTTAGAAATTGTTAATGATCTTGATCAATTTCTCAACGAATTTAAAAGTGAAAAAGAAATTAGTTATGAAAAATATTTTATTGGTGGTTATAACCAGGCCAGAGAAAAATTAAATGATTTCATTGATAATAAACTTAAGGATTACGATGAAAAAAGAAATATACCACATCTTAATTTTCAATCAGATTTAAGTCCCTATCTGCATTTTGGCCAAATTTCAGCCCAGGAAGTAGCTCTCAAAGCTCTAAATGCTGAGTCTAATGCAGAAGATTTTTTGGAAGAACTTATTGTTAGACGAGAGCTAGCATTTAACTTTGTTTATTATAATCAAAATTATGATAAAAGTTTAAAAGCTATTTTATATGACTGGGCCTACGATTCTCTAATGGAACATAAAGATGATGAGCGTGAATACCTTTATGATTATCAGGAATTAGAAAATGCGGAAACTCATGATAAGTATTGGAATGCAGCTCAAAAAGAAATGGTAATTACCGGTAAAATGCACAACTATATGCGGATGTACTGGGGGAAAAAAATTTTAGAATGGACTTCTGATCCTGAACAAGCTTTTCAATGGGCTTTAAAGCTGAATAATAAATATTCGCTTGATGGTAGAGATGCAAATAGTTATGCTGGTGTTGGCTGGATTTTCAGTAAACATGATCGGGCCTGGACTGAAAGAAAAATATTCGGTAAGGTAAGATATATGAATGCTGCTGGTCTGGAAAGAAAATTTGATATGGAAAAATATCTTAAAAAAATTGATAAGCTTGAATGAAGCTTGATTTAATGGTTTTAGATTGAATATTAATTCTGCTTAAAAGCAGGATATCAGCAGTCATTGTTGAATTATTATAAGTGAAGAAGCTAATATTAGATAAGATTTAGGAGGAGTTATTTATGATAAAAGAAAAGGTAGAAAAAGCATTAAATGAACAGGTAAATGCTGAATTATATTCAGCCTATTTATATCAGTCTATGGCTGCTTATTTTGAAGATAAAAGCCTGTCCGGTTTTGCCCGTTGGATGGATTTACAGGCTGAAGAAGAAATGGCTCATGCCCGTAAAATTTATGATTATGTAAATGAAAGAGGCGGCAGAATTATTTTAGCTGGTATTGATAAACCTAAAAGTGAGTGGGAATCTAATTTAGATGTATTTGAAGATTCTTTAGCTCATGAGGAAAAAATAACTGCTATGATCAATGATTTAGTTTCACTAGCAGCTGAAGAAAAAGATTATGCAACTCATTCATTTTTGCAGTGGTTTGTAGATGAACAGGTTGAAGAAGAAGATACTGTAGGGGAAATTGTAGATAAATTAAAATTAGTTGGAGATTCTACTCAAGGATTATTTATGATGGATGATCGACTTGCTGCAAGACAGGAAGCAGCAGCTGCCGCAGAAAGCGGAGAATAGTACTCGTTTGTAAAAAATATTAATCAAGATAAAGATATGTCGAGATAACAAGACATATCTTTATCTATTAATCGATTAAGGAGGTTTTAAGATGGGCCTGTTTGATAAATTAAAATCCGTTTTTACTGGTGGTGGATCTAATCAGTCTAAATTAATAGACATTTATGTTGAAGACAACAAATGTGGTAATCAGATGAAACTCTTATTCAGAAAGAGCTATGATATACAAAAAGTTTATACAGATGATCGTGAGGCTGCATATGAAATAAAAAAAGTTGTTGTCTGCGATAAATGTTATAATAAAATTGATTTACATCTAGAATTTGATAAAAGATATAAAATTATAGGGCAGGAAATTGAAAATGGAAAAATAATTTCTGAAGCTGAATATGAAAATAATTAATTGCTGGAGTGATGAATTTGCATAATATACCGAATTATATTACTTTAATCCGAATATTATTAATTCCAGTGTATATATATTATTTTATCCAGGGGAATATTCAGGCAGCAGCTTTATTTTTTGCTATTTCAGCAGCAACTGATTTTTTCGATGGCTTTATAGCTAGAAAATTTAATCTAAAATCTAAATTTGGCAAACTTTTAGATCCCTTAGCAGATAAATTAACAATTATTAGTATTTTATTAGTTTTGATTTATTTAAATATTATACCCCGATTACTTTCTTATATAATTTTAGCACGAGAAATATTTATATTTTTATCCGGAATTATAACTTATTTTTTTGGTCTTAATTTTATTAACCCCAGTTTTATAGGTAAATTTTCTATTGCCTTATTATATCTAGCTATAGCTTTAAAATTATTAAACATAACTTATTTTGGTAATCTATTATTTTATATTGTAATTCCAATTAATATTTTATCTGCAGTAGATTATTCAGTAAAAGCCTATAAAAGAATCTTTAAATAAATTTTGGTTTTAGATCTATTTTGAAAGGATGTACAAGTTGAAAACTTTAATTAAAAATATTGATGAAATATATAGCCCTGACTCTAAAGTTAAAAAAGATCAATTTATTTTAATAGAGGATAATATAATTAAAAAAATTGATTCAATGGAAAAAATTGATGAAATAAAAACTTATGATTATCTAATTGATGCAGCGGATAAGATTGCATTACCTGGATTTATAAATACACATACTCACGCTGCTATGACATTAATGAGAGGATATGCAGATGATATGCCGCTGGATAAATGGCTGCAGAATAAAATCTGGCCTTTTGAAAGCAAACTAAAAGCAGATGATATCTATTGGGGAACAGCGCTGGCAGTTGTTGAAATGATAAAAACCGGAACCACAACTTTTTCTGACATGTATTTTGCAATGGATGAAGTCGCTCATATTGTTGAAAAAGGTGGACTAAGAGCAGTTTTAGCCGAAGGTTTAATAGAAGAAAATGATGGACAGAAAGGCTTAAAAAACTCTTTAGAATTTGCTTTAAACTATAATAATACAGCTGCTGGTCGAATCACAACAATGATGGCACCACATGCTCCCTATACCTGTGGTAGTGATTATTTAAAGCAAATAAAAAATATGGCTGCTGAAAATGGTTTAGGACTTCACATTCATCTGTCTGAAAGCAAAAAAGAAGTTCAAGATTTTCTGAATAATTATCAAAAATCTCCAGTTAAATATTTAGCTGATCTTGATTTTTTTGATAGCCATGTACTGGCAGCTCACTGTGTTCACTTAGAGCCGGGAGATATCGAGATACTTAAAAAAAATAAGGTTCATGTTGCTCATAATCCGATGAGCAATGCCAAGCTTGCAAATGGGATAGCGCCAGTAAGGGATTATTTAAAAAATAATATAAATGTTAGTTTAGGGACTGATGGTGTTTCAAGTAATAATTCTTTAGATATGCTTAAAGAAGCTAAAATGGCCTCTTATTTACAAAAAATTAAATATGAAGATCCTACAGCAGTTAATACTGAAAAAATATTAGAACTGCTAACTATTAATGGTGCTAAAGCGCTTGCTTTAGCTAAAATCGGTAAATTAGAAGAAAATTATAAGGCTGATTTATTATTGATTGATATCAAAAAAGATAGTTTTTACTATCCACATCATAATAATTTATCTAATCTTTTCTATGCTGCTGACAGCCGCAGTATTGAAACAGTAATAGTAGATGGTAAGGTAATAATGGAGAACTCAGAACTTAAAACATTAGATCAGGAAAAAATATTTTATGAAACTCAAAAACGATCTTTTAAAATTGCAGAAAAATTAAATTAAATATTCTGCAGTTGAATTTAGAATTTGAAAGGAGAAAAATTATGAGTAAAGCTATTAAGTTTTTTCTCTCTACCTCTGTAATAGCAGTTATTTTGATAATAATTTTTATTTCTGCGGGGGCGAATATTTATACTGATTGGTTGTGGTTTAAAGAATTAAATTTTGAAAAAACATTTACAATCATGTTTTTATCTAATTTTATTTTAAGACTGCTTATTGGAGCTGTTTTTGCAGCTATAATTTATTTAAATTTACACTTTACTAAAAAGCCTATAAATAAATTTATAAATATTAAGACTGATGATCGGGTTGAAAATTTATTTGGAGAAGAGAGAAATCAAATATTTGAATGGTTAAATAAAAAACGTTTAAACTTAATCTATTTATTTTCCAGTTTGATTTTTGGATTCTTATTTTCTTCTGTTTCCAGCAACAGCTGGAAGATGGTTTTACAGTTTTTGAATAAAACTGAATTTAATTTAACAGATCCAATATTTAATAATGATATTTCTTTTTATGTTTTTTCACTTCCTTTTTATTCATTTTTACGTGAAATGGGAATGGTAGTAATAGTAATTTCTTTAATTTTAGTTGGAGCAATTTATATAATATTCACTGGTATCCATTCTTTCAGTGAAATCTCAGGGAAGTTGAGCAGTAGAGCTAAAAAACATATGTCAGTTTTAGTGTTTTTATTTCTGCTTTTTAAAGCCTGGGATTACAGACTCCAGATGTACAATATTTTATTTTCAGCTGATGGAGTAGTTTTTGGAGCTGGCTATACTGATGTAAATGCTAATTTGCTGGGGTATAAAGTGCTATTTGTAACAGTTATATTTGTAGCCCTTGCAGTTCTCTACAGTTTGTTTAAAAATAATTACAAACCTCTTGTTTGGGGAATAGCAGCCTGGATTGGGCTTTCAATTATTTTTACAGGAGTTTATCCGGCTTTTGTTCAGCAGTACAGTGTAGAGCCAAATGAAATCAACAGAGAAGAAGAATATATTGAAAATAATATACAGATGACCTTAAAAGCTTATGGACTTGATAGTGTTGAGACCGATGATTTTGAGCTTTCAGATGATGAATTAAGTTATGATGAGCTGATGGAATATAAGACTGTAGTCGATAATATTAGACTTTGGGATTATAGACCCTTACAGGATACTTATAATCAGCTGCAGGCTTTAAGACAGTATTATACTTTTGAAGATATTGATATTGATCGTTATCAGCTGGGAGATGACTATACACAGGTAATGCTTGGTGCCAGAGAATTAGATCAAGATGCACTGGCTTCACAGGCCCAGACCTGGGTAAATAGAACCCTAAAATATACTCACGGCCTTGGGGTAACAATGAGTCCGGCTGGTAAGGTAAGAGATAATGGTCAGCCTGAATTTTTAATTCAGGACATTCCGCCTAAAGTTAATAATGAAAATATCAATTTAGACAACAGTTCAATTTATTATGGAGAAAAAACAGATAATTATGTAATTGTAAATACAGATGAAACAGAATTCCATTATCCAATGGGATCAGAGAATGTTTTTACAGAATATAAAGGTACTGGTGGTGTAGAAATATCTAATATCTTAAGAAAGGCAATTTACGGTCTGCGTTTTAATACAATGAAGATTTTACTTTCAGATGATATTAATGATCAGAGTCAGATAATGTATGAGCGTAATATACACCAGCGGGTTCGTAAAGCAGCACCATTTTTACAGTATGATAGTGATCCGTATATTGTAAATGCAGAGGGCAGACTTTTCTGGATTTATGATGCTTATACAACTACCAGCCGTTATCCATATTCTCAACCTTATAATGGCAGACAAAATTATGTGCGAAATTCAATCAAAGTTGTTGTAGATGCTTATAATGGTACCTTAGACTATTATATAATTGATGAAGGAGATCCAATTGCTATGACTTACAGTAAGATTTTTGATGATTTATTTAAGTCAGCAGATGAGATGCCTGATTCTATCAAAAAACATCTTCGGTATCCACTGGACCTATTTAAAATTCAGACCCAGATTTATAAGAATTATCATATGCAGGATCCTGTAGTTTATTATAACAGGGAAGATGTCTGGCAGATTCCTCAGGAAAATTATCAGGGTTCAACAGTACCTGTTGAGCCATATTATATAATGAATCAACTGCCTGGTGAAGAAGAGGGTGAATTTATTTTAATGACTCCCTTTACCCCATCTAATAGAGATAATATGGTAGCCTGGATGGCAGCTCGAAATGATGGAGAACATTATGGAGAATTATTTGCTTATAGATTCCCTAAAGATCAGCTGGTTTATGGACCTAATCAGATTGAGTCCAGAATTGATCAGGAATCTGAGATTTCACAGCTCTTATCACTCTGGAGTCAGCGGGGATCAGAAGTTATTAGAGGTAACATGCTTGTGATACCTGTTAACAACAGTGTCTTATATGTTGAGCCAATATTCCTGCAGGCTGAAGGTGGAGGTATTCCAGAATTAAGAAGAGTAATTGTCTCTTATAAAAATAAAATAATAATGAGAGAAAATTTAGAAAAAGCTCTTAAAGCCATGTTCGATGAAGGAAAAGGACTTTCTGTTCCAGAAGAAGATGTAAAAGAACTGCAGGAAGAAACAGGTATGGATTTAGAAGAAGCTGGAATCGATGCTGATATTGATGACCCAGAGGCTGAGGATGAAGATGCTCAGCAGGAAGAGCAGCGAAGTGAAGAAAGTGATGATTTAATGCAGTTCAGCAGAACAGAATTAATTAGTCAGGCTAATGATCTTTATCAGCAGGCCCAGCAGGATCTGCAGAATGGTGACTTTGCTTCTTATGGTGAGACCATAAATGAATTAGGAGAAGTCTTAAATCAATTAACCAGAACAGGAGAGTAATTATTTATGAATGAACTAGAATTTAAAACTTATCAAAATAGATTTAATTTGCATCATCTGGCAACAGATAAATTCAAAACAAATCTAGTCCAAATATATTTCATGCTGCCTCTTAAGAACGAAAAAGAGGCAGCCATGAATGCTTTGATTCCCTCGATACTTGAGAGGGGATCAAAGTATTATAATAATAATCAGTTAATAAAGACAGAGCTTGAAAATTTATATGGTTCAAATATGAGTTCTAATATCTTAAAAAGAGGAGAAAATCAAATTTTAAGATTTTCTTTGGAAATGGTTAATGAAAAGTTTTTAACTCATAAAAGCAATCTAACTGAAAATGCTTTTGAACTTTTAAATGATATAATTTTTAATCCATTAATTGAAAAAGGGAAATTTAAAGAAAATTATTTTGAGCAAGAAACAGAAATATTAAAACAGGATATTTTATCATTAATTAACGATAAGTATAGTTTTGCAGTTGAGAACTGTTTAAAAAAAATGTGTAAAAATGAAAAATACAGTATTTATAAAATGGGAACAGTTTCTGCACTGGAGGAAATAACTAATCAAGAATTATATGATCATTATCAAAAAATTATTAATGAGGCAAAGCGATCTCTCTTTTTAATTGGTAATTTTAAGCGTTCATTTGTTGATCAGATTATAGAAAAAACAAAAATGAGTGCCGGTCAAGATATTTTTGATGACAGTACAGAAGTAATATACGAAGATAAAGATCTTGATTTTTATCAGCAGGAAATGAAAATTAATCAAGCCAGATTATCTATAGGATTTAGAACTGGAATAACCAGAAAAGATTCAGATTATTACTCCCTTTTAGTTTTTAATAGTTTAATTGGAGGTTCAACTCACTCTAAATTATTCCAGGAAATTAGAGAAAAGAGGAGTTTAGCTTATTATGTTAATTCTTCTATAGAAACCACTAAAGGTTTATTATTGATAAATAGTGGTATTAATTCTGAAAATCAAGAAGAAGTAGTAGAACTGGTAAAAAAAGAGATTTCTAAAGTAACTAAAGGTGAATTCAGCCAGGATGAATTTATGCGTTCTAAAAAAAGTATTATTAATCATTTAAAACAGGATCTTGACAGCAACAGATCACTTGCGGCTCACTACCTTTTAAGTCTGGTTAATAATAAAAATGAATCAATTAATAAAACTATTGCTGAAGTAGAAAAAGTCAGCAGAGATGATATTATTGCTGCTGCAGAAAAATTAAAGTTAGACACTGTATATTTATTAAAAAGTGAGGGTTGATCAATTTGGAAAATATTTATAATAAAATCATGGATGAAAGATTAGTAAAAACTAAATTAGATAATGGTTTAAATATCTACATATTTCCTAAAAAAGATTATGTTAAACAATATGCAATGCTTTCAGTAAATTTTGGCTCAAATGATATAGAATTTATTGATGTTAAAAACGGCCGCAAAAGGAATATGCCTTTAGGTATTGCACATTTTTTAGAACATCAGCTTTTTGAGGATAAAGAAAAAAGTATTTTTGATAAATTTGCTGATCTGGGAGCTTCTGCTAATGCTTATACAAACTTTGATAGTACAAACTATTTGTTTTCAAGCAGCAGCAATTTTGAAGACTCCTTAATTAATTTAATTGAGTTTGTTCAGGATCCATATTTTAGTGAAGAAAATGTAAAAAAAGAACAGGGAATAATTGTTCAAGAAATTAAAATGTATCAAGATAATCCATACTGGAAATCATATTTTAATCTTTTATCAGCTTTATATTCAAATCATCCTGTAAAAAATGATATAGCAGGTACTGAAAAAAGTGTGATGTCAATTACTCCAGAGGATTTATATATCTGTTATTATAACTTTTATTTACCATCTAATATGGATTTAATTTTAATTGGGGATCTTGATTCAGAGAGAATTATTAATTTAATTAGAGAACATCAAGCAAAAAAACACTTCCCTCATTTTAAAAATCCAGTTAGAATTATTAAAGAGGAGCCAGATAGTGTTGCTAAAAAATTAGTAAAAGAAAAAATGAATATTTCGCGGCCTATGGTTCAAATTGCTTTTAAAGATCCAAGTAAGAGAGAAAAACCGGCTGAAATTATAAAAAAAGAATATATTGTTAACCTGCTTTTAGATATTGTTTTTGGCCGCAGCAGTAAAAATTATAATCAGCTTTTAGAACAGGGAATAATAGATAATAGTTTTTCCTGTACTTATCATAAAAAACCTGATTATGCTTATGTACATCTTCATGGAGAAAGCAATCGTCCTGATTTAATGCGGGCCAAAATTAAAGAAAAATTAGTTGACATTGATCATGATGAAATCAGAGATAATTTTGAACGTATTAAAAGAAAATACCAGGGAAGTTATATTAGATTATTCAATAACTTCAGCCATTTAGCTTCGGAATTCATTAATTATCGCCGGCTGGGAATCGATATTTTCGATTTAGCTTCTATAATTGATAATATTACCCTTGAAGAACTGCTGGCCTATTCAGATAAAATATTTAATAAAGATCTAATGGTTGAATCAATAATTTTAAATGAGGACTGATTTTTTTGGCTTTTAAGGTTTATAACTTTATTTTTTATATTACTATGGCAGCTTTTGGGTATTTCAATATTTATTTTCAGGATGCAGGGCTTGATTCTTTTCAAATTGGACTCGTAAATGCTATACCAAGAATTTTTGCTCTGCTGCTGATGCCTTTTTGGGGTTTTTTAACTGATTATTTTCATGAAAATAAAAAAGTTTTATTTATTACCTTAATCGGTACTTTTTTAACTGTGATTTTATTTCCACAGACAACATCATTTAAAATTTTAATGCTGCTTATGTTTTTTTATACTTTATTTCAGAATCCAATTATACCACTATCTGACAGCTTATTATTAGATTATTTGGGGAAGGATTCTAATTTCTATGGTAAATTTAGACTATGGGGCTCTGCAGGTTATATGCTTTCAGTTTCATTATTGGGTTATTTTTTAGAGTCAACTTCTTCAGCTAATCTATTTTATGTGTATGCAGTTGTATTAATTTTATCTATGATTTTATTAAAATTTCTTCCTAAAAGCGAGAGAGAAATAGAAGTCTTGAATCCGGGAGATTTTAAAAAGATATTCAAAAAAAGAAGGTTACTCTACTTTTTATTTTTCGTTTTTATACTGCAGACAGCAATGAATGCTAATTATAGTTATTTCCCACTTTATATAATTGCTCAGGGTGGGGGAGAATTTTTAGTAGGGGTCGCTTTAACTATTTCATCTGCAAGTGAAATTTTAGCTTTTTTCTTTTCCGATAAAATAATTAAAAATAATAAATTTAGCAGGATAATAGTGGTTATTAGTCTAGGTTTTGTTGTGCGCTGGCTGCTGCTTTCTTTATTCCCTTATACACCAATGATTTTGCTTTCACAGCTGCTGCATAGTGTTACCTTTGGTCTCTTTTTTGCAGTCGGTGTAGATTATGTTGATCAAATAAGTGGAGAGAAATTTAGAGCAACCGGTCAAAATCTTTATGCAGGTGTATTTATGGGCGTAAGTGCTATATCCGGTAGTCTAATTGGCGGTAAAATCTATCAGTTATCTGGTGGAGAGAGTATGTATTTTTTCTGGGCCATAATCTCAGCAGCCGCAGGTATAATTTATAGTCTATACCTATTTGAAAAAGAAAAGGAGTTAAAGTTAGATGCAGATTAATAGCTTAGTCAAAGAATGTGCTGCTCAATTAGATATTGATCTTTGTCGTATAACTGGTAATGGAGAATTAAAAAAAGAGCGCAGATTATTAGAAAAAAGAAGCAGAGAAGAATACTGGCCGCAGCCTTTTACTAATCAAAACATTGAAGAATTAACAAATCCTGCTCATCACTTTCCAAATTTAAATTCAATAATAATTGCTGCTGTCAGTTATAATAAAAATGGAGATAATCCTTTTTTATCTAATTATGTAACAGTAGAAGATTATCATGTTTATCTCGAAAATAAATTAGAAGAATTGGCAGCTAAGCTGCAGAAAAAGTTAAATAAAAACTTTCATTATAAAATATTTGTAGATAATGCGCCTTTTTTAGAAAAATCGCTGGCCCAAAAAGCAGGAGTAGGTTTTATCGGTAAAAACACACTTCTGATTAATCCGGAGTTGGGTTCTAATTTGTTTTTAGGAGAAATTTTTACAGATTTAAAAATAGAAAAAGATCAGCCGCTAGATCTTGATTGTGGAGCCTGCAGACTTTGTATTGATAACTGTCAGGTTAATGCTTTAAAATCAGAATATTTATTAGCTGCTGAGGAATGTACCGCTTATATAACTCAGAAAAAAGGAATACTTTCAGAATCTGAAATAAAAAAGATGGGCCATCATATTTGGGGCTGTGATGATTGTAAAGATGTCTGTCCTTATAATCAACAAGCCGAAAAATCTACTGCGGCAGAATTAATGCTTTTTGATAAAGAACTAGAATATTTTCTTAATTTAGAGCGGAAAGAGATTCCAGAAGAATTAAATAATACAGCAATAATCTGGAGAGGAAGCAGAATTTTAATTCGCAATGCAATGCTTGCAGCGGCAAATTTAAAAGAAATAAAGTATTTTAATTTAATTAAAGAAAAATTAAATGATAATTCTCCAGTTATTCGATATTATGCTGCTTATTCTCTATTGAAATTAGATTTTGCAAAGGCGAAGAGGATTACTGAAAAACATATAGCTCAAGAAAATAATAATGAATATAAAAATAAAATAAGGGATATTTTAGAAGCAGAGGAGGAAAATCATGGACATTAAATTAGATAATGAAAAATTAAAAATAATTGAAAAAAGCAGTATCGAAGATATAATAGCAGTAAGTGATATTTCAAATAAAGAAGATATTATGGCTGTTATTATAGAAAATGAGGTTTATGATTTAAATGAAGAGCTAGATCGAGATGTTGAAATTAAAACAGTTAGTATTAGCTCTGAATTGGGTAATAGGATTTATAGGAGAAGTCTTTATTTAGTAATGGCAAAATCGATTTATGAATTATTTCCGGAAACTGTTTTAAAAATTGAAATATCGATTAGTAATGGTATCTACTGTGAGCTAAAAAATAAACCGAGTTTAAGTAAAACTGATTTAGTTAAATTAAAAAAAAGAATGAAAGAAATAATTGATGCTGATCATAAAATTAAAAAACACATACTAAAAAAAGAAAAAGTTTTAGAAATAATTAAAAATGAGAATTGTTCTTTTAGAAGTGAATTGATTGAGCAGCAGCAAAAAGATTATTATACTCTTTATGAATTAGATGGTTACTATGACTATTTTTACTATAATATGGTTCCTTCAACTTCCTATTTGAGAGAGTTTGATCTGCATTTAAGAATTCCTGGTTTTGTATTGCTTTTTCCTAAATTTTTTAGTAATAAAAAAGTTCCTAAATTTATCGAGCAGCCAAAACTAGCTAATGTATTTTTAGAGCATGAAAGACTAGGGGAAATTCTTGGAGTAAATAATGTTGTGGAATTTAATCGGGTTATAGAAAATCAAGAATATAATGAATTAATTCGAATAGCAGAAGCGCTGCACGAAAAAAAGATTGCAGAGATTGCAGATAGAATCAAAAGTGGAATGCCTAGAAATAAAATAATTTTAATTGCTGGACCAACTTCATCAGGTAAAACAACTTTTACTCATCGTTTATCGACTCAATTAAAAATTAATGGTTTGAGGCCGGTTCAAATTTCTGGTGATGATTATTTTGTTAACAGGGAAAATACTCCCATTGATGAAAATGGTGAGCTTGATTTCGAATCAATTAAAGCTATTAATTTGGATTTGTTTAATGAACATCTTTTAAAATTAATTCAGGGAGAAGAAATTGAACTTCCCAGTTTTAATTTTGAAAAAGGAATTAGAGAAAAAAGTGGTAAATTTTTAAAACTAGATGATGATCAACCTATTCTAATTGAAGGTATTCATGGATTAAATGACAGAATGACCGAAGTGATTCCCCAGGATTTAAAATTTAAAATCTATATCAGTGCTTTAACTCAGCTTAATATAGACTGTCATAACAGAATTCCAACAACTGATACCAGGTTAATTAGAAGAATTGTAAGAGACAATCAATACCGAAATTTATCAGCTGCAGATACCTTAAATTTATGGCAGAGTGTTCGTAAGGGAGAAGAAAAAAACATTTTCCCTTATCAGGAAAATGCGGATGCAATGTTTAATTCAGCTTTAATCTATGAGTTATCTGTTTTAAAAAATTATGTTGAGCCATTATTAAAGCAGATAGATAAAACAAATAAAAATTATTACCAGGCACAGCGTCTACTTGAAATATTA
This sequence comes from Bacillota bacterium, assembly GCA_051746665.1. Lineage (GTDB taxonomy): Bacteria > Bacillota > Halanaerobiia > Halanaerobiales > Halanaerobiaceae > Halanaerobium. The sequence continues at coordinate 35,289 of JBNJFG010000011.1, forward strand.
AGCAATTTTAAAGCTATACCTGATAGTGAAGTACCATTTACTTCAATACTAAGAGAGTTTACTGGTATGAGTGTCTTTAGAGATGAATAATTCAATATTTTCTCTAATCTCATCCCAATTATTAACTTTTGTAATCTTCTTATTACCATCAAAATCATAATTATGATATTTGCTAACTAAAAATACTGGAATATCCCTGGCTGCAATTTCTAAAGCATTCTCTTTTTTATCATCAATGAATAAAGAAATGTTCTTTTTTGCAGCTAATGGTGCTTTATCATGTTCATGATATAGTTCATGGTAGGGAATCTCATGCTCCTTTAACCATTTTTCAGTTAGCGAACGATGTTCTTTATGACGAGCTGTAATTAAGATTAAACGATGACCATCTTTGTCTAATTTAGCAAGAATCTCTCTTGCTTTATCAATTGGTTTTACACTGCTGTATACGTCTTCTATTTTTGCCTGAATAAAATCATTTAATTCTTGATTATTAATAGCAAATGCTTTAGCAAGATCATAAGTATATTCTTTTAATGTAATTTCTCTATCGAAAAATTCATTCATTTTTTGCTGCCAGATACTATTATTGTCCGGACCTTCATCTGTTAAAACTCCATCTATATCTATACCGAAATTATATTTCATAATTTAACACCTCATTTAATAAATTTAAAAATTTTATAATATAAATTTTTGCAAGACTATTCTTTCATGATTTTATCATTTTTTAGTTTAGATGTCTAGATAACTAGGAACAATTACGATAATTAAAAATCCAGCTTTATTTTTTAAAAAATTTAGAGTAAAATGGGATTAAGAATAATTCTCATAGGAGGCAGAAAATTGACTAAAAAATCAAATAAAGTAGAAAAAGTAGAAAAACTAGCAGAATTATTTTCTGAATATTATCCTGAGCCTGGTACAGCTTTAAATCATCAATCCTCATTTGAACTTTTGATTGCAACTATCTTATCAGCTCAAACTACAGATATTCAGGTTAATAAAGTAACAAAAGAACTTTTTAAAGAATATAATACACCTAAAGATTTATTGAAACTCAGTCAAAAAGAACTAGAAAAGAAAATTAATAGTATAGGTCTTTATAGAAATAAATCAAAATATATTTTGAAAACTTGTCAAATATTAATTGATGAGTTTAAGGGTGAGGTACCTGAAACTCGTAAAGAACTGCTTAAGCTCTCAGGAGTAGGTAGAAAAACTGCTAATGTAGTTTTAGCAAATGCATTTTCAAAGGCAGCTTTTCCAGTTGATACCCATGTGTTTAGGGTTTCAGAGCGTCTGGGTTTGAGCAGCGGTAAAAATGTTGATCAAACAGAAAAAGAATTAACTGAACTGATACCAAAAAAATATTGGATAGATTTTCACCACTGGCTAATTGATCATGGGCGTGCTGTATGTAAGGCTCAAAATCCTAATTGCGAAAATTGTTTTGCCAGTCATTTATGTAGATTTTATCAAAATAAATAAATTAGGGGGAGGAAGCAAAAATGAAAAAGATATTTGTCTTAGACACAAATGTACTTCTGAATGACCCTCGTGCTATTTATAGTTTTGAGGATAATGATGTTGTTATTCCACTCGCTGTTTTAGAAGAAATTGATAATTTGAAAAACAAAAGTTCTGATTTAGGTTATAATGCTCGAGAAAGTTCTAGAATTTTAGAAGAACTAAGAAATAATGGTAATTTACATGATGGTGTAGAATTAGAATCAGGTGGTATAGTTAAAATTGTAATTAATGGCAAATTAGAGCTGCCGCAGGGCTTAAGCTCCAGTAAAATGGATAATAGAATTATTTCTACTGCTATGCATCTGCAGCAAGAAAATTCAGATAGAACAGTTATAATGATTTCTGATGATATTAACTTGCGTTTGATCTGTGATGCATATGGATTAAAGGCAGAGGAGCACAATTCCAGCCGTTTAAAAGAAGAAGAAATTTATTCAGGTTTCAAAGAAATAATGTGTGGCTCAAATTTAATTGATAAATTTTATGAAGAAGAAAAAATTTCTTTAGAAGAACTCGATCAGCTTGATGATTCTTTATATCCAAATGAATTTGTACAATTGACAGCAGATGATAGAAATAAAAATACCGCACTGGCCCGCTTTGATGGAGAAAATTTACTGCCGCTGCGCTATAATAAAAATCAGCCTGCTAAAATTAGAGCCAGAAATAGAGAACAGCAGATGGCACTTGAACTGCTCTTAGATGATGAAATTCAATTGGTAACTGTTTCAGGTAAAGCAGGAACTGGAAAAACTTTATTAGCAATTGCTGCAGGTTTAGATCGAGTAGTTGATGAAAATGCTTTCTCAAAATTATTAGTTGCCAGGCCTATTCAACCTATGGGTAAGGAACTCGGCTTTTTACCCGGTGATGTCGAAGAAAAGATGGCTCCCTGGATGAAACCGATTTTTGATAACTTAGATTTTATAGTTCATCGAAATAAAGATGCGAAATATGCCTATCAAAAATTATTAGATAAGGATTTAATTCAAGTTGAAGCTTTAACCTATATAAGAGGTAGATCAGTGCCAGACCAGTTTATTATTATTGATGAAGCTCAAAATTTATCTCTACACGAGGTCAAAACTATTGTAACCAGAGCAGGAGAAGGTTCAAAATTAATCTTTACTGGTGATCCATTCCAGATTGATAATCCATATCTTAATTTTCATAAAAATGGTTTAAATTATCTTGCTCATAAATTTCATGATCAAAAAATTGCTGGTCATATCATGTTAAAAGAAGGTGAAAGGTCAGAACTTGCAGAGATTGCTAGTAATCTTCTTTAGACTAGGAGTTGTATTAGATGAAAAAATTTTTTAGATTGATTATTATCTCTGCTGTCTTAATCGGTGTTTTTATACCAGTTTTCGATTATTATTTTGAGGAAACAGAAACAAGCACTGTAATGATGGCCCAGGACAGCAGGGATAGAAATATAAATGAATTTTTTGAATTAGCAAAAGAAGCCTTTTATGAGGGCAGCTATGACTCTGCAGAATACTATTATCAGCAGATAATTGAACTTGCTCCTCATAATTTAGAGGCTAGAAGAAACTTAGCTGTAGTTTACAGTGATCAAAACAAATTAGATTCAGAAAATAAAATTTTACTGGAGACTGCAATTTTAAGTGATCAGAATCAAGATTATTTTAAATTAGCTGTTAACTTCTATGAGCTCAATAATAGCATAGCTTCTAATTATATTTTAGAAAATAAGATTAAAATCCCAGCTGAGTTGGAAGCCGAGGTAGATGATTTTCTCTTTCAAAAATATTATTATTTGATTAAAAATTATCTAGAATTAAAAAAATATGAGCTTGCAGAAGAATATTTAATTAAAATGAATGATTTAAATATAAATGATTCAGAATACTATCTGCTAAAAGCTGAGTTAAATAAAGTAAAAAATAATTATTTAGAAGCTTTTAATGATTATCAAAAGGCTTATCAGGCAAATAGAGCTCAAAGTTATTTGTATAAAGATATGGCTCAAATGCTTGAAAAAGCAGGAGAAGAAATTAAAGCCTATGATTACTGGCAGAAAAATCTTGCTTATGGATGGTTTAAAGAGCTTGCATATCAAAAGATTAATTTTTACCAGGAAAAGTATCCAGAATTAAAGCCTAAAAAGGAGGAAAAAGATCTTCCAGAAGCAATTAATCCCTTTGATTTAGAAGCTTCCTGGCAGCAAGTTGAAGCATTAGCTGAACAAGAAGTAATAAAGATGCTCAGAATTGGACTTCAGGAAAATAATAAAAATCTTCTTTTCCAGTATTCAGCTCCGTTTTCTATAATTTATAATGGTAAAGTGATATTTAGAGGTGAGGCTGAAAAAAATTATCTGCTGGAACTTGAGTCTAATTCAATTTATCTCAGCAGTAAAGATGAAAAAATTAATCTTGGTGATTCTAATTTAGAATTTAAAATTTACAGCAGCCATAAAAATTCATCTTTTTATGTGTATAATATCAATTATGGAGAAGGTTATTTCTGGCAGGGAAGTGGTAATAGACAGTACAGAGGAAATATGATAATCAAAGGAGAAGGAGCGGATTTTACTTTAATTAATCAGGTAGAATTAACTCCCTATTTGATTTCGGTTGTTCCATCTGAGATTTATGCAAGTTGGCCCCTAGAAGCTTTAAAGGCCCAGGCTGTAGCTGCTAGAAGTTATACCTTAAGTAATTTAGGTAGACACAGCAGTGATGGTTATGATCTCTGTTCTAGCGTGCACTGTGCCGCTTATAATGGAATTATGAGTGAGCACCAGCGTACTACTGAGGCTGTTTTATCTACTCAGGGAGAAAGTGCTGTTTTTGAAGGTGAAATTATTAAAGCTGTTTTCAGCAGTAATAGTGGTGGCTACACAGAACGTAGTGATCAAATCTGGTCAGCTGATTTACCTTATTTAAGGGGTTCCAATCAGATGAAAAAGGATAACTATAATTTTCCATTAGCACCAGCAGAGTTTCAAAATTGGCTTCTGAATGCACCTGAGTCATACTCTAAGGACTACGGCAGCAGTAATTATCGCTGGCAGTTAAAAATCCCAGCGGAAATAATTGAATATCGCAGTGGCTTAGATAAAATAAGAAAAATAGAAATTAATGAGCGTGCCCAGGGTGGTACAATTACTTCCTTAACTATCTATAGTGATCAAAAAGAAGAAAGTTATAGTGTTTCTAGAATCAGGAGAGTTTTGGGTGGTTTAAAAAGCAGCCGTTTTTATTTTAATAGTCATTACGATCAAAGTGGTTATTTAAAAGAATTATATATTTATGGATCTGGCTGGGGACATAATCTGGGTCTTGATCAATCAGCTGCAGCAGGAATGGGTGCTGATGGCTGGGATTATGAAAGAATTATTAAACATTTTTATCCTGGTGTAGAAATAATAAAATATGATTAGAAGAATAATTTGCTTTTACAGCAAATATTATTTATAATTATATTAACAAAAAAATATTATCTTCAGGGTAAGGTGAGTTTTAAACAAATCCTAACCGGTGGTATAGTCCACGAGCTTCAGCTGAACTGGTTAAATTCCAGTACCGACGGTAAAGTCCGGAATAAAGAAGATTAAAATAATTAAGAGGCCCTGTTTTTTAAAACAGGGCTAATTTTTTTGTCAAAAAGTGAAGATAATAAATATATATAAAAGGAGATAGAGAATGGATACTAAAAAAATTACTACAACCGCAGTTTTAGCAGCTTTTTCTTTAGTTTTGATGCTAATAATTCGTTTTCCAATGTTTTTACCATTTTTAATTTATGAGCCAGGTGATATTCCGATATTAATAATCGCATTTTTATATGGCCCTGGGGCAGCAATAGGTGCAACTTTTATTTTATCTATTTTAATGGCTGTATTTACAGGTCTGGGAGGTCCATTTGGAGCTTTTATGCATTTTCTGGCTACAGGTGTATTTGCTGGGACAGCAGGTTATTTTTATCAACAGCATCACAACAAATTGGGTGCTGTAAAGGGTTTAGTTATTGGATCAATTGCAATGACTATTGTGATGGCAGGAGCAAATTTGATTCTCAACCCTCTATTTTATGGAATTCCTAGAGAGCAAGTTTTACAGATGATGCTGCCGGGTATTTTACCCTTTAATTTAAGTAAAGCCGTTATTAATTCAGTGATAACTGTTTTAGTTTATAAAAAACTTGCTGATTTTCTACGCAGTAAAGCTCTAATTAAAAGTGAACAGTTCGCAGAATAAGTTTGACAAACACCCCAAAATTAAGATAAAATTTTTATGAGAGGAGATGTTTTTTTGCAGATCACATTTTTAGGAACAGGAACCTCTCATGGGGTGCCTGTGATTGCCTGTGATTGTGAGATTTGTAAATCTGACAATCCAAAAAATAAAAGAATGAGAACTTCAATTCATATTAAAAGCAAAGAATATAATTTATTGATAGATACTCCACCTGAGATGAGGTTGGAATTGATTAATAATAATATAAAAAATGTAGATTCAGTTTTAATGACTCATGCCCATGCAGATCATATTATGGGCTTTGATGATATAAGAGCTTTAAACTGGTTTCAGGGTAAGGAAATGCCAGTTTATGGAGATAAGAAAACTCTAAAGGCTATTAAAAGAGTTTTTCCATATATTTTTTCAGACCAAAATCCAGGTGGAGGAGTTCCACAGGTTATATTAAAAGAAGTAGAAAAAGAATTTACTTTTAGAGATCTGCAGATTAAAGCTGTTCCAATTTATCATGGTGATAATCAAATTTTAGCTTATAGAATTAACAATTTTGCTTATTTAACAGACTGCAGTAAAATTCCCGAAAGTTCACTAAAACTTTTGGAGGGAATTGAATATGCAGCTGTGGATGCACTTCGTTTTGAAGAACATCCTACTCATATGTCGGTCGATCAGGCGGTTGAATTAGTTAATAAATTAAATTTAAAACATGGATATTTAACTCATATCTCTCATAGATTAGATCATCAAAAATTAAATGATTATCTACCTGAGCATGTTAGTCCAGCTTATGATGGATTGGTAATAAATATTTAATCAAAAAGATAAATAGTTGATAATAATTTTGAAATATAATAATTTGAAATATAGATTTTAAATCAATGATAAGATTATATAAATTAAATTTAAATAGGTGATTATATTGAATATAGTACTTGTTGAGCCAGAAATCCCACAAAACACCGGTAACATAGCCAGAACCTGTGCTGTGACCGATTCTAAACTTCATTTAGTTAGACCTTTAGGATTTTCAACTTCGGATAAATATTTAAAAAGAGCAGGTCTTGATTATTGGGATAAATTAGATGTAAGTTATTATGATAATTTAGATCATTTTTTTGAAAAGAATAAGGGAGGGCGCTTTTTTTATGCAACAACTAAAGCGGCAGCTGCTTATTCTGATTTTGAATATCAGGAAAATGATTATTTTTTATTTGGTAAAGAAACAGCTGGATTGCCAGAAGAGTTATTAGAAGCAAATTTAGATCGTTGTCTTAGAATTCCAATGAAGGATCAATTAAGGTCCTTAAATCTTTCTAATTCAGTTTCAATTATTATCTATGAAGCCCTCAGACAAAATAATTTTATAAATTTAAACAAAAAAGGGAAATATAAAAAGGAAATTTAACTTTTATATAGAAATATATATAATAGAATAAAATGGAGAAAGGAGGGGAGATATGGAAAAAAATAACTTTTTTACTACACTAATAATTTTATTGGTTTTTCTTTTGTCAATATCTATTACAGTCTCTGCTTTTCAGGTTAAATTAAATGATCGTGGAAGAGATGTAATGGAAGTTCAAAAGTATTTAAAAATTTTGGGATATAATGTATCACCTGATGGGATTTTTGGTAAATCTACTGAAAATGCTATAAAAGAGTTTCAGAAAAGCAAAAATCTTAGTGTTGATGGAATAGCTGGTGATAATACCCGACAGATATTAAAGAAAATGATTTCTGAGAAAGTATCTTATGAGTTATATGTAGTTGATAATGGAGATACTCTGTCAGGAATTGCTAGTTCAAAAAATTCTAGTGTAGAAAAGATTATGAAATTTAATAATATGAGTTCTGCCAAAATAAAACCTGGCCAGGACTTAAAAATTCCGAGAGATAAAATAATTAAAGCTGATAGCCAAAACGAGAATAAAGCTGATTCTGCCAACAATGAGGCAGAAATTTCTCAAATATATTACACAGTTCGCAGTGGAGATACTTTATCAGCAATAGCAGCACGTAGAAATTTGCCTGTTGAAGAGATAATGAATGCAAATAATCTCAATTCAGATTTCATTAAAGCTGGACAGGAACTTGTGCTTCCAATTATTGATTCTAAAGCTTCAAATGGAAATAGTAAAACAGCAAATAAAAATACGCAAAATCAGTCATCTTCTTCTAAAACAATTGTCCATAAAATTCAGCGTGGAGATGCTTTAAGCAGTATTGCTCGAATGTACGGTACTGATGTAGATACAATTCGCCGTACTAATAATCTTCGTGGAGACAGGATTGTTGCTGGGGAAGAGCTAATTATTAAAGATTATAAAAGAGGACCTTTTAATTTAAGCAGAAACTCTCTGATCTGGCCTGTTAATGGTAGAATTTCTTCTAATTTTGGTTGGAGAACTCATCCGATTAAAAAGACAAGATTATTTCATAATGGTTTAGATATTGCTGTGCCATCTGGGACTCCAGTTAAAGCAGCAGCCGGAGGAGAAGTTGTACATAGTGGTTGGATGAATGGTTTTGGTTATACAGTTATCATTGATCATGGTCGAGGTGTTGAAACCCTTTATGCTCACAACTCTAAAGTTAGTGTATCTAAGGGCTCAATGGTTAATAAAGGTCAACAGGTTGCTTTATCCGGAAATACTGGTTTAAGCACAGGACCTCATCTTCATTTTGGAGTTTTACAAAATGAAAAACCACTTAACCCTAAAAATTATTTACCATAAGATTTAGATTTTAAGGCAGGCAGCTAAAAGTTGTCTGTCTTTTATTATGTTGCTTTTGAAGCTTAAAGTGATGTTTTTGATGATTTAAGTAGTTTTTTTAAATTATTTTTGTTTTTTTCTTGACAACTCATCATATTGTTGATATTATAAAAAGCGTCGCAAGAGAAATGGGCCATTAGCTCAGTTGGTAGAGCACCTGACTTTTAATCAGGTTGTCGGAGGTTCGAACCCTCCATGGCTCACCATTCATAGCGCGGGGTAGAGCAGTCCGGTAGCTCGTCAGGCTCATAATCTGGAGGTCATCGGTTCGAATCCGGTCCCCGCAACCATTTTTATTTTAATTACATATTAGGTGGGATAGCTCAGTCGGTAGAGCAGTGGATTGAAAATCCACGTGTCGACAGTTCGATTCTGTCTCTCACCACCATTTTTTTAAATATTAAAGCCAGGCATTTAGCCTGGCTTCTTTTTTTGCTTATATATTATTTTTAATAGCTATAATCGACTTTTGAAATCAAAACAATATTTTTAAATAAAGTATTGTTACAATAAGGTATTTTTTATTCAAAAATTGTATCAGCAGATTCCAATAATTTTTCTGGGATTGCTAGCTTGATCTCATCAGCAGATTTCTTATTAATATAAAGTTTTAGTTCTTTTGAAGATTCAACTGGCATTTCTGCTGGATTACTACCATTAAGAATTTTAGCAGCCATAGATCCTGTCTGTTTTCCTAACTGATAATAATCGATACCTAAAGTTGCAATGGCACCCTGTTCAACTGAATTGTTTTCAGAAGCAAACACAGGCACTCCACGATTGTGGGCAGTCTGGAGTACAGTTGGCATAGCAGATACAATAATATTATCAGTTGGTACATAAATTGCATCTACCTTATCAACCAGGGAAGAAACTGCTAAACTTACTTCACTGCTGTTGCTAACTGTTGCTTCTTCAAGATTAATTCCCATTTCTTCAGCTGCGTCTTTTGCCAGCTTAACCTGAACAGTAGAATTTACCTCACCTGGATTGTACAAAATACCGATATCTTTTACTTCTGGTAAGAAGTCTCTTATTAATTCTAATTGTTTTGCTACAGGGTTCATATCTGTTGTTCCTGTAATATTAGCACCTGGTTTTTCCATACTTTCAACTATACCAGCTTCAACTGGATCAGTAACAGCAGTTATTAAAACAGGTGTGTTATTTAATACATTTGCAGCTGTTTGAGCTGATGGTGTAGCAATTGCCAAAACTAAATCTACTTTATTTTGATTAAATTTTTGTGCTATAGTTTGAGCGGTTGCAAAATCAGCCTGTGCATTCTGAATATCGATTTTCAAATTTTCTCCTTCTACAAAACCTTCTTCTGCCAGCTGATCAATAAATCCCTCTCTGGCTAAATCTAAAGATGGATGCTCAACAAATTGTGAAATTCCTATTTCATATTCCTCCGCTGCTAAATTAAGTGAAAATAGAGATACTAGTAATAAAACTAAAAGCAATAAATAACTTTTCTTTAAAATTTTCTTCATACTTTTCCCTTCTCCCTTCTTTTTGAAAAATTTAATTATTTAAATCAATTATATAATCATTCTCTTTTACTTGTCAATCTTGAAATTTTTATGAACTTTTGAAAAGACTCTATAATTAAACCCAAAAATATAGTAGACTATATTTAAAGTTGTTAAAAGTCTTTATTTAATTTATATAACTAGATCATAAATTTTAAAAAGGATGAGTTTAATGATTTTTAATTCTCTTCAATTTTTACTATTTTTTTTAATTGTAACTTCAGTTTATTTTATTATTAACTCTAAATATAGGTGGGTCTTATTATTAGCAGCCAGTTATTATTTCTATATGAGTTGGAATCCTGCTTATATAATATTAATTATTCTTTCTACCATTGTTGATTATTTTGCTTCCTTAAAAATGGAACAGCAGGCTAAAAAAGAAGATAGAAAAAAGTATCTGTTTTTAAGTTTATTTGTTAATTTAGGGTTTCTTTTTTTCTTTAAGTATTATGGTTTTTTTAACAATTCTTTTTCTTCAGTGGTCAGAGCATTTAATATGAATTTAGGTTTGCCCAGTTTTGATTTATTGCTGCCTGTAGGAATATCTTTTTATACATTTCAAACTTTAAGTTATACAATAGATGTTTACCGTGGAGATAAAGAAGCAGAAAAACATTTTGGTATTTTTGCTTTATATGTTTCCTTTTTCCCACAGTTAGTTGCCGGTCCAATTGAACGCTCAACCAGGTTGCTGCCTCAGTTCAAAAAGAAAATTGACTTTGATTCAGCCAGGGTTGCTTCCGGACTTCAGTTAATGCTCTGGGGATTTTTTAAAAAAGTAGTTGTTGCCGATAGATTAGCTCTGTATGTCAATGGTGTATATAATAATCTGGATGGGCTGGAGGGTATGACTTTAATTTTAGCTACAGTATTTTTTGCTTTTCAGATATATTGTGATTTTTCGGGTTATTCGAGTATTGCAATTGGAGCAGCTAGAGTGATGGGCTTTGATTTAATGACAAATTTTAAAAGACCTTATTATGCCAAATCTATTCCTGAATTCTGGCGCCGCTGGCACATTTCACTTTCTACCTGGTTTAAAGATTATTTATATATTCCGCTTGGGGGTAATCGAGTTAAAAAAGGTAGATATTATTTTAATCTTTTCGTAACATTTTTAGTAAGTGGACTCTGGCATGGTGCAGCCTGGACCTTTGTTATCTGGGGTGGATTACATGGTTTATATCAAATAATCAGTATCTCTACAGTTAAAATCAGAAAAAATATTAAATCTATGATTGGAATTAATAAGCTGCCGCTATTAAATAAATGGTGGCAGGTATTAGTAACTTTTTCCCTGGTTAATTTTGGCTGGATATTTTTTAGGGCTAATTCTTTAGCTGATGCAGTTTATGTAGTAAATAATTTATTTTCTTCTCTAGGAACTCAGCTCAGCAGCTGGGAAAATTTTAGGGCAGCTGTAATAGGGTATGGTTTAAACCAATCTGAACTCATAATTGCAATTTCTGTGATAATTATCATGGAAAGTGTTCATTTAATGCAGAGAAAAGTTAGTGTTAGAGAATTTTTAAATCAAAAACCACTTGTATTTCGTTGGGCAGCTTATTATGCTTTAATAATTTTGATTTTAGCTTTGGGAGTTTATGGAGAAACTGAATTTATATATTTTCAATTTTAGTGGATTGGAGAGTTAATTATGATAAAACTTATTAAAAAAGGACTAATATTTGTTATTCCGCTTATTTTAATAATTATACTTACAAATTATTTTGTAGATCCAGCAAATCTTTTTAATAATAAATTTGAAAAGGAAATGGCAGAAATATTAATAAATGATAAAAATGCTGCCGGAGTATATAATTATGATGAGCGAATTTTTCAAAAGGAATATATCAAAAAGCTGAAAAAGAAAAATGAAGTTGCTGTTTTAGGATCCAGTCGTTCTTTACAAATTAGAGAAGAAATGATTGAAAGTGACGGTTTTTTTAATCATGGTGTTTCCGGTGCGGTTTTAGAAGATTATATAGCAATAACAGAAATCTACAAAGAAAGTGGAAAAATGCCTGATAAAATAATTATGGGATTAAATCCCTGGATTTTTAACAGATATAATATAGAAGAACGCTGGCGCAGCATAGAAGAATATTATTATGCTTTTTTAGATAAAAAATATAATGAGGATGAATCACTGTTGGAAGAAAAATTTGGAAGAAATTTCGCTCAAATATTTTCAGTTACATATTTTCAGGCAGCATTTGATGTTTTAATTAAAGGAAAAGCTTTTAAAAATATTAAGGAAACTGAAAAGGAATCTCTTGCTGAGCCAATAAAACTTGCTGATGGAAGTTTAG
>JBNJFG010000012.1:0-45520 GCA_051746665.1 Bacillota bacterium
AAGAATTGACTCTTTTATGGTTTCTTCTTCTGCCAGAGAATTATCCAGAATAGAACTTGTATACTCTGTTAATGCAAAGTTCATCAAAATGCTTTCTAAATTATCTAAAGACCTTATCCCTGAAGGGCTGGAAGTCTATCTTGAAGAGTCCCACAGAAATGATGTCATTTATCGGACTAAAAATGATGAAACTAAAAGCAAACTCCAAAAGCTTTTAGAAGATGCTAAAACTCTTTATGATACAGCAGTTAAAGCAGGCAATGAAGTTACTGACACCGAAGAGTTTCTGCTTCTAAAAAGAATGCTTGGAGAACAGACAGATCATGATGATAATGATTTTGATGATGTTGATCCTGATAATATTGAAGCTAAAGATGGTACAGAATTAGGATCTGATATTCTTCAGAATCCCAGTGATCCAGATGCAACTTTCAGACAAAAATATGAAGCAAATATTGGTTACACAGCCAATGTAGTTGAGTTTTTTGATGGTGATAATTCTGTAATCAAAAGTTATGATTTTAAACCAAATATCTATGCTGACCAGAGTTTTAGTGCTGATACTTTAGATAAATTAGCTGATGATCCTGCAGTTAAAGATGATCCAGAAAATCCATTTAAACTTTTTATGGATGGTGCTTACTACAGCTATGACCTGGCCAAAAAAGCTATTAAAGCTGGTATTAAATATATGCCTGGTGAATTAATGGGTAAAAAACCTGCTGCTGACAAAATGACTGTTTATGAAAACTTTGATCTTGACTCTGACTATGAAAATATTCTAAGCTGTGCCAATGATAAAGATCCTGATTATCAGGAGAAAAACCAGAAGAAAAACTCATTTTATGCTATCTTTGATAAAGAGAAATGTGCTGGCTGCAGACTGAAATCAGAATGCAGAATTAAAGCCAAGAAAAAACATAACTCAATCAATTTTACTGAAAAACAATATGAAACTGGAAAACTCAGAAAAACAATGGGTGAAAAAGAATATATTAAAGAATGCAATCAGAGAGCTGGTGTAGAAGGACTACCTTCTGTCTTCAGACGCAAATACAATGTCGATGATATGCCTGTCAGGGGTGAAGTGTGTCAAAAAATATGGTTTGGATTCAAAGTTGCAGCAGCAAACTTCAAAAAGCTACTGAAAGGATTAAAACCAGCCACCCCATAGTTCAGAAAGATCTTTTTCACACTATATAATTTTATTTTTACTGAGAAATTAAAATTTTACGGTTTAACAACTTAAATATTTTTTGATTACGGATATTTATTTAGGCTTTTTGGGACCAAACCTTTATTTTTTTTATAACATACTTTTGTAATATTATAACAAGAAATTATAATTACCTGTGCATAAAAAAATGGCAGTTACTTTTAAGTAAGTAACTACCATCAATTAATTTATTTGTTTAAGGATTCCTATATGTTGAAGGTGATACCCCCTCATATTCTTTAAAGACTCGACTAAAATAACCAGGATTATTATATCCTATCTCCTTTGCTATATTAGAAATGTTGTCATCATGCTTTTTTAACTTCCTTTTTGCTGATTCCATTCTTAACTCGGTAATATATTCTTTAAATGTACATCCCATTTCTTTTTTAAAAATTCTACTAAAATAATGTTCACTTAAGTTTGAGGCTGCTGCTGCTTCACTTAAAGAAATGTCATCTGTATAATTTGAATTAATATACTTAACTCCATTATAAATTATTTTTTCTTTAAATTCTTCATCTACTTCATCAATTTTTTGAGATAGTTTGATACATAATGAGTACAGCCATTCTTTTAAATCAATTACATTATTAATATCAAAAAGTTCTTTTATATATTTATAATTTAAAGGTGATACATCCTTATATTTCGCACCTGCCTCAACTGCTGCCCGCGATAAAACTCCCATTAATTCTAATAATCTAGATTTTACAAGCATTGAATTAAAGTTATCATCTATCTGCCAATTTTCAAAAAGCGTATCGATTAAATTTGATAACTGATTTAGCTTGTTTGATTTTAATTTTTCTAATAATTTTAGCTCAATCTCATAAGGATAAGCAAGATCTTCATAATCGTTATTTTTAACATCTTCCCAATGAATTACCGATTTTTCTTTTAAAAGAAATGAATTTCTAATTGCTCCTAAGGCCTCATAATAGGAACGATCTACTACTTTAGGATCATTATAATAACTTCCTATTCCAATGGTAATTGTAAAATCTGTCTTTTCCTTTATATTATTTACCATTTTATTGGCAATTTGCCGCAGCCAATTTTTAATATGTTTATTTTTATATTTCTCATTCCCAAAATATAATATTATAATTTTATCACTTGACATTGGAACAATCATCAAAGACGGATAATCAACCGCAAACTCCTTTATTATATTAAAAACCTTCTTTTTTAGAAGCTGCCTTTCTATTTCATCTTGATTAACTGTTCTTCTTGCAAATTTATCTATATCAGCAATCATTACAGCTGAAGGAAGATCTTTTATATTAAAAAAACTGGCTCTATTCTTAATTTCTTCAACAGTATCTATATCTAAGAAAATAAGATCAAAAACAAAAGACATTTTAATATAAGGAAGTACCATATTTAACTTTTCTTTCATTTTTTCTTTAACTTCTTCTTCTTCTCTTCTTATTCTTATTTTTTCAGTTACTTTTTTCATTACAGAATCTACTTTCGTTGGTTTTACAGGTTTTAAAAAATATTCTTCTATATTAAGTTTTAATGCTTCTTGAACATATTCAAATTCATCATAGGCTGTCATTATAACAAATTTTGCCTCAGGCAAAATACTTTTTATTTCTTTTACAGCCTGCAGACCATCTTTTTTAGGCATTTTAATGTCAATAAATATAATGTCAATTTTATTTGATTTTGCAAGTTCAACCGCTTCTTCACCATTAGAGGCTGTTCCAATAATATCTATATCTTTAATAATACATCTATTTTTTAAAATAATTGAAAGAGCCTCTCTTTCAAGATATTCATCATCGACTATCATTATTTTGTACATTACAATCCTCCCATGCTTGGATTGATTTATAAACTTCAATAAATAAGAATTTTAATTTAAAAACAACTGTTAATCATTAATTTTCGGTAAATTAATTTTAACTTCTGTTCCCTTACCTAATTCACTCTTAATTTCAAGTCCATATTCATCACCAAAATAATATTTTAATCTATTATGCACATTATTTATTCCAATACCAGTAATATGAGTAGTTATTTTTTCTTTGTTTTCATCTTCATAACTTAAAATATTATTTAAAATATTATGACTTATTCCAGCACCATCATCTTTAACTATTATAACAACCTTTTTTTCCATTTCTTTTGACTTTATTTCAATAGTACCAGAATCTCTTTCTTTAAATCCATGAATAATTGAATTTTCTATTAGTGGTTGAATAGATAATAAAGGAATATTTATATCATAAAGTTTCTCATCAATATCAATCTCAAATTTAAATTGATCACGATAACGCTTTTTTTGGATTACAATATAATCATTAACACAATTTAATTCATCCTTTAAATTAACTATTTCTTCTATATTCCTTAAACTATATCTCAGCAGATCAGAAAGAGCATAAGTGACTTCTTCTGTTTCCTGAGCATTTTCTATCAAAGCTAATCTAGCAATTGAATTAAGAACATTAAATAGAAAATGCGGATTTACTTGTGATTGTAATATCTTTAATTGTTTAGTTCTTAAATGTTCTTCTAACTGTCTTCTATTTCTAGATTCTTCTATTAATTCCTGCTGATAAATATTTGCTAATCCCATTTTAGCTATATAATTTGCTGATAAAGATAGAAATTCTGCTGCAGCAACTATTTTTTCATGGGGCAAAACTTCAACATCATTAAATTTTTCTTTTAAAATTTCAAAATCAATATCATAATCTTTAACTCTATCTTTAACTCTCGCAAATGTTTTTTCTCTTCCTTCTTCCTCAGAAATTATTTGACCGCATAAAATAGTACCTATGAAACTGTTTTCCAAAATAATAGGAGCGGCTACATCTATCAATCCATGTTCGCAAACAAAAGGGGCCGGTCTGCCTCGTTCTTTAGCATTTATACCTCCCTGAGAATCAGATAATTTGCATTTTTGAAATCCTTTGTTACATAATCTAACTGTAGTACAGAAGGAAGTGAAATTACTAGGTTTAGTAACAGGTATTCCTTCTCGATTAACAATAACAGCTGCTAAGCCTGTCGCATCAGCAAATTTATCCTGTATACCCTGCAAAGCTTCAACATTAATAAGTTCATTTAAACTATAATTATTATTGATATCTAATCACCTCCATCTATAAATTGAGATCATTACTTAATTTATCTACTATAATTTATTTTCAAGATAGTTTTTAAATATCCTTTTTTCTCAATAAAAATAGTGGTTATTATTCTTTTTATAGATAATTTAAAACTGTTTAATTCTTTCGTTTATAATTCAGCCTTTAATTTTTTTAAAGCCTGATAATTAGCTGCAATTGTTTTATCTAAATTTTCTTCACTTAAAGCTGAAGAAATAAAGTTTGCTTCAAACTGAGAAGGTGGTAAATAAATTCCTGCTTCTATCATTTCTTTAAAATAAGCTGCAAAAAGTTCTAAATTGCAGTTTTTAACATCCTGATAATTTTTTACTTTTTTCTCAGTAAAAAATAAGGTAAACATTGAGCCAACTCGATTAAAATAAGCAGGGAAATTAAGATCTTTAATATTCTTTTTAAATCCTTTTTCCAGTTTTTCTGCTTTTGCTTCTAGCTGATCATATATCTTTTTGTTTTTTAATTCTTTTAAAGTAGCTAATCCTGCCTGCATAGCCATCGGATTACCAGATAAAGTTCCTGCCTGATAAACCGGCCCAATAGGCGCAACATAATCCATAATTTCTTTTTTGCCAGCATAGGCACCAACAGGCATTCCTCCACCTATTATTTTACCAAAAGTACTTAAATCAGGCTCAAGCCCATACAATTCTTGAGCTCCTCCACGGGCCAGGCGAAAACCTGTCATTACTTCATCAAAAATTAAAAGTGTCTCATTTTTGCGGGTGATTTCTCTTAAAAATTCTAAATAACCAGTTTCAGGAGCAATAACTCCCATATTACCAGTTACGGGTTCTAAAATAATAGCTGCAATCTCAGATCCATATTCAGCAAAAACTTTTTCAACTGCCTCCTGATCATTATAAGGAGCTACTATTGTCTCTTTAGCTGTATTCTCAGTTACTCCAGGGCTACCTTTAATCCCAAGAGTTGCAACCCCAGAACCTGCATCAACTAAAAGACTATCTCCATGCCCATGATAACAACCTTCAAGTTTAATTATTTTATCCCTGCCTGTATATCCCCGCGCCAGCCTAATCGCACTCATTGTAGCTTCAGTACCAGAATTAACCATTCTCACTTTGTCAACTGCCGGATAAAAATCTGTTATTAATTGCGCAATTTCTGTTTCGATTTCAGTTGGAGCTCCAAAACTTGTGCCTTTTTTGAGCTGTTTTTTTAATTTTTTTATTACCTGAGGTGGATTATAGCCTAAAATCATCGGGCCCCAGGAATTTACATAATCTAAGTACTTATTACCATCAATATCGTAAAGATAAGCACCATCTCCTTTTTCAATAAATATTGGTTCCATTTCTACAGCCGAAAAAGCCCGTGCTGGACTGTTGACTCCACCTGGAATAAATTTTTGTGCTTTTTTAAAAGCTTGTCTTGATTTTTTTCTTTTATCTCTCATCAAAATCTCTCCTTAGCTAATATTTTTAGACCGAGACATTTACTGTTTATTAAATTTCAATTATTCATTTAACCACTGAACAGCACTATCAGCCCAGTATGTAATAATAATATCTGCACCAGCCCTTTTAATAGAGGTTAAAATTTCTAAAGCAACACTCTTTTCATCAATCCATCCTTTTTCCGCCGCAGCTTTAACCATTGAATATTCTCCACTTACATTATAAGCTGCCAGAGGTAGATTAAAGTTATCACTGGCTTTTTGAATGATATCTAAATAAGAAAGAGCAGGTTTAACCATTATAATATCTGCACCTTCTTTTATATCTAATTCTATTTCTCTTAAAGCTTCATCAGAATTAGCAGCATCCATCTGATAACTGCTGCGGTCACCCTGGCCTGGTGCTGAATGTGCAGCATCACGGAAAGGACCATAAAATGATGAATGATATTTAGCAGAATAGGCCATGATTCCTATTTCTTTAAATTCATTTTCATCTAATGTCTGTCTTATTTTTGCTACTCTCCCGTCCATCATATCTGAGGGAGCTATCATATCTGCACCGGCTTCTGCATGTGAAAGTGCAATTTTAGCTAATCTATCTAAAGTTGCATCATTTTTAATTTTATCGTTTTCTAAGATTCCGCAGTGGCCGTGATCAGTATACTGACATAAACAAAGATCAGTAATTATTAAAAGTTCTGGAAATTCTTTTTTAAGCTGTCGAACAGCTTTTTGTACTATTCCATTCTGCTGCCAGGCACTGGAACCTTCTGCATCTTTGTATTTAGGCAGCCCAAAAAGTATAATTGCTTTAATTCCTAGATCTAAAAGCCTTTTAACTTCCTTTTTTAACTGGTCTAAAGATAAGTGATAGTTATCAGGCATTGAAGAAATTTCTTCTCTTATATTTTCACCATTAACTACAAATAATGGTTTAACAAAGTCTGCTGCAGACAAATTTGTTTCTCTTACTAAATCCCTAATATTTTTTGATCTGCGTAAACGTCTCGGTCTTCTATTTAAATCCATTTCAAAAACCTCCATTTATAAATAATATTTTAAAATTGCATCAAATAAACCTTCAATAGTATATTCTGCTGCTGTAATTTTAACATTCAGTCCATATTTTTTAGCTTGATTGGCTGTTACAGGACCGATACAAGCAGCTGGGATTTCTTTTAACTGCTGCCATAATTTTTGTTGATCAATTTCTTTTGAATCATTTTCTAAAAATTCATATTCATTTTGATTCTTAATCAATTTTTCTAAACCAATAATAAAATTATCTACTGTTGAAGAGCTGGTGAAAGTTAATAAGTCAAGATCATCATTTTTAAGCAGATCCAAAATTTCTACCTTCATCTCAACTGCTTCTGTTTTGTAAGCTTCAACATTTTTAACTTTTGCTCCCATATTTATAAGTTCTTCTTCAAGTATTTTAGGAGCAATATCTGCTCGAGGTAATAAAAATGAAGCTTGTTTCAAATTAATTTCACCTTTACTCTGAAGTTTTCTTAAATAATCTAAGATTCCTGAAGTTGAATAATCTTCAGGTAAAAAATCTGCTCTAATTCCATTTGCTTTTAATTCTGCAGCAGTTTTAGAACCAATTGTCATTATTTTCATTCCAGCCAGAGCTCTTAAGTCAAGCTGCTGGCGATTCAGTTCTTGCATAAAATATTTAACACCATTAACCGAAGTAAAAATTAAATGGCTATAGTTTTCTAAATTATCAACTGCTTTCTGTAGAGGACCAATATTTCCCGCTGCTTTAATCTCAATTGTTGGAGCAAAAACAGCGCTGCCAGCCTCTCCTTCAATCATTTCTATAAAAGAAATTGCCTGTTTATTAGGTCTAGTAACTAAAATATTTTTACCCAACAATTTTTTGTTTTCAAACCAAGACAGCTCTTTTCGTAAATTAACAACACTTCCAATCACAATTACTGCTGGTGGCTTAAAATTTGCCTGTTCAACTTTTTGAACTATATTGTCTAAGGTGCCAGTTATAGTCTGCTGCTTGGATCGACTTCCCCAGCGAACTAAAGCCACAGGAGTTTCCGGACTTTTACCAGCAGTTAAAACTCTTTCAACAGTCTGAGCTAATTTACCAACCCCCATTAGAACTACCAGAGTATCTACAGCAGCTGCAATTTTTTCAATATCAATTGTGCTTTTTTCTTTGTCAGCTGCTTCATGTCCAGTAATCACAGCAAAAGAAGATGCTAAATGTCTCTGTGTCAGTGGAATCCCTGCATAAAGCGGTACCGCAAGTGAAGAACTAATACCAGGAATTATTTCAAAATCAATTCCTGCTTCTTTTAATTTTAAGGCCTCTTCACCCCCACGACCATAAACAAAAGGATCTCCTCCTTTAAGCCGGCAGACAGTTTTTCCAACTTTAACTTTTTCAATCATTAAAGTCTCAATTTCAGACTGAGTATAGTGATGATTCTTTGCTTTTTTACCAACATAGATTTTTTCAGCTTCACTGCTGGCATATTCTAAAAAACGATTATTTGCGAGACGATCATATAAAATAACGTCGGCCTTTTCAATTGCTCTTTTTGCTTTTAATGTTAAAAGAGACGGATCACCTGGACCGGCTCCAGTTAAATAAACCTTTGCTCCCATTTTTTATTCTCCTTTTTATTTTTTTAGTCTAGCTAAAATTTCAGCTGCACCATCCGCTTTCATTTTTTGTGCCAGACCTTCTCCTAATTTTTTTAATGAATTTAAATTTAATTTTTTGGTACTGACTTTTCTTTTTATAATTTTACTGCCATCTATTTTCCCAACCGCTCCTGTTAAAGTTAATTTTTCAGCTTTAATTAATGCTTCTGCTGCAAGTGGTGCATGACATCCAGCTTCCATTTCTTTTAAAAATGCATGCTCTGTCCAGACTTCAAGAGCAGTATTTTTATCTTCAACCATTTTTAAAATTTTTTTTAGCTCAGTACTTTCTTTTCTAATTTCTACTGCTACTGCACCCTGTCTGGCAGCTGGAAGACAAATCTCGGGTGATAAATATTCTGTAATCTGTGCTTTAAGTCCTAAACGCTCCAGACCGGCTGCAGCTAAAATTACCCCATCGAGATTATGACTTTCAATTTTTTTTAATCGCGTTTCTACATTGCCTCTGATAGGAACAATCTCTAAATCAGAACGGTAAGCTAAAAGCTGTGATTTTCGACGTAAACTTCCAGTTCCAAGCCTTGCTCCTTTAGGTAATTCATCCAGCTTTTTTTCTGCCCCTGCAAGTACATCATAACGATTAGCACGATCAACAATTGCTGCAATTTCTAAATCTTTGGGCAACCTAGTAGGAAGATCTTTAAAACTATGTACTGCCAGATCAATTTCCCCCGAAATTAGGGCCATTTCTATTTCTCTAACAAAAATACCTTCTGCATTAATATCAGCAAATTTTTTATCTCTTTCTCGATCTCCCTTTGTTGAAATTTCTTTAAATTCAAATCCTATCTCCGGAAATTTTTTTTGTAATTTTTCTTTTACTATATTACACTGTTTTAAAGCAAGATTGCTATCACGAGTACCTATAATATAATTTTTCCCCAATTTAATCATCCTTATTTTCTTAATTTTATTAAAACAAATTCTCAAATTCAATATTAGTGCTGATAAATATACATTCCAATTTTAAAAAAACATAACTATATTTACACCAATTTCCCAATTTTATTTAAAGGAAGATCGATTTCGTCTTTTAATTTAGAGAATTTTTTTTCTTTAAGACTCAGTAAAATCACTGAGGCTGGCCCGGCTGATTTTACTAAATCAAGTTTATTATTTATTAGTTCAAAATCATAATTATTTTCTTTAGCCAGAATTTTTGCCTCATATAAAATACCTTTAGAGCCCACTGGTAAAAATTGATTAATATAGTCTAACTCTTTAAGCTTAAGAAATTTTTTGAAATTAACTGCTTTTGATTTATATTTGATTAAATTTTCTCCAACTAAAGGTAAACCAGCTGCTGCAATAATATTATTCTTGTTAGAAAAAGTATATTTTTTTAATTTTTCCAGACTTGTTTTTCCAATCACTGTTACTCCTAAAGCAGTCTGAACCGTCTTTATATTTTCTTCTGTACTCCCATTTAAAAGTTCAGCTGAATTAATCAGCTTAAGGTTCTCCTTAATTCCTGCAATAATTTCTTTACCTGTCGGATTATACTCTACTGCAAGATTATCAATTACTGAAATAACTTCAGCTCCAATAGACATAACCTCCATCAAAGGCACCTTTACAGTATATTTACCAAGAATTTTATTAGAAACTTTTATTTGGTCATATTTTTTTTCGCCTATGCCTCCTGCAGAATCACAGGCAATTACCAGAACCTCTTTTTCGTTAATCTGCAGCAGAGAAATATCACGAAGACTATTAATTACTTTCATTTATTAATTTCCCACCTTATCTTTTAAATATTTAGCAACAACTACTGCTAATAAAATATTGACAAATGAAGCCACTGTCAGAACCGGAGCTGTTCCATAAAAAAATGGGATTCCAAAAAAAGGTATTAAAACAGCAGCTGCTGCTACTCCATTTAAAAATGTAGTAATAACTACAGCTAGATAAACATTTTTTTCAATAAAATATGAAAATATCAAACCACAGATTCCCATAATCAATGCAATTAATAAATGAATTGGCCCCAGAACAAAACCAGAATTAAGAGCAGAAAGTAAATGCCCTAAAGCTAAAACAATTCCTCCAGCTGGACCTCCAATAATTATAGCTCCTAAATATCCAGGCAAAGAATCAAGGGCAATACTCCCAACCGGTCCAGGAAATTTAATATATGATCCTACTACAGATAAAGCTGTTAACAGAGAAACTTTAACTAAAAGTGAAGTTTTTGAATTCTTTATACTAATCGAGTTATAATTTTTCATGTTTTATAAACCACCTTTGTTATATTTTTAGGTCTTAAAAAATACTTAGAGTTAAAAGAAAAATTAATTCTCCCAATTCAATTATCGCTCCATGAATATCTCCAGTGATTCCTCCCAGCTTTTTATGGCTCCAGCTGGCTAAATAAATAACTAAAAATGAAGTAATAACTACCGATAATAATATTGGATAAAGAAAAAATGATTTTGTAAAATAAAAATAACTATAAAAAATTGAAATTGTTATCAAAGTACTATAAAACAAGTCAATCAACTCTGCACTTTTACTCAAAGCACCTCCTAACATACTGCTCTCTGCTGGCTTAATAAATATTACAACATAGCCTAAAATATAGCGAATTAGTACAGCCATAATTATAATCGCCTGTATATTTCCTCGAAGCAAAAGTTCTTTAAAAAGCAGATATTTCAAAGCTAAAATTAAAATTAAAGTCACAAGAGCAAAAATACCAGAATTTGAATCATGCATAATTTTTATGGTTTTTTCTTTATCTCTACCTGCAAAAAAACCATCTGCAAAATCTCCCAGACCATCTAAATGCAGTGCTCCGGTTAAATAAACATAAATTATTAGTAATAATAACGCCCTGATCTCAACAGCAAAAATATATGATAGAAAATATTCACTTATAATAATAATAACTGCTAGTAAAAGTCCGACCAGTGGGAAATAATTGATCTTTAATTCTGAAATTTCTTTTAGCTTAACCGGAACTCGACTCATAAAAGTTAGAGCAGTAAAAAAATTATTTATAATTTTTTTCAAAGCACCCTAACCTCCTCGTCATCTAAAGTAAATTTTTTAATGTTTTTCAATCCTTTTTCTTTAATCTCAAGCGGCAGCCCAGCCTGAACTAAATAAACTTTATCAGCATATTCTGCTGCCATACGAGCAGCTCTTCCCGAAATATCTCTAAAATCTCTGCCCATTTTAGAAGCTGGTACAACTCCCTTACCTGTTTCATTCTGAACTATAATCAAATTTAATTCTTTTTTTCTAGCAATTTTTAAAATAATCTCTACTTCATCTAAAATTTCAGCTTCCATTTTTTCAAAATCTTTATTTTGTTTTTTAAAAATTAAATTACCAAGATAAGTAGTTAAACAATCAAATAAAATGGTTTTATTTTTTTCTATATTTTTTAAATATGAACTAATACTATAAGCTTCTTCTACTGTCTGCCATTCAGACGGTCTCTGCTTTTGATGTTTTTCTATCCTTAATTCCATTTCTGAATCAGTTACAACACCACTTGCTAGATAAATAACATCCAGACCAGCAATTTTCTTTGCAATCAGTTCAGCAAAGCTGCTTTTACCGCTTCTGGCACCACCCTGAATTAAAATAACCCCCATTTCAATCTCCCCCTTTTTAACCTAATATCGTTTTCAATTTTTCAATTAAGATCTTATTTGACTTTCTGTTTTTAACAGCAACTCTAATATAGTTATCCTGTAAGTTATAATAACTATCACAATTACGAATTAAAATAGCTGCTTTGGAAAGTTCCTGTTTCAATTCTGCTGAGTTATAATTTGTTTCTGAAATATCTATAAAAATATAATTAGTTGTTGGCTGATAAACTTTTAGTCTCTTGAATTTTTTTAGTTTTTGATAAAGGTATTTTCTTTCAGCAGCAATTTTTTCTCGACTCAATTTAACATAATCTTTTATTTCCTGCTGATTGGAAAAAATAATTTCTCCAGCCAGCTGCGAAAAATAATTAACTGACCAGGGATCTCTTTTAGTTTCTAGTTCTAAACTTAAGTTTTTATTTGTTAGAGCATAACCCAACCTTAAACCTGGAATAGCAAAAAGTTTGGTCATTGATTTAAGTATTACTAAATTATTATAGATGTCTAATAAGTTAATTGTTGAATATTTATCTGGCTCAGTTAAGAAATCTATAAAGGCTTCATCTATTACCACAACAATCTCTTCTTTAGCTGCTTTTTGAATTATACTTTCAAGTTCAGATGTTTTTAATAAATGAGCAGTTGGATTATTGGGATTACAGATAAATAATAGATCAATATCTTTATTTAAGCTTATTTTTAACTTTTCTAGATCCAGTTTAAAATCAGCTCTTTTACTTAAACTGAAATGTTCTATTGCTGCATTTGCTGACTCTGCTGCAAGTTCATATTCCGAAAATGTAGGATCAATCACCATAACTTTTTTGGGTTTTAATATCTTTGTCAGCTGGTAGATCATTTCGGCTGCACCATTAGCAACTGTTACCTGCTCAGGATCAAGAAAGTGTTTTTTTGCTATAGCATTTTTAAGTGATTTCGAATTGACCTCAGGATAATTTTCTATTTTATTGATATTATTTTTAATAGCTTCTAAAAGTGAAGACGGGGGTCCTAAAAAATTAATATTGGCACTAAAATCAATGATTTCATCAGGATCCAAATTGTTTTCTTGAGCCGCCTCAATTAATCTGCCTCCATGCAAATGTTCCATCATTAACCCTCCTTTCTATTCCACCAGAAATTATTTTAACTCTTTTTAAATACTCAAGCTCTGTTTTTTCTCTAATTTCTTTTAAAATTTTTTCTGAATTTAAATTTTTAGCGGCTAAAACTCCAATCATAGTACCGCTGTGAGCAATATTAATTCCATAAATTCTATCATTCTTTTTAATTATCTGTAATAACTTATTCAGATCTTTTTTATAAAGAATTTTTTGATGAGCAAGACTGCTCAAAGTAGTACCTTTTCCTAACAAATAATAATTATTTTTTTTAAAACCACTTTTTATTAATTTAAAAGATTTTTTTATTTTTTCTTCTTTATTTTTATTTAAAAGATTTAATTTTTCTGATTGATTAAAACTAAGAGAATCCACAGTTCCTTTTTCCTTAAAGATTAATATATCTATTTCAGGAGGAAAAGCAGTAAGTAAATAATCTTTTTTTCCATTTAAGTGATCAAAAAATCTAATTCCTTCCAAAAAAACACTGTCAGTGGGTTCTAGATCAAGACATATTTTTTTTAAAAGCTTAAAATCAACTTTATTTTTTAATAAAAGCATCACAGCAGCCCCTGCAGCACTTATATCTGCTGTGGAAGAAGCCATTCCAATTCCGGATATTAATTCAGAGTTTAGTCTGATTTTTACAGCTTTCTCTTTAAAATTATAATGATTCAATATTTTTTTAACAGCAATTTCTGTTTTATAAGTGTTTTCTGTGCTAGAGTTATTTTTATTGATAATTATTTTATTTTCAGAATCAGTAAAATGAGCATTTACTTTAGTATATAAATTTATCGGGCAGGAAATCAAAAAATTCTGGTCATCTATGCTTCCCTGAAGCAGTTCTCCACAGCTGCCTGGAACTCTAAGTATAACTTGCTGCACAATTCTTTCTCCTTTCATAACTAAACTTTCATAACTAACTTAAATTTAAAATTTAACTTGATAAATATTTATTCTAATATTTTCAAACTGTTAATATTTCTAAATCAAAGCAAAAATAACTAAAGCTAATATTATAAATAATCCAACCGTATAATAAATTATCTTATTTAACTTTAAAATATCATTAGCTTCAAACTTTTTCTTTTTTTGTCCGATATAGGCTCTAAAACTCTGCTGCCCATGATAATAATTGTACCCTCCAAAACGAAGAGAAAGTGATCCTGCCGCCGCTGCCTCTGGATAACCAGCATTAGGACTGGGATGTTTTTCGGCATCATTTAAAACTGTTTTAAAAGCTGACTTAAAATCTAAATCAAGCAGAAAAGAAGCTGCAATAATTAAAAAAGCTGTAATTCTAGCGGGAATATAATTAAAAAAATCATCAGTTTTAGCTGCTGCATAACCAAAATTTATATATGTATTATTTTTATACCCCAGCATCGAATCCATAGTATTTACTGCCTTATATGTAACAGCAAGTGGAAGCCCTCCTAAGAGATAATAAAAGGCAGGTGCCAAAATTCCATCGGAAGTATTTTCGGCCAGAGTTTCTAAAACTGCTCTAATAACTTCCTGACGACTGCTCTGACTGCAGTCTCTACCCACAATTAAATCCACTTTTTTTCTGGCCTGTTCCAAATCATTAACTTTGAGGGCAAAATAAACTTCTTTACCAGCCTTGATCAAACCCTTTAAGGCCAGCATTAAACTTAAAAAAATTATTTCAATAGAATAAGCAAAATATTCATTTAGCCGCAGTGACTGCTGAATAATATAATTTGAGATAAAATAGCTAACTAATAAAACTATTATTACTAAAACTCCACCCTTCAATTTAGCAGCTAAAGCATCATCTTTTTCTTTTTGTAAATATTTTTCCAAAAAAGTTATTAAGCTTCCTATTATTACAACAGGATGTGTAATCCAGTCCGGATCAGAAATAATCAAATCTATAATTAAGGCAATAACTAAAAATAATATAAGCTGCAAATTAAGCACCTCTACTTTTTTTATAGATTAAAGCTTTTTCCAAATAATTTTTCACTATTTGAAGATTAGAAGCAAAATGCAGATGTATATAGGATGCTAAAATATTATCCAGACTGCTGTAACCTTCTTCTTTGTTTCGATAATTATAACTTTTTTTTACATTTTGATCAATCTCTGAAATTCTGGAATAATGAAAAACATGTCCTCTTGCTTTTTCTCCTTTTTTAAATAATAAATTATCAGCTGAAGCCTCAACTTCTTGATATCCCATTTCCTGTAATTTAGAAGTCATTTCTATTTCAGCCGGAATTAAATCCAGCATTTGATATTCCCTGCCTTCAAAATCTTTGATCTGACTGCAGAAATACATTAACCCTCCACATTCTGCATAAACTGGAAGTCCCTCTTTGACTTTTTCTTTAAAATCACTTTTAAATCCTCTATTTGCAGCAAGTTCCCGCAAAAAACTTTCGGGAAATCCTCCTCCCAGATAAACTGCATCTACTTCAGGTAATCTAGAAGCTGTTAAGGGGCTGAACTCAACAATTTGTGCTCCCGCTGCTTTTAAAAGATCTAAATTTGCTTGATAATAAAAGTTAAAAGCCTGATCAAAGGCAATACCTATTTTTATATTTGCCGATTCTATTTTTTCTTTAAAATTTTTCGAAAAACTATTTACCTTAACTTTTTCTTCTCTTGAAATATTTTTATTTTTTAATTTATTATCTTTATTCATATCTTTTTTAATTGATTTCGCAGCTAAATTATCTTTAAATAAATCTTCTGATTCGACTTGCGAAATTTCTATTAACTGCTCAATATCAATATATTTTTCCATAACTTTAACTAATTTTTGACTGTATGCTTTAAGTTCACTACTTTCAGAAACTGGTACCAGACCAAGATGTCTTTCCGGTAATTCTAGATCTTGATTCTTAGGAAGATAGCCTAAAACTACTAAGTCAGCCATTTTAGCTTTAATTGCTTCTTTTAATAATTTAAAGTGATGAGGACTGCTGATATTATTAATTATAACTCCTTTTAGATTTAATTTTTGATCATAATTTTTATAACCATAGACTACTGCTGAAGCACTCTGAGCAACCTTGCGAGCATCAATAATTAAAATAACAGGTGCCTTGATAATTTTAGCAATTTCAGCTGTGCTGCTGGTCGAATTCTTACCTTTACCATCAAAAAGTCCCATTACTCCTTCAATGATCGAGATATCAGCCTGCTTACTATTTTTTGAAAAGACTTCCTTAACTCCAGCTGTTCCCAAAAAATAACTATCTAAATTATAAGAATTCCTACTACAGATTAAAGTATGAAAACCAGGATCTA
Source organism: Bacillota bacterium (assembly GCA_051746665.1). Taxonomy (GTDB): domain Bacteria; phylum Bacillota; class Halanaerobiia; order Halanaerobiales; family Halanaerobiaceae; genus Halanaerobium. The sequence goes on from JBNJFG010000012.1 coordinate 16,476, forward strand.
TATAATCTGGTCCAACTTTAAATGGCTGTACTTTAAGCCCGCGCTTTTTAAGTGCTGCCATTAAACCTAATGATATTGTAGTTTTACCAACTCCACTCCGACTGCCGGCAATAACGATTTTCTTATTCATCTTTTACTTCCTCCTCAAAAACTGCTAGAGTAATCCCTGGATATTTTTGCTTATCTACTATTAATTTCCCGTTGTTTGATGCCAAAATTGCTGCCGGGGCTGCTGCTGCTGCAACTCCAATTGTTTTTTTTACAAAATCTGATTTTTTTATTTTTAAACTATCTTCGATTTCTCTAATTTTTTTTCGCTCAATTATTTCCAGGGGCCAGCCGTTTTCTTCTGCCAGCTTTAAAATGCCTTTTTCATTTCTTTTTAAATCAATAGTTGCTAATTTTTTTATGCTTTTTTGAGATAAATCATTTTCAATCAAAATTGAATTTAATGCACTTTTAATATCTAAAAAAGATGTGTTTTTTCTACAGCCAATGCCAATAGTAATATTTCTAGGAATTAACTGCAGCTGATTTTCTTTTAATTCATACTGCTGATTGGAAATTATAACTTCAAAAACATCATCTTTAATCTCGTTATTAACATAATTTAAGCTATGCTTTTTTAATTTTTCAGTTTCTTTAATATTAATTTTATAATCAGTATAAATATGAACTTCTTTACCAAATAGTAAAGCTCCATTTGCTTTTTTTAATCTTTTAAAAGGTTCTATTTTACAGTTGAGTTTCTGAGCTAAAAGGTCAAATGCAGGCTGATTACTGCAGTCCGTGGCGGTAGTAATTACAGGATTAGATTCTAAAATATCTGCAATTTCTGCTGTCAGCTGGTTTGCTCCTCCCAAATGACCGGAAAGAGTACTAATTACATTCTGGCCTGAGTCATCAATTGTTATTACAGCTGGATCAGTTTTTTTGCTATTCAGCAGCGGGGCAATTATCCGCACAACTATCCCCAGGGCCATAATAAAAACTAAGCCATCATATTTATTAAATATATCATTTACTGTTGTTTTAAATGAATCAAAATAACAAAATTGATCATTCTTATCTTTTAACTTTTTTGGTGAATATATATCCAAGCTGCTGGCTACTTTTTTTAGCTTTAGAGCTATTTTTTTGGCGGCTGGAGTTAAAATGATTATCGCTATTTTTTTATCTTTCAGCATAGTTACACCTCAGTTTTGTAATTAACTTTAATATAATTAATCAAATTATCAACTTCATTAAAAAACAGAGGATAGTTTATCTTAGGTCTTTGAATCACAATAACAGCTATCCCCGACTCAACTGCTGCCTCAATTTTACTTTTTAAACCACCACTATCTCCACTTGCTTTAGTAATTATTACATCAGCCCCATATTCTTTAAATAAAGACTGGTTGAACTCTTTAGTAAAAGGACCTTTAGCTGCAATAATATTTGCAGGGGGTAGACCAAGCTCAATAATATTTTTAATAAAAGCAGGAAAAGTCATTACTCTCAAAAAAAGTCTTTTCTCGTAATTAGAAATCCCCTTAAGAAAAATTTCTATATTTTTAGAGCCAGTGGTTAAGAATATCTTTTCAAAATCATTTGCGATTTTTGCCGCCTGTTCATAATTTGAAGTTTTTATGATTTTGGCATTATTATACGCATACTGACTTAAATCAACTTCTTTTCTTTCAAAACGCAAATATTCAATTCCCGTTTCTTCAGCTGCTTTTATTGCTTTTTTACTTATTTCTTTTGCAAAAGGATGAGTAGCATCCACCATTAATGAAATTTTTTCATTTTTTATTAAATTATACATATCATTCTGGTCTAATCTTTTTTTAATTACTCTGATTTCAAATTTATCTTTTATTAATTTTTCTCCATAATCTGTAGTAACGGCAGCTATTAAATTTTTCCTTTGTTTTTTTAAAGCTTTGATTATTTGATAACTATCAGATGTTCCAGCAATAACTAAAATCATATATTGTAACCCCTTGGGGTAATTATCTTTTGATTTGATATGTAACTTTGAGAATTGCCGATTATCACTGTTGTCAGCATATCCACTTTTTCTAAAGGCATCTTCTTTAAAGTGCTGATCATAACCTCTTCCTCATCTCTTCCTACACTGCGGACAATTCCAACTGGTGTTTCGGGATTTCGATATTCTAAAAAAATTTCTCTAGCTTTTTTTAGCTGTTTTTTTCTTCTGCTGCTTCTAGGATTATAAAGAGTAGTTATAAAATCTGCTTCTGCAGCAGCTTCTAATCTTTTTTTAATCAGATTCCAGGGAGTTAAAATATCACTTAAACTTATTACCGTATAATCATGCATCAGTGGAGCACCAAGCACAGCCGCGGCAGCATTAGCGGCAGTAATACCTGGTACAATGTCAATTTTCAGATTAATTTTTTGATCTTCAACCATTTCTAGTGCCAGACCTGCCATTCCATAAACACCCGGATCACCACTACTAATCAAAGCACATTTTTTACCTTGTTTGGCATAATCAATTGCTTTTTGAACTCGTTCTTTTTCTTTTCTCATCCCACTGATATATATCTGTTGTTCTTCTGTAATTAATTCTTTTATACATTCAATATATTTTTTATAACCAACTATAACCTCTACCTTTTTTAAAATCTGATAGGCTCTGCGGCTGATATCAGATAAATTACCAGGACCAATACCAATTATATATAAATTTTTATTTAACTTCATCCAATCATCCTTTCTGCAGAATTCTGCAGGAATACTTTTGCAAAATAAATTTCACTACAATAATCAATTTTTTAAATCAATTCGAATAATTCACTTTTAGATTTGGGCACAGAAACATTTGAAGATATTCTGCCATTTTGAATAAGTTTTTCATAGACCTCAATTATCCAAGGTTTTATAAGATCTGATTCTTTAAGAAGTTTGTTATCTCTAAATATTTTTTCTGAACTTCCTTCTCCAATAATCTTCCCATCAGAAAAAATATAAATATAATCTGCCCACTGATAAGCTAAATCAACATCATGAGTTGATAAAATTACAGTAGTTCCTTTTTTATTAATCTGATTAATAAACCCCAATATTTCTTTTGAGTGTTTTGGATCAAGCCAGACAGTCGGTTCATCAAATATTATAAGCTCAGGTTTCATAGCTAGGATATCAGCTATAGAAATTCTTTTTTTCTGGCCATAACTTAATAAATGAGTCGGTTTATCTTTTATATCAGTAATCTCCATAATCTGCATAGCTTCATCAACACGTTCTCTGGTTTGTATTTCAGATAAACCCAAATTAAGTGGACCAAATGAAATTTCTTGAAAAACACTGGATGAAAAAAGCTGCATATCTGGATCCTGAAAAACTATACCAATATTTTTTCTTAAATTTTGCAGTTCTTTTTTCTTATAAGATATTTTTTTTCCTCTAAATTTTATATTTCCTTGTTTGGGCTTTAAGATTCCATTTAAATGGAGAAATAGTGTTGACTTTCCGGCACCATTTGCTCCAAGAATAGCTATTTTTTTACCCTTTTCAATGCTGAGGGATAAACCATCTAATGCATTAGTTCCATCTGGATAGTTAAAAACTAAATTTTCTACTTCAAGTACTTTTTTAGACAAAATTACCACCACCAAAAATTGAAACAATAATCAAAAATGTTTCAAATAATATGATCATCATTATATTTTTATAAGAAAAACTATATTTTTTTTCTAGTACTCTTATCTTACCATCATATCCTCTGGCCACAAGAGCTGTAAGCAGACCTTGAGCCCGATAATAGGCCCTGATAAAAAGATTAGATATCAGCTTAGCTATAGAAAAAAAAGATTTCTTAATTGAAGAATAACCTAACCTTGATAACTGTGAGGTTCTTATTAAATCTGCAGTATCTAAAAGAACAAAAATAAAACGATAAATAAGCATCATCAATTCTATAACTATTTCAGGAAGTTTAAACTTTCTTAAGACAGAAATGATTTCTAATACTGGGGTTGTTAGAGTTAAAAAATACATGCAGCAGATTGAAGCAAATGATTTTAAAAATAATAATGCTGCTGTATTTAGTGATTTAGACTCTAAACCGAGAAACCATCCACCTAATTCGAAGTAAAAAAAATAGTTATTTAATTCTCGAGAAATGCTAAATACTGCAGTTATCGATGCAATAATAAGAAAAGATACAGGTATAAAAAGCAGCTTTAAATAAAATTTAAACGGAATACCAACAGCAGTTATAATCAAAAGACTGATAACTGATATTACAATTATTGATGTCATAAAAGAATTAGCAGTTAAAGTAATTAATATTGTTAATAAAGCAAAAAAAGATTTTTCTAATGGATGAAAACTGCTGAAATTATTATTATAAGCATACTGATCAATATCTATCATTTTTTATCTTGCCTATTATTATCTTTGTTTTTGCCTCTCTGCAGACCAATATAATAGCCTAAGAATCCGGCACCAATGGCTGCCTGAAGAGCAAAAAGTAAGCTTTCTATCTCTCCACTCGGGGGTTCCCATATATTGCTAAACCAGGCAGTGTATTGTGGGCTTATTTCTGTAATCACATCTTCAGCCATTCCATCCGCCCCTAAAAATTCAGCATTTCTTTTTATTATTAAGGGAGTAATAACCACTATGAGGATAAGTAAAATTATTATCAAATTTTTCTTAGCTAAGCTCATGTCTCTTCCTCCTTGAAATAATTGATAATTCATCTAGTTCATTTTTGCTATATTCTTGAATGATATTAAATACAAGAACAGTTAAAAGCCCCTCAACAATAGCTAGCGGTATTTGGGTAAATGCAAATACACTTAAAAATTTAACTAAAGCAGCCATAAACCCTGAATTACCAGGAAAAGCTGCCGCCAGCTGTCCAGCAGTTGTAATATATGTAAAGAAATCAGACAATGAAGCCGCCAAAAAAACAGAAAACCAGACCGGAGCCCCAACTTTTTTTGATAGTTTAAACATAAAATGAGCTACAAATGATCCAACTACTGCCATTGCAAAAAGGTTTGCCCCCAGAGTTGTTATTCCGCCATGAGCTAAAAGAAGTGCCTGAAAGATTAGCACAATTGTCCCTAGTAAAACCATCGGCCAGGGACCAAATAAAATAGCACCCAAACCGATGCCAGTTGCATGAGAACAGCTGCCAGTTAAAGATGGTAGTTTGAGAGAGGATAGGACAAAGATAAATGCACCAGCAAGAGCCAAAAGCATTTTAATACCCGGACTTTCATCTTTTAGAATGTTATTTACTTTTTTAACACTGATTATTAAAAATGGTACTGCAAGCACAGTCCAAAAACCGGCCCATTTCATTGGCAAAAAGCCTTCTGCAATATGCATTGCATAAACAGTTTTAGGTATTAAAAGTAAAGTAAAGATTAGTGATGTAGTTAAAGCAATTTTATTTTTCTTCATGATTACTCCCCTTTATTATTTTTTTATCTCGATTTAAGTAATCTATTTTTCCAGTAAAGATCTTAACTTTGCTGCATATTTATTTTGAATACCTTCATATTCACCAAGTCCTTTTAGCTGAACTTCTACCTCAAAACCTTCATTTTCTAAAATGTTTTTCCAGCTATCTTCATCTTCTCCAATCATATCATTTTGTGCATGATCTCCTGCTACCAGCATCAGCGGCGCCAACTTTATTTTTTTGTATTGTTTTTCCTTAAGTTGTTTAATAACTACCTTAATTTCTGGATATCCTTCAACTGCTCCAACATAATAATCTTTCATACCTCTTTCTTTTAGCACATAATCAAGGGCAGCATAATCTGAATTAGCAGCGTGTGAACTTCCATGTCCCATTAATAAGACAGCCTGTTCTTTAGAATTATTTTCTACTTCAGTTTTTAATATTTTTGCTACATCAAAATAATCAGCAGTTTTAGATAAAAGTGCATTACCCCATTTTAAATTTCTAAAATTATTTTTAAATTTCTTTACAGTTCTTACCAAATCATGAAATTCACTACCATTAATTATATGAAGAGGCTGAACAATTACCTGCTGATAACCTTCTTTATACAATTTTTTTAGAGCTTCTTTAGGATTATCAATATGAATATTGTCTCTTTGCTTAAGTTTTTCAATTATCATGCCTGAAGTAAAAGCTCTTTTTACTTCATATTCTGGAAAATGATCTTTTATTCTTTTTTCACAGGCTTTAATAGTTTTTTTTCTAGTTTCATGATAACTTGTACCAAAACTAACGACCAAAATAGCTTTTTTTTCTTTTTTTCCATTTCTATATTCATGGGCAAAATTTTTATCATATAACTTAGATTTCTGATAATCACTATCTAAAAAATCACCAACTAAAATTAAGGCCGTCTTTTTAATCCCAGCTGCTTTTACTTCAGCTGCAATTTCACCTAAAGTAGATTTAATTATCTTTTGGTCTGACCAAGAAGCTCTGGCTACAATAGCAGCTGGAGTTGTTAAAGGATATTCCTTGCTTAAATTATCTACTACTTCTTCTATCATCTGTACACTTAAAAAGATAGCCATTGAAGCTTGATGTTGAGCTAAACTAGCCAATTTTTCTTTCTCAGGAACTGGAGTTCTGCCAGCCTGTCTGGTTAAAATAACAGTTTGGGAAACATCTGGTAAAGTATACTCTGCTTCTAAAGCTGCTGCTGCTGCTAAAAATGAACTTACTCCTGGAATTATCTGATAGTCAATCCCATTTGCAGCCAAACTATCAATCTGCTCTTTAATTGCTCCATATATAGAAGGATCTCCTGTATGGACTCTGGCTACATTTTTATCCTCAGCTGCTGCTTTTTTTATTATTTCAATTACCTGATCTAAACTTAATTTAGCACTATTATATGTTTTAGCAGCTTTATTATATTTTAAAACTTCTGGATTAACTAATGAACCAGCATAAATAATGATTTCGGAATTCTCTATTGCTTTTTTGCCTTTAATAGTTAATAATTCTGGATCACCAGCACCAGCGCCTATTATATATACTTTCATCTAATAAATCCCCTTTCTTTTTACTATCATTAATGTCAGATATTCAATTTTTTTATTTTTAAACACTTCTATATTCTCAGTATAAAACTCATCTTCAAAACCGCATTTACTGGCAATAAGCACATTTTTCTTTAAAGCTAATTTTTCTAAGACACGATATGCTGTCTCATAATTGCGGCTCAACTTTAAAATTACTACTGTTTCAAACAAATTAAAAACTTTTTCTAAATGGTCTTCGCTTTTAATATTAGATAAAATTGCTGTATTTTCTTTTTCTTCTGCCAAAGGTAGATTATATCTGGAAGTAACAGCTGCAATAGAATTAATTCCGGGTATTGTTTCGATTTCAATTAAACTATCCCATTCTTTAATCTTTTTTAGCATATAAGAATAGGTGCTGTATAAAAAAGGATCTCCTATAGTTACAAATGCAATCTTTTTATCTTTTTTTAATAATTGATATATTTTTCGAGCAGCAGCTGTGCGTGATTGTTCAAGCTCTTTTCTGCTTTTTGACATTTTAAAATGCAATTTAACAATTCTACCTTTTAGCTCTATTAAATTGGAAATAATTTTAAGAGCTTTACTAGAATCACTTTTAGCTGACATTGGAGTGCAGATATAGTCAACTTCTTTTAAAATTTCTACTGCCTTTAAAGTGACTAATCCAGGTTCGCCTACTCCAACACCGATTCCATACAATTTTTTAGCCAAATTAGTTCCTCCATTCATTTAAATTTATCTCGATACTTTTCTTAAATCTTTAGTTTTTTACTGCACTAATGATATAAACTGGACTTAAAGCTTTAAACATTTTGTATTTATTAATATTTTTAGTTCTAGTCACAGCAATATTAACAATATCCAGTCGATAATCTAGTCTTTCAAGTTCCTGCACAGCAGTTGTCAAAGTATTAATTGTAACTGCAGTTAATACAATTCTACCATTATTTTTTAGCTTTTGATCAGCCGCCTCAAGAATTGCAGTAAGTTGGCCTCCACTGCCACCGATAAAAATTCTATCTGCTCCAGGCAAAGCATCCATTCCTGCAGGAGCTTCCGCCTCGACTATTTCAATGTTTTTTAGATTAAATTTTATAACATTTTTTTTAATTAAATTAAGAGCTTTCTTTTTTCTTTCTAAGGCATAAACTTGCCCCCTTTTTAAAACTAGAGCCATCTCAATTGAAACACTACCGCTGCCTGCTCCAATATCATAAACTATCTGATCTTTTTTAAGTCTTAATTTCGATAAGAGTACCGCTCTTACTTCTTCTTTAGTCATCGGAACTTCGCCTCTGATAAAACACTCATCAGATATCCCAGGAGTATTATATTCCCATTCACTCATCAATATCACCTCTAAGACTAGAATTCAATTGGTTATTATCCAGAATAATCATCACTGTTAATTTAGAAAATGAAAGCTTTTTAATTTCTTCAGCACTGCCAACAGTAATATTTTCATCTGCATAAGAAAGATTTTCAAAAACACAAATAGTTTTATCTTTAATTTTATTTTTTAACAAATACTCAGCAATCTTTGCAGGAGGAAATTTGTTATCTGTAAAAAATCCAACCTTAGCTTCTTTTTTTAAGAGAACAAGCAGCTCCTCTTTATTATCTTTACCGTGCAGACTGGTAATTCTCATATCATTCCAACTAATTTGAATTCTAGAAGCAGCAAGCTGTAAAGAACTGATCCCAGGAATAACTTCCAAAATATCGATATTTATTTCTCTTTTTAAATAATTAAGTAAGCTGTATAAACCTGGATCACCTGAAACTAAAACAGCAATTTTTTTCTTTTCATAATTAGCCAAAATATAATTTTTAATTTTAACTAAGGGCAGAGTAATTTTAATTTTTTTAGCCTTCTGTTCTGCAAAAGTTTCTAAAGCTCTACTGCCTCCGATTAAAACATCCATTTTTCCTATAATTTTTTCTGTTTTTTTAAGTAAATAGTCTTTATTTCCCGGTCCAATCCCCAGTACATAAACTTTATTCAAAATCAAAATCCTCCTCTGCTTCTTTTGAAAGAGCAACAATACCCTGATTTAAAGTAAAAATTACTGCTTTACACTTAATTTTATTTTCAAGTTTTGCTTCTACTTTACTGACTACTGCTTCACTAATGTTTTGCAAAACTTTTTCCAGATTATGAGTAAGTAGAAATTCAGCAGCTTCCTCCGCAGTATTAATTGCAAAAATATCTTCAATTATTTTTTGTTCTGCTCCTACTAAAGCTGCATGAGCAGCAATTATCTCCCGTCGACCATCAGCTAACTTACTATGTGTATTAAAAATTCCACCAGCAACTTTAACTATTTTCCCAATATGACCAACCATCACAATTTCATCTACTTTAAGCTCTTTAAGTTCTTTAAGCTCTGTCAGCATAAAACCAACAAAGTTACTCATTCTAATAATCTGTTCTTCTTTAAATCCTGCTTTCAAAGCTCTTTTTTTGCCATAATTACCGAAAACAAAAATTAATTTTTTATACCCTAAAGCAGCTGCCTGTCTCAATTCTACAGCTAGCGACTCTTTATAGGCTGATTCTGACATCGGCTCTACAATACCAGTCGTCCCAAGAATTGAAATCCCACCTTTAATTCCCAGTTTTGGATTAAAAGTTTTTTTCGCAATTTCTACTCCTGCTGGAACAGAAATATGCACTTCAAAAATATTGTTTTCTGGAAAAATATCCCGCACAGCTTTTTTAATCATTTTACGAGGTTCAGGGTTGATTGCCGCCTGACCAACATCCAGCTGCAGTCCAGGTTTAGTTACTTTACCAACCCCTTTACCTCCTTTGAGTATCACTTTGCTTTTGTTCAAAGTTTTATCAAATTTTATTCTTTTTAATTCTACTGTAATTTTTATTCCATCTGTCTGATCTGGATCATCACCAGCATCTTTAATAACTGCCGCCCGGGCCAGATCTCTACTGTAAAAACAATCCCGCACCTCCATTTCAACTTCTATCTCTGCAGGTGTCTTAATAATCATTTTGTTTAAAGTTTTCTGTTTTAATAACATTACTGCCGCAGCTTTTGCTGCCCCAGCAGCTGTGGTACCAGTAGTATATCCCAGTCTGTATTTTTTACCACCTTTTTTTATATAACGTTCAAAAGCCATAATTAATCCTCTAAATTATATAAGACAGAGTTAACAATAGAAGCAGCAATAGCACTGCCTCCTTTACGGCCTTTTAAAGAAATATGTGGTATCTCAGTCTGTATTAAATCATCCTTGGATTCAGCTGCTCCCACAAAACCAACAGGGGTACCGACAATAAAATCAACTTTTTTCCCTTTTTGGCTTAAATTAATTAATTCAAATAAGGCTGTAGGTGCATTACCTATAGCAAAAATTTTCTTGCCCGGTAAATCAATAGCTTTCCGCATAGCCATAATTGATCTCGTTAAAGAGGTCTTTTCTGCTTTATCTCTAACATCTTGATCAGCAATAAAACATTTTACCTCTCCTCCATATTCAGCCAATTTATGCTCATTAATACCAGCTTTAAGCATTGTAACATCAGTTATGATATCTGCTCCTTCTCTAATTAAATTACTCATAATTTCTATTGCATTCTGAGAAAATTTAACCTTTGAAGCCAGCTTTGGCTCTGCTGAAGCATGAATTACCCGTTTGATTGTTTTTAATTCTGCATCACTGCAGTCTAACTTGCCAATTTCTTGATCGATCAACCTCATGCTTTTAGCTTCTATCTTTTTTGGATTATTATCTTTCATACTTTCCTCCTCAATTTTTTAAAAAGCCCAATAAATTTTTCTAAGTTGAAGCTGCAGCTTCAAAATATCTCAAAATTTTATTTTTCAATTCCAACTCTTGCTTTAACTCCTTTTTGGTAATAATGTTTAATTTCTTTCATTTCTGTTACCAGATCGGCATATTCTATTATTTTGTCTGCCGCATAACGACCAGTAATTACAACTTCCACTTCCTCGGCACGATTCTCTAGAGCTTTAATTAATTGCTCAACAGAAAAAAGATCATAATAAACAGCAATATTTGCTTCATCTAGGATTACCAAATCATACTCACCTGATTTTAAAATTCTGGCTACTTCGATAAGACCTTTGCGCGCTGCATTAATATCTTCCTGTTCTGCTTTACCCTTGATAAAATAATTTAATCCATACTGTTTAATCTCAATTCTTTCTATCTTTTTTAAGCTTTTTAATTCACTGTATTTCATACCTTTAACAAACTGGGCTATATAAACATTTTTTCCTGCTCCTACTGCCCTAATTGCCAGTCCAAAGGCAGCAGTTGTTTTCCCTTTACCTTTACCTGTATAAACATGGACCATTCCCGACATCTATTACACCACCTAATTATCAAAAATAATTTTATATAATGACTCAAGATCAATATATTTTCTAAATTCTGCTGCCAGATAGTTATAATTATCTTCTCTGATCTCAGCTGCACTTTTTTCTGGTTTTGAATCTAAACCCAAACCTTTTTTTGTTAAAAGATGATTAATTAATGATTTTCTAAAACAATCATTTTTGAAAATATCATGAATATATGTACCCCAGACATTTCCTCTATCATTTACTGCCCCATCATAAACGGTTTTTTCTAATTTACCTAATTTCTGTCTTTTTAACTTAAATAATGATTTCTGATCAGCAGCTAGTATAGTTTTACCCTGATGAATTTCATAACCTCTTAAAATTTCATTCTGACTATTTTTGAAAAATTTGAGTTTGTTTAAACTCTCCACCTTAACCTGTCTCGTTATTTTTTGAGATTCCAGAACAGTACTAATCTTTAGTAGTGAAAGACCTTTTATATTTTGCCTGGCTCCTTCCAAATTATCGGGATCTGATATTTTTTGACCTAGCATTTGATAGCCCCCACAAATACCGATAATTTCAGTATTTTGAGCTGCCTTTTCAATAATTTTTCCAGACAGTTTTGATTCATATAAAAATTCTAAGTCACTAATAGTAGTTTTAGAACCAGGCAGTATAATTAAATCAGGATCTCCCAGCTCAATTTCCCTTTTTACGTATCTAAGCTGAATATCTTTTGCAGTTTTAAAATAATCAAAATCTGTAAAGTTTGACATCCCTGGATAAGCAATAACTACAATATCAATTTTATAATTCTGATTACCATAAATTTCTTGCTCTAAACTATCTTCTGAAGGTAAATTAAGTTTTTCTAAATATGGCATAACTCCCAATACTTTTTTGCCAGAATATTTTTCTATCAGTTCTACTCCAGATTTAAAAGCAGCAGGATCACCTCTAAATTTATTGACTATTATTCCCTTAACTCTCTTTCTTTCTTTTTCAGTAAGCAAGTCCAGAGTTCCAACAATTGAAGCAAAAACTCCACCTTTATCAATGTCTGCAACTAAAATCACAGGCGCAGCAGCTATTTCTGCTGCTTTCATATTAACAAGATCTTTATCTCTTAAATTTACTTCAGCAGGATTCCCCCCACCTTCTAAAACTAAAAGATCATAATCCAGTTTAAGATCAGCTAGAGCTTCTCTTATAATTTTAATTAGCTTTGCTTTCTGGGCAAAATAATCAGCAGCCCTCATATTTTTAAATACTCTTCCCTTTAAGATTATCTGAGACATATCATCGGCGATAGGTTTCATCAAAATTGGACTCATATTAACTTCTGCTTCTACTTTAGCGGCCTCTGCCTGTACTGTCTGGGCAATTGCAATTTCCTTACCCTCTTTTGTAATATAAGAATTCAAAGACATGTTTTGAGATTTAAAGGGAGCTGTTTTATATCCATCCTGGACCAGTACCCTGCATAAAGCAGCGGCTAAAATACTTTTACCGGCATCTGAAGCTGTACCCTGAATCATAACTGAATCTGCCATTTTATCACCTTCTACTTAACTTTAATAATTTATTAATATCTATATTCTTTTCAACCATATCTGCCAGTCTATCAAGATTATTTTCAATTTCTTTTTGATAGTTATAACTTTTTTGTTCTGCCCCCATAGATTGCTTATTTCGTAATTTATTTAAAAGTGCACTGCGAAAATTATCATTATCAAATAATCCATGCAGATAACTTCCAAAGCAATTACCAGCCTGATTTACTGCACCATCTTTTAAATTCACTTTTATGTTAGACCGCTTTATTATTTTGAATAATTCTTCAGTCTCATTTAAATACTCCGTCTGACCCATATGAATTTCATACCCTACAAAAATTTCTTGAGGACTAAATCTAGACATTAAATTTTCAAACTGCTGAGTTAAATTGATTTTCACTTTTACTTGATGAGTAGTTTTTTTATTTAAAAATTTTGTATTAATATCTAGTAATCCAAGTCCATTTATTTTTTTGATATCTCCTTCTGTACCATGTTTATCAATTAGTTTTCGTCCGAGCATTTGAAAGCCACCACAAATACCAATTATCATAATTCCTGCTTGATTAGCTTTTTTAATTTCTGCTGCTAATCCACTTTTCTTTAAAAAATCAAGATCTTTAGTTGTTGTTTTAGTTCCTGGTATAATTATTAAATCAAAATCAAGTAAATTTTCGTTATTTTCAATATATTCAAGTTTTAAATCAGTTTCCATTTTCAAACTGTTAAAGTCACTAAAATTTGACATATGAGGTAATCTTATTACAGCGATTTTTAATTTTTTAGAATTTTCTTCATAATTGTTTGGATTTAAAGAAGCAGAATCTTCTTCTGGTAAATTAAGATCTTTAAGATATGGTAAAATAGACATAACTTCTTTTTTAGTATAATCTTCTAAAAACTTAACTGCGGGCTTTAATAAATTATAGTCTCCCCTAAATTTATTGATTATCAATCCTTTTACCAGCTTTTTATGAGCTGGAGATAAAAGTTTTAAAGTCCCAACTAAAGAAGCAAGACAGCCTCCCTTTTCAATACTGCTGATTAAAAGCACTGGAGAATTATAAATTTCAGCTGTAAACATATTAGCAAAATCTGGAGAGGTTCTATTAATTTCTGCAGGACTTCCTGCACCCTCAATAATTACAAGTTCATTATCTTTTCTCAATCTTTTTAATGAATCCTTAATTGTGTTCTCATAAACTTCAAGATAATTATTTTTCTTTTTATGATAATTAATTTTTCTATCCACTTCACCTTTAATAATAATTTGAGTCTGGCCGTCTCCCATCGCTTTAACTAAAATTGGCTGCATATCTACAGAAGCTTTTCTAAAAGCAGCCCTGGCCTGTAAAGCTTGTGCTATGCCAATTTCTTTACCATTTTCCGTGATGTATGAATTAAGAGACATATTCCAGGCCTTAAAAGGCACAGTTTTTATTCCTTTTCTGGCAAAAATTCTGCATAAAGCTGTAACAAAAATACTTTTACCAGCATCAGAAGAGGTTCCTTGAATCATTAAAGTTCCAGTTTTATTCTTCATTTTTTTAAGCTCCTTAAAAAGCTATATAAAATCAAAAAAATCTCAACCCTCAGGTTGAGATTTAAAGTATATAATCATAATTCAAGCTAAATAAATTAATAATCTGGTTAGCTTTGGTAAAAATATAATGATTATCCACCTGTAACCTGTTCCCGAGGCCAATTGTAGATTATATAAAAGGCAGGTCTCCTGACTCCTGATATAAATTTCAAATTCTAACCTTCCCTGTAATAACATTACAGGTGGTATAAAAGAATTTAAAGATCAGTTACAGTGGCGGGCCCGTTCAGGATTTTAACCTGATTCCCTATTCTCTTCAGTAATAGCTGAAGCACCTTTTTATATAAAATATGTAATTTTAAAAAATAAATATTTAACAATCTATATGATAACTATATATTAATTTAACGTATTTGTAAAATTTAATTTACTTAAAATTATATCCTCATCATAAAATTTCAGCTCTGTCAGTGAGCCATTATCTATCTGAAACTGCCAAAAATTTTGGGGATCAATGGATAAGATAGCTGTCAGATAGACTTTAATAACTCCTCCATGAGCAACAACAAGAATTTTATCCCCTTTATTTTTGTTAATCATTTTTGTAAAAAAATTTACTATTCTTTTTTTAAAATCCAAAAGTTTTTCCCCAGCAGGAGGAGAATAATTAAGAGGATCCTGCTGCCAGGAAGCAAGCTGTTTAGGGTATTGTTTTTTTATTTCTGAAAAACTTAATCCCTCCCAGTCCCCAAAACATATTTCTCTGAGCTGTTTATTTTCTTTAATTTTTAAATTTTTAGCTTGAGAAATCATAAGAGCAGTGTTTTTTGCTCTTTTTAAATCACTACTGTAAATTTGATCAAGCTTTATATCTTGAAGAATTTCTGCAGCTTTTTGGGCATCATTCTTTCCATTTTTATTTAAATCAATATCAGTCTGCCCCTGAAAAATAGATTTCTGATTCCAATCTGTTTCTCCATGTCTTAATAAATAAAGCTTAGTTAACATGAAATCTCCACCTTAAATTTTTGAATTTTGATTATTTTTCTCTCTTGCTATTAAATATAAAATTTCTTTTTTTATTTCTTCTTTAAAAGCTAAATATTCTGATTTATCAAGATTATAATTACTATTTGCTAAAATTTGAGGATTATAATCATCTATAATATCTTTTATTTTAATTAAAAAATCAGAAGCAGCAATTTTTCTAAAAATATTTTTTCTAAGTTTATCATCTTCTATGTTCTCTATGATCTTTGCTCTGTTCTCGGACATGATATCTAAAAGAACTTGGTATTCAATTCCAAAATCAGATTCCATTTTTTTTCTAATGTTTTTAGAAAGTGCAGGCAGACTAGAACCGGTAGAAACAGTTAAAAGCAGTTCTCCTCTGTTAACAATTGCTGGTAAAGTAAAATCAGATATTTCTGCATTATCAACTGTATTGACTAAAATATTTTTTTTTCTGGCCAAAAAAGTTATATTTTGATTTAATTCGGAATTATTAGTTGCAGCAAAAACTAAAAAACATCCAAATAGATCTTTATTTCTAAATTTTCTTTTTTGGAAAGTATATTGTTCTGAATCTTTTTTCAAAAAAGATTCAAATTCCTGATTAAACTCTGGGCTAACTATTTTTATTTTTGCTTCAGTCAGCAGCAGCCGTTTAAATTTACGTAATGCAACTTTGCCGGCTCCTACAATCAAAACTTTTTTATCTTTCAGATTTAAATTTATCGGATAAAATTTCACATCTACCATCCTTCAATTTATAATTACTTTTTTCCCCCGACTGCAAAAACAGTTTTTACAGCATCTAATTGAACTTCTTTAGTTTTTTCATTCTCTACAGCTAGTTCTTTAAGACCAACTGTGGGTTGATGTAAAAATTTATTTAAAAGTCGATGACCAAGCTGTTGAATAATCTCTGCAGCTTCCAGTTCTGAATTTTGCAGCAGATGCAGAGCTCTTTTGACTTCTTCTTCTTTAATACAGCGGGCATCAGCTCTCATTTCTTTAATCAGTGGAACACAGCTTCGTTCAAGCAGCCAGCGCTGAAAATTATATTTTTCTTCTTCTATTATTGCTTCAGCTTTTCCAACTTCGTTTTCTCTTAAATTTAAATTTTTATCAATAACATTTTTTAAATCATCAATATTATATAAATGGACTCCAGGCAATTTTTCAACTTCCTGATCAATATCCCTCGGCACAGCAATATCAATTAAAAACATTGGACCATGCTTTTTTGCTACTGCCTCAAAAAGATCATCTTGATGCAGCACAGTATGAGGAGCAGCTGTAGAAGCAATAATAATATCAACTTCTTCCACTCTCTTCTTAAACTTTTCCCAACGAATAACTTCTCCCCCATATTTATCTGCCAGCTTTCGACCATTACAATATGTACGATTTGCTACTAGAATTCCTTTAACACCATAATTTAATAAATTTTTAAGTGTAAGCTCTGCTGTTTTACCAGCACCAAGAATCATAACCTTTTCCCCATCAAGATTCCCAAATATATCTCTAGCCAGCTCCACAGCTGCATAACTAACTGATACCGCCCGTTCATTAATTTTAGTCTTTGTTCTTACTAATTTGCCAACTTTAATAGCTTCCAAACATAACTGATTTAAGTAAGAATCTGTAAAATTTTCTTTTTTATATTCTTTAAACTGTTTTTTGATCTGAGCTAATATCTGATCTTCTCCTTTAACCAAAGAATCCAGGCCTGAAGCTACCCGGTATAAATGTTCAACTGCCTGCAGATCATGATAATGATAAAGATAATCGTTTAAATCATCTCTTTCATACTTAAAATAACCTTTTAGAGTTTTTGAAAACAGTCTGAAAATATACTCTTTTATATATTTTCTGACTTCAGCTTCTTTTTTAGAATAAATATAGATTTCAAATCGATTACAAGTGCTTAAAATAAAGAACTCTGCAAAAGTATTTTTAACCAATTCTTGTTTTAATTCTTTTTTAATTTTAGCTGTTTCTTGAGAAAGTCGATCTCTAATTGATATAGGCGCTGTTTTATGATTAATTCCGAATACTAAAAGCTGCATCAAAGCCCCCCTGCTTTTTCAAAATATTAAATTTTTGAATTTAGATTTTAATTTTACTTAATTTTTATTATATTACAAAATTTCTTTTACTGCAAAATTAATATAGTCTAAATTAACATCAATATCTTTTATATTAAAAAAATACCCGGGTGAAATTAAATTAATAATTAACCCGGGAATGTGTTATAAAAATATTAAATTAGAGTTTATTTTGTATTTATAAAATCTATTTTATATGTGTTAAAATTTACATTGCATCTTCAAAAATAGCCTTAACCTGTTCAACTGTCCCTTTTCTGGGATTAGTTCCTGCATTACCATCTTCTAATGCATATTTGGCCATTTCTTCAAAATCTTCTTCTTTAATATCAAATTCTGATTCACTTAAAGAAGTAGGAATTCCAATATCTTTTGCAAGCTGCTTTATTGCCTCTAAAGATGATTCTGCAGCTTCTCTTGTTGACATATTATCAGTATTTACACCAAAAATTTCTGCTATTTTTGCAAAACGCTCTAATTTAGCACCTAGATTAAACTTTTCTACATAGGGAAGTAAGATTGCATTGGCAATTCCATGCGGCATATCATAAAATCCACCTAATTGATGTGCCATTGCATGAACATAACCTAAACCACCATTGTTAAAAGCAAAACCTGAAAGAACTGAAGCATTAGCCATATTTTCTCTTGCTTCAATATCTTGACCATTATAAACAGCATTTCTCAGATTTTCAGCTATCAGCTTCATTGCCTCTAAGGCTGCTGCATCGGTTAAAGGATTAGCACCTGTAGAAACATAAGTTTCTAAAGCATGAGTTAAAGCATCCATTCCAGTAGCTGCTGTAAGTCCAGCTGGTTTATCAACCATTAACTCCGGATCATTTATTGAAACATCAGGAGTATTTCTCCAGCTAACAATTACAAATTTCACATTTGGAGTCTGAGAAGTATCAGTAATTACAGCATGTCTTGTAACTTCACTGGCAGTTCCAGCTGTTGTATTAACACAGACCATCGGTGGTGTTTCATTTTCTAATTTCTCAATTCCTGCATAATCTTGATACAGGTCACCATCATGTGTTGCTGCTACCCCAATTGCTTTACCACAATCATGTGGACTTCCTCCACCAACTGTAACAATCATGTCACAATTTTCTTTTTTATAAATTTCTAATCCTGCATAAACATCTTTATCTTTAGGATTTGGAGTTACACCATCAAAAATAACATATTCCAATCCAGCTTCTTTTAAATAATCTCCAACTATCTGAACTGGGCCAGATTCTAAACTGTTTAAATAATTATCAGTAACTAATAAAACTTTTTCAGCACCTAAAATTTTACATCTCTCTCCAACTACTTCAACACAACCGGCACCCATGAAATTAACTGTTGGTAACATATAATCGTAATACTCTGACATCAAAATTTCCTCCTTATATTTCGTGAATTATTTAACTTGAATTAATTTTACTATATTATGATAGTTTTTGCAAGTTTTTTATTAAAATATCTCAATAATGAGCATATACTTAACTTTTTTAGTTTAATCATTGCAAAAAACATCATAGTTCTTGATTGTATTTAAAAGAATTGTTAAAATTATAATTAGATATAAAAAGGGGAGATTAGAGATGCTGAAAGAAGAACGTTTATTAAAAATAATAAACAAACTTAATTTAACTGAAACTATTACGATTAAAGAATTAGCAAATAATTTTGATGTTTCAGAATCAACAATCAGACGTGATCTGGATGAACTAGAAGAAAAAGGTTATGTTAAAAGAACACATGGGGGCGCAATTTTAATTGAAAAATTTAATAACGAGTATAACTTCCTTAAAAAAACTAAAGAAAATATTAATGAAAAAACTGCAATTGCTAAATATGCAGCTAACTTAGTCAAAAATGGAGATATTATTGCCATCAATTCCAGCACCTTAACTTATTTGATGGCAAAAGAACTAAAAGCAAAAAATGTCAAAGTTGTGACAAATTCTGTTGATATAATTGTTGAATTAAGCAATAAAAATGATTATGATATCTCTGTTTTGGGAGGGGATTATTTTCATATAGCTCGAACTATAGAGGGGCCAATAACTGAAAAACAGATTAGAGAAATGCATTTTAATAAATCTTTTTTAGGTGTGAATGGTATTGATTTAAATCTAGCATTATCAACTGCCAGCCCAATTGAAGCAAGCAGCAAAAAAGCAATGATAGAATGCAGCGATCAAAGTTATATTTTAAGTGAAAGCAACAAATTTGATAATGCTTCATTTTATAAAATAGCGGATTTTAAAGATATAAATGCAATTATAAGTGATAAAAACTTAAATGAAAAGAAATTTAAAAAATATAATCAATACACAAAAATAATTAGATCAAACTCGTAACTTGTTTTATTAATTTTCCATTACTTTTTTTATTTCTTTTTTTAGAGAAGTAAATTTTTCTTTTCTATCTTTTTTTTCAATTTTAAAAGGAGATTTCACATTAATAGTTATTTTATTAAAGGGTAATGGAATTTTCAACTTGTCCCATCTACTATTTAATTTTAGGCTGTGTTTTACATCAACAGTCAGCGGCAGAATTGTTCTTTTTGAAAAAAGAGCCATAATCATTGCAAAGTCTTTTATTTCATGCTCAGGTCCTTCAGGTCCATCAACTGAAAGAACAAGATTAGCATTATTTGTTTTATTAATTTTATTTTTTAATTGAAAAATATAATTACCATCAGCTGCGGAATCTGGAAGTCTTAAAACATCATAACCAAAGTAATTACTAATTCTAGTAATTACCCCACCTCTCTTATTTTGGGTAGTAACAATATTTAATTTCTTTCTTTTTAAAAAAGGATAATAACAATAGCTATCACCATGCCAGATAAATAGAACAAATTTATCTGGGTAGTCAGATTCTAGATATTCCAGACTTCCGTTTTTTTCAATTTTACTTGTTTTATAAACAAAATCAATATAATAATATAAAACTGCACTTATAGTTTTTTCTTTTAACTGACTTAAGATTCCCATATAAACACCTTTTCCCTCATAATATTTAAATTAATTTTTTTATAAAATCATTCAGATAACTGCTTAAAGCAAATTAATACTTGTTTATAGACGCTTCCTTTAATATAATTAACCTAATATAAGGATAATTGAATATTTTAATTTATGCAAATATATTTTAGAAAGGAGTTTTATTATGTATGCTCAAAAGACTATCGAAGAATTTTTGAATGATTTAAGCTCAAGTAACTCAATCCCAGGTGGAGGCAGTGCAGCAGCTTTAAGTGGAGCTTTAAATGCTGCAGTTATCAGTTTTATAGCAAACTTAACGATTGGTAAAGAAAAATATGCAGAAGTTGAAACTGAAGCAAGAGAAATTCTTGTTGAAAGTCAAGAATTAAAAAAAGAAATGCTTTTAATGATCGATCAGGATAGTAAAATTCTTAGGGATATCTTAGACAGTTATAAGGCCGGTGATCAGGGAAAAATTAAAAGTGTCTGCCGTGATGCAGTAGAATTTTCTTTGGATATGACAAAAAAAGCAATTAGACTTATGCGGCTCAGTCTAGAGATTAGTGAAATTGGAAATAGAATGCTTGCCAGTGATTTTGAGGTAGCAGCCTACATAGGAGATGCAGCAGTTGGCAGTGCAATAGCAAATATTAAAATCAACCTTAAAAGTCTTGACAATGAAGAATATAAAGAAAATATAAAAAGTGAATATTTAAAATTAAAAAGTGAAAGTTCACAGCTCAAAGCAGAAATTATTGAACTGGCTAATTAATAATTAAAAGACTTTTTGACAATACGTCTAAAAAGAAAAGTAGGAGAGTAGATTTATGAAAAAATTAAATGGTAAAAAAATAGCTAAAAAGATAAAAAATAATCTGATTGAAGAAGTAAAAACATTAAAGAAAAAAACAGGTAAAACACCAAATTTACTTGTACTACAGTATGGAGAAGATGAGGCAAGCAAAGCTTATGCTCAAAGAATAGAAAAAAATTGCAGAAATATCGGGATTGAATTTGAATATCACCAAATTATAGAAGGCCCTGATAAATTTAAAGAAATATTAAAAAAAGCAAATCAAGATCCTCAAATAACTTCAATAATGGTTCAACAGCCACTTCCGGAAAATTTAAAGGATAGTTTAGAAATGATTAATCCTCAAAAAGATGTTGAAGGAATTACTTCCGCTTCTTTAGGAAAATTATTTGTTGGTTTAGAAACTTTAAATCCGGCTACAGCTGAAGCTTGTATGGAAATTTTAGATTATTATGATATTCCAATTAAAGGTCAGCGAGCTGTGGTAGTTGGTAGAAGTAATATAGTTGGTAAACCTGTTTCTATATTATTACAGCAAAAACATGCTACTGTTACTATGTGTCATTCTCGAACTAAAGATTTAGAATGGGAATTAAAACAGGCTGATATTGTTGTCGCAGCAGTGGGAAGAGCAGAAATGATAAAAGGTGAAATGTTAAATGAAAATTCTATAATCATTGATGTTGGAACAAATTTTGTAAACGGTAAATTACTGGGAGATGTTGATTTTGATTCTGCTGCTAATAAAGTTAAAAGCATAACTCCAGTTCCGGGTGGTGTTGGAACAGTAACCAACCAAGTTTTAATGCGCAATATTGTCAAATCATTTAAAAATCTGCATGAAACTAAATAAAGTTTAATTGTTTAAATTCTGATTTTAAATTTTAATATTATTTTAAAAAGGCCCTTCCTAATTTCTTAGGAAGGGCCTTATCTTATCTATCTATAACTAATCATAGTCTTTCTTTATTTAAATCACCTTTGATTATATCTTAATCAGTAATTAACTCTAAAGGTACTGGAGTATATTCAGCAACTTCTTCTCCATTTACTACCTTAATTGCTGTTTCAACTGCCATTTCACCCATTAATCCTGGCTTTTGAGCAACAGTAGCTGCCATTTCTCCTTCTTTTACAGCTTCTCTTGCATCATCAATAGCATCAAAACCTACAACCATAATTTCATCAGAACGTCCGGCTGCTGCTATAGCTTCCATTGCACCTAGAGCCATATTGTCATTATGAGCAAATACAGCATCTATATTTTGATTACCCTGCAGAATATTTTCCATAACTGTCATACCTTCTGCACGATCAAATCCAGCAGGCTGGCGAGCAATTACTTCTAAGCCAGGATAGTTATCCATACTTTTATTAAATCCTTCTCCTCTATCTCTAGCAGCAGAAGTTCCTGGAATACCTTGAAGTTCTACAATATTACCTTCCTCACCTAACATCTCAGCAATAAAGTCTCCTGCCATTTCTCCACCAGCAACATTATCGGAAGCAATATGACTGGCAACATTTCCACCTTCTGCGCCACGGTCAACTGTAATTACTGGAACACCTGCATTATTAGCTGCTGTTATTGCTGAAACAACTGCATTACCATCAACAGGATTTACAATTAATACATCAATTTGTTTAATTAATAGGTCTTCAACACTGCTTAACTGACTTGCAGCATCATCTTGAGCATCTACAGTTAAAATTTCCATTCCCATTTCCTCTGCCATAGATTCAGCACCATCTTTTAAGTCAACAAAGAAAGGATTATTTAAAGTCGATACAGCTAAACCAATTTTAATATCTTGAGCTGCAATACCTGCAGAAAGTCCAACCACCAGAATTAAAGATAAAGCTAAAATAATAGTTAATTTTCTCATTTTTTTATTCCTCCTTGGATTTAGTAATTTTAATTAATACTGTCAAAAAGAAGCTGGTGAAAACTCACCCCCCTATTTGAAATGGTTTTTATATTATCACTGCTGCTGACTCTTACGATCTAAGAAAACAGCAAGCAGAATAACAGCACCTTTAGCAACTAACTGATAAAATGAAGATACGTTTAAAAGATTTAAACCATTATTTAAAACTGCAATAATCAAAGCACCAACAATTGTACCAATAACGCCCCCACTACCGCCTGAAAGGCTGGTACCACCAAGTACAACAGCAGCAATTGCATCTAGCTCATAACCTTCTCCAGCCATTGGCTGAGCAGAATTTAGGCGAGAAGTTAAAATAATACCACTTACTGCAGCTAAAAAACCATTAAGGGCATAAACTGCAATTTTTATTCTATCAGTATTAATACCGGATAATTTAGTTGCTTTTTCGTTACCACCAATAGCATAAATATAGCGGCCCAAAGGTGTCTTTTTAAGTAAAATATAGATCACAGCCAAAAATATAAACATGATAAGAACAGGAACTGGAATTCTACCTAAATAACCAGCACCAAAATATCTAAATGTTTCATTAAAACCAGAAATCGGACGGCCATTTGTATAAATTAGAGTAAAACCTCTGGCTACTGTCATCATTGCTAAAGTTACAATAAATGCAGGCAGCTTAGCTTTAGCAACTGCAATACCATTAAACAAACCAAGTGCAGTACCAGCTGCCAGACCAATAAAAATTGCTAAAAAGACATTAAGTCCAGAATTAACAATCATTCCAGCTGCAATTGCACCGGAAAAAGCAAGCATTGAACCAACCGAAAGATCAATACCACCTGTTAGAATTACCATCGTCATACCAAATGAAACGATTGCAATTATGGAAACCTGTCTCACTACATTTAATAAGTTTGGAACTGTTAAAAAATAAGGACTCATAAAAGATAAAACAGTAACTAAAATTAAAAGTCCAATACCAGTTTTAAATTTATTTAAAATTTCTATAATATTTTTTTTATTTAGATTATCACTGAGATTATTCACTTTACTGACTCCTCCTTCCGGTTGCCAACTTCATTACAGCTTCTTGATCTGCTTCAGCGGCATCCAACTCACCCATTATTTCTTTCTCGTGCATTACTATAACTCTATTACTTAAATTTAATACCTCAGGTAATTCTGATGATATTAAAATTACAGCAACATCTTTATCAATTAAGTCCTGCATCAGATTATATATTTCTCTTTTTGCTCCTACATCAATGCCTCGTGTTGGCTCATCAAGAATTACAACTTCAGGTTTTGTTGATAAGAGCTTTGAAATCACAACTTTTTGTTGATTACCTCCACTTAAGTTTTTTACGAGTTGGTTTTCTGAAGGAGTTTTTATATTTAAATCTTTAATATATTTTTGAGCAAGTTCTTTTTCAGAAGCTGAGTTAATGAAAGTGCTAGCTTTTAACATTTGCTTTAAAACAGAGATGCTGATGTTATTAGCAACGGAAAGACCGAGTATTAGACCTTCTTCTTTACGATCTTCACTTAAATAATAAATCCCATTATTTATGGCATCAGCTGGTGAATTAATTTCAAGTTTTTTTCCTCTATAATAAATTTCACCTGTTTTTTCTTTATAAACTCCAAAAATTGATTTAGCTAATTCAGTTCTTCCAGATCCCATTAAGCCAGCTACACCTAATATTTCTCCTTTGCGTAAAGAAAAAGATGCATTTATAATTTCATCAGCTACTGACAACTTTTCAACTCTTAAAATTTCTTCACCCGGCTTAAATTTCATTTTAGGAAAACGATCTTCAATAGTTCGACCTACCATCATATTTATTAATTGATCTTCATCAGTCTCTACAGTTTTTACCTCACCAACAAATTCTCCATCTCTTAAAACTGTAACTCGATCACAAATCTCAAAAACTTCTTCCAAACGGTGAGAAATATAAACTATAGCTATATCTTGTTTTTTCAGCCGTTCAATTAATTTAAATAATATTTCAATTTCTTGGTTTGTAAGAGAAGAAGTTGGTTCATCCATCACCAGAATATCTGCATTTTGAGAAACCGCCTTAGCAATCTCAACCATCTGCTGGCTGCCAATATTTAAATCCTTTATTTTTGATTTTGGATCGATATTTACTCCCAGCATATTCAACACATCTTCTGTATCCTGATAGAGCTTTTTATAATCTATAAAAATCCCATTTTTTTCTTCACGTCCAAGAAATATATTTTCTGCTACATTGAGATGTGGAATTAATTCTAACTCCTGGTGAATTATTGCAAGTCCAGCATTTTGAGCTTCTTTAGTATCATTAAACTCAACTGACTTACCTCTTAAGAAGATCTCACCTTCATCTCGCTGATGAATACCATTTAGAACTTTCATTAAAGTCGATTTGCCGGCTCCATTTTCACCAAGCAGAGCATGTACCTCTCCCTTTGCAAGAGAAAAATTAACCTTATCTAAAGCTTTAACCCCAGGAAAAGTTTTAGTAATATTTTTCATTTCCAATACTTTTTCTTTTCCCATTTAAAAATCAACTCCTGATATTAAAATAATATTTGCATAAGGGATGGTTTCTCCACTGCGGACTACTGCTCTAGAATTATTTGTTTTCTTTTTAAATTCAGCATGTGAAATATATTCAATCTCTACTTCCGGCATCAACTCTATTATTTGTGCTTCTAGTTCAGGACTATTTTCTTTAATTTCTGAAGCCAAAATTGCTTTTTCAACAACTAAATCTTCTAAAGTTGCTTCAAGTATTTTTAAAAATTTAGGATATCCTTTTATTAATGACAAGTCTATTCTCTCAACAGTTTGTGGAATTGGCAATCCACAATCTGCAATAACAACACTATCTTTATGACCCATTTCTGCAATCAATCTTGATAGTTGACTGTTTATTATTCCACTTTTTTTCATCTCAGTTACTCCTTTCAGCAAGGAAGTTATTTAACTCTTCTTTATTTGGCACAGAACTTTGAGCACCCATTTTAGTAACTGAATAAGCTGCAGCCTGGACCGCAAACTTTAAAGATTTTTTTATATCATTTTTTTCCATCAAACTGGCTGCAAAAGCTCCTGCAAAAACATCACCTGCAGCTGTAGTATCTACTGCTTCAACTTTTAAAGCCTCTAAATATAGTTCTTCATTTTTGCTGTAATAATTTATCCCTTTTTCTCCTTCAGTAACTATAATATTTTTAACTCCTTTACCTAGCAGCATCTTAATTTTTTCAGAACGTTTTTCTAGCTTAAGATTTTCTAATAATAAATCTAATTCACCTTCATTAGGCAGCAGGTAATCTACTTTAGATAAAATATAATCCGATAATTTTTGAGCCGGTGCTGGATCTAAAATGATTTTAGTATTATTAGCTGCAGCAATTTCAATTATTTTTTTTATTGTTTCAACCGGAATTTCTAGTTGTAAAAGTAAAATTTCAGCTTCAATTATTTTATCTTTTATTTTCAAGATTTTAGTTTCATCCAATTCATAATTAGCTCCCGGTGAAACAATAATTCTGTTATTACCATTTTTATCAACTGTAATAACTGCAACACCAGTACTTACACCTTCAACTTTAAAAATATTATCAACTTTTGCGCCTCCATTTTCAAGACTGGAGACTAATCTAGGAGCAAAACTATCATTTCCACAGGCACCAATAAATTCTACATCTTCTCCTAATTTTGCAGCTGCAAGAGCTTGATTTGCTCCTTTGCCACCTGGTATCTGTTCAAACTTACCTCCAATAAGGGTTTCACCTTTTTTTGGGTATCTAGCTGTTTCAACAACTAAATCCATATTCATGCTGCCAATCACAAGTATTTTTGACAATTAACTCACCTGCCTTTATAATTCTTTTTTAAACTGATTCTCTAATTATTAAGTCTGTATTTAAAATTTGATCTTCAATTTTAGCATTTTCACTATTAATCATTTCTAAAAGAACTGTTACTGCCCTTTCACCCATCTTGTATTTTGGCTGACGCATTGTAGTTAGCTCTGGTTTTAAAAGTGAGGCTAAGTTAATATCATCGTGACCTGCTACTGCTATATCTTCTGGTATTTTTAAGTCAGCTGCAAACACTGCTTTATAAACTCCAGCAGCACTTAAATCATTAGCTGCAAAAACAGCAGTTGGGCGCACTTCCAGTTTTAATAAATTTTGCATAGCTTGATAGGCAGAATCCTGTGTATAATCCCCTTCAATAATATAATCTTCATTAATTTCAACCTTATAATTTTTAAGTGCTTTTTTATAACCTGAAAGTCTTTCTCTGGCAGTAGTAGTGTTGAGATCTCCACTTATATGAGCAATTTTTTTATGACCTTTTTTAAGTAAATATTCTACCATCTTATAGGCTGATTTCTGGTTATCAATACTTACCAGTGGATAAGAATGATCTAAAACAGATCTATCTATTTGTACTACAGGATAATTAGCAGCTTTGAGATTTTTTAGTATTTCTTCATTTCCAAGAGAAAGAGAAACAATTAAACCATCTACCTGTTTGCTTTTAAATAATTCAACTGCTTTTCTTTCTCTTTCTAAATGATTATCTGTATTAAAAAATATAACAGAGTAACCAAGCTCCTGTGCTTTATCTTCAACAGCCCTGACTATTTGAGGAAAAAACGGATTACTGATATCAGGAATAATCAAACCAATAGTATGAGTTTTCTGCATTACAAGTCCTCTTGCTACACTATTTGGATTGTAATTCATTTCTTCAATAATCTTTAATATTTTGGCTCTTGTATCATCTCCAACATCAGGTTTGTCATTTAAAACTCTAGAGACTGTTGTAATTGATACATCAGCTTCTTTTGCTATATCTTTTATTGTAACTTTCATAATATCACCTAATTTAAGATTAGTTGTTTAAATTATTTATTTAAAATATTTAACATAATAATATTTATTTAAATATTTACGTTAACGATTCCGGTAACGTTTACAATTATAATTATAAAATATTCTGAAAAATATTTCAAGTAACAATTATTTAATTTTTGCTTGATTTAAAGCTTTAAATCACTATAACTCTCTCTTTCAAGCAAATATTCAATTTTAATGCCTTATGATAGTTTTTAGGAAATTCATTGATTATTAATATTATCAAAATTACTGTTTAAAAATAAAAAACTCCCCGGGGGAGGGGAGTAAATTTGGAATAGTTATATTTGACCTATAGTCAATTTGACTCATAGTCGAATTATATAATAAATGAATTATTTTGTCAACATATCGAGAAAGACTAAAATAATTAATTGATTATATTAAACAATATCAAGCTTTTATACCCGGCAAACTTAAAAAACCCTATTTCAAAATAGGGTTTTTAAGTTTGATTAAATTGCTGAACGACCAAATATAAGTGTTATAACAAAAAGAATAAGAAATAAAATAAAAAGCCCCTTAGCGATTGTTTGAGAAGTACCTGCCACACCTCTAAAACCAAATAGACCTGCAATAACTGAAATTACAAGAAAAATAATAGCATATCGTAACATTTTTATCTCCTCCATTTTAAATTTTTAAAAACTTAATGACTATCAATCCAATCATTGAATTTCTTTTTGCTTTTTCTTTATCTTTAACATATTTTTCTTTAATTTTTTCGATTACTTTCTATCTTAAACTAAATTAAAAAATCAACTGTCAGTTTTAATTAATAAACCCCGGCATTCAAGCCGGGGCTAAACAGAGCATTGCTGCCCTGGGATAACTTAATCTCCATAGATTATTGGTATATCAATATCATGATG
>JBNJFG010000013.1:0-12327 GCA_051746665.1 Bacillota bacterium
TTGTAGCTTTTCTGCGCTTGTGATAAAATAAATAACAAGTATTTTAGTATTTAGTAATGTTTAAATTCTAAATTGTGGGAATTTTTGCTTTTTTGTAGATTAGTATAAAGAAGGGAGAAGAGAGAAGCTTATGATTAAAGATAAAAATTTAGAAAATGTTGAACTGCCGAAAGAAGTTGAAGAATTACTGCAGGCCTGTCCTAAATATACTGTTGCCCATAATGAGCAGCAGCTGGTTGAGCTTTCTGTTAGGGATGCAAAAAATGGTTGTCAGGAAGTGAAATATGATATACCTGAAAAAGGTGAAGTAGTAGAAGCAGTTGTCTGTAAGGTTCGCAATGGTATTTCTGCTAATTATCCCGAACCCTATATGCGGCGTCGTGATCCTAACTGTATGTTGATTGCAGATGAAAAAGCTACTGACAAAGAAAGATATGAGGAACGTTTCGATGAAAAATTTGAAAAAAGTATGAGGGGTGAAACTTTTGAATGGCTGCAGAAACAGGAATTGGCTTTATTCTTTTTTGAGACCGGGCCAAATGGTCTGGGAGTAAAAGCAATGGCTGTTGTTCCAGCAAATGCTGCTTTTTTTGCTTTTGGTCTTTCTCTGCTGCAGGGTATTGTTGATACAAGAAAGAGAGATGAGTTATTTAAAGCTACTTCATTTATTTATATAGCACCACCATTTCGCCATACCCATTTTGACGGCAAACAGGTGGTAGTTCACCGCAGATTAGATAATAAGTATGAAATGTTTGCCTATAATCTCTATCCGGGACCGAGTGCTAAAAAAGGAGTTTATGGGATGCTGATCAATCAGGGAGAAAAAGAGGAATGGGTAACTCTGCACTGCTCGGCTGTTCAGGTAGTAACTCCATACGGAAACACAGTTAATATCTCACATGAAGGTGCGAGTGGTGGTGGTAAAAGTGAGATGTTAGAAGATATGCATCGAGAAAGAAGTGGACGTCTGCTGTTTGGTAAAAATTTAATGACAGATGAAAAATTTCATATAACTTTACCTCAGGGCTGTGGTCTGCGTCCAATGACTGATGATATGGCAATTTGTCATAATTCACTGCAGAAAAATAACGGCAAATTAACTTTAATGGATGCTGAAAACTCATGGTTTGTTAGGGTGGATCATATTAATAAATATGGAACTGAACCAAATTTAGAAGCTATTACAGCAGATCCAGAAAAACCTTTATTATTTTTAAATATTGATGCGGCTCCAAATAGTACAGCTTTAATCTGGGAGCACATCGAGGATGAGCCGGATAAACCATGTCCAAATCCTAGGGTAACTATTCCTAGAGATATTATACCTGATGTTTTAAAAGAACCTTTGTCTATTGATGTCCGCAGTTTTGGGGTTAGAGTACCTCCTTGTACTAAAGAAAATCCAACTTATGGAATTTTGGGCTTATTTCATGTGCTGCCTCCAGCTCTTGCCTGGTTGTGGAGGTTGGTTGCTCCAAGAGGCCATGGCAATCCAAGTATTATTACCGGTGATGGAATGAGTTCAGAAGGAGTCGGCTCTTACTGGCCTTTTGCGACTGGTAAAAAAGTTGATCAGGCAAATTTATTATTAGATCAGATTATGAATACACCAAAGGTTAAATATATTTTAGTTCCAAATCAACATATTGGAGCCTGGAAAGTTGGTTTTATGCCTGAATGGATAACCAGAGAGTATTTAGCACGTCGTGGTGGAGCCTGGTTTACAGAAAATCAGTTAAGACCAGCTAGGATGCCGCTTTTGGGATATTCACTACAGGAATTGCTGGTTGAAGGTCAAAATATTGAAAGAGAATTTTTGCAGGTTCACCGTCAACCCGAAGTAGGCGAAAAAGCTTATGATATAGGTGGTAAAGTTCTTTCTGATTTCTTTAAAAAATGTATTAAAGAGTATTTAGAACCTGGACTGGATCCAATTGGCAAAAAAATTATTGAGACTGCTCTTAATGATGGGAAAGTAGAAGACTACAGTGAATTAATAGAGGGAGAACCTATAATTAGAGAAATTTAAAAGAAGAGTTTAGGCTCTTCTTTTTTTAAAAACATGTTAAGCGCTTGACATATAAATTTAGACATATTAAAATAGGAATATAATTTAATTTAAAATAAGTTTAAGATAAATTCAGGAGGAATTAAATTGACAGCAGAAAATAAAACAATGTTAATTACATATGCAGACAGTATGGGTCAGAATTTAAAAGATTTAAAAGAAGTTTTGGATAAACATTTTAAGGAAGCAGTTGGTGGGGTACATATTTTACCATTTTTTCCTTCTTCAGCAGATAGAGGATTTGCACCTCTAACTTACAAAGAAGTTGACTCAAAATTTGGAAGCTGGGATGACCTTAAATCTTTAAAAGAAAATTATTATCTAATGTATGATTTTATGGTTAATCATATTTCCAGGCAGTCTGAGTATTTTAAGGATTTTAAGCAGCATAAAGATGATTCTAAGTACTCTGATTTTTTTATTCGTTACAAAGATTTCTGGGATAATGGAGAACCAACTGATAAAGAAGTCGATTTAATTTATAAGCGTAAACCTCGTGCTCCCTATATTGATGTAGAATTTGAAGATGGTACAACTGAAAAAATCTGGTGCACATTTGCTGAAGAACAGCTGGATTTAAATATGGAATCAGAAGTAGTTAAGAATTTCATTAGAGAAAGTCTGGAATTTTTAGCAGATAAAGGTGCCTCAATAATTAGACTTGATGCTTTTGCTTATGCAGTCAAAAAAGCTGGCAGCAGTTGTTTCTTTATTGAGCCGGATATCTGGGAGCTTTTGGATTACTGTAAGGATATTTTAGCAGAAAAAGATGTTGATATTTTACCTGAGATTCATGAACATCATTCAATTCAGCTTAAAATTGCAGACAAGGGTCATCCAGTTTATGACTTTTCACTGCCGATGCTTTTACTGCATTCTATATACAGTTCAACATCTAAGAGGCTTAGAGATTGGCTCAAAAAATGTCCTTCTAATCAATATACAACTCTTGATACTCATGATGGAATAGGTGTTGTTGATGTTAAAGATTTAATGACTGATCAAGAAATAGAAGAGACTAGAGAGATGCTTTATAAGCAGGGTTCTAATGTTAAAAAGGTCTACAGCAGTGAAGCTTATGATAATCTTGATATTTATCAGATTAACTGCAGCTATTATTCAGCTTTAGGTAATGATGATCAGTCTTATCTGCTGGCAAGGGCTGTCCAATTTTTTGCTCCTGGTATTCCTCAGGTCTATTATGTGGGGCTGTTGGCTGGGAAAAATGATATTGAACTTTTAGAAAAAACAAAGGTTGGAAGAAATATTAACCGTCATTATTATTCTAAAACTGAAATTGAAAGTGAAGTAAAAAGACCGGTTGTACAAAAACTGATCAAATTAATGGAGTTCCGTAATTCTTATCCAGCATTTGACGGAGAATATATAATTCATGATTCTAAACCGGATACCGAATTGAAAATCAGCTGGGAAAATGGGAATGCTGAAGCAGTTTTAGAGGCTGATTTTGCTGACCACAGTTTTAAAATAAGTTATTATGATCTGGAAGATGGTGCAGTGAAAATTTTAAATCTCTAAACTTCAATAATATTAGAATCTTTAAGCAGCATAAAATTTTGAGTCCCTTAATTAAAAGTAGTTAAGACGCTTTTAATTTAAGGGGCTTTAATCTAAGGAGGTTAGAATAAAATGACCACTCAAAAAGATGTAGCCGAAAAAGCTGGAGTTACTGTGACAACAGTCTCTAGAGTGATCAATAACCGAGGTTATATAGCAGAAGAGACCAGAAAAAAAGTTTATCAGGTAATGGATGAGTTGAATTATCGACCGAATGCTGTTGCCAGATCACTTTCCAAAAAGAAATCTAATATTTTAGGTGTTATTCTGCCGGCAGTTAATCACCCTTTTTTCAGCAGTCTTTTATCCTACATTGAAGAATTTGCCTATCAGAATGATTATAAGATTATGCTCTGCAATTCTCAGATGGAAGCAGAAAAAGAAAAAGATTATATTAACATGCTGCGGGCACAACAGGTAGATGGGATTTTCTTAGCTAGTCATACACTTGATATTGCTGCATCAGTAAAAGTTGATCTACCAGTATTGAGTTTTGACCGCAAAATTGGAAGTCTACCCTATATTTGTTCTGATAACAAAAAGGGAGGTAAACTAGCAGCAGAGTATCTTCTGAACCAGGGAGCTAAAAATCTTGCCTATATAGGAGGGAGCTTGGATCTGGATCAGCTTGCTAATCAACGTTATTTTGCTTTTAAAGAAAGAGCTGCAGCAGCAGGTTTTGATGTTATGAAATTTCAGTGTCAGTTAGACAGTTTTGACAGGACTGAGTACCAGAAGTTGGCAGCTAAAATTTTTGTTGAAAATAAAGAAATAGATGGAATATTTGCCAGCAGTGATTTACTTGCTGCAGCTGTAATTAAAGAAGCTAAAAAAAATGAGATTTGTATTCCTAAAGATTTAAAAGTTGTTGGTTATGATGATATCAAATTAGCCCAATTATACAGTCCAGAAATAACTACAATTAGGCAGCCAGCAGAAAAAATTGCAAAAAAAGCTGTTGCTTTATTATTAAAGTTAATAGCTGGAGAAAATATAAATAGAAAAAATGTTTTAGATGTAGAATTGATCAAAAGAGAATCAGCATAATTTTTATTAAAATTAATGTATACATGGATAATCCTTTATATATATAAAATTTATGATATAATTTTTAATAATTAAAAATAAATTTATTAGAGGAGGAGATCTATGTTAGAATTAATTTTATCAGTTAATAGTGCAGTTAATTCAATTGTATGGGGTCCCCCATTTTTGGTTTTATTGGTTGGGACTGGTCTTTATTTGACAATTAGACTTAATTTTTTACAGTTTAGGCATTTTAAACTATCATGGGATAAAAGTTTTGGCCGTTATTTTAATAAAGATGCTGAGAACGAAGAAGGAGTTTTATCATCTTTTCAAGCTATTAGTTCTGCTATGGCAGCTACCTTGGGAGTTGGAAATATTGCTGGTGTGAGTACAGCTTTATCACTTGGTGGTCCAGGAGCAGTTTTCTGGATGTGGATTTCTGCTTTAGTAGGAATGGCAACTAAATTTGCAGAAGCACAGCTGGGTGTTAAGTATAGAGAAAAAACAGGAGAAGATGAGTATAGTGGGGGAGTAATGTATTATATAGAAAATGGTATGGGAGGCAATTGGAAATGGTTGGCTTCTTTATATGCATTTTTTGCTGGTATTGCAGCTTTTGGGATCGGAAATATGGTGCAGTCAAACACTTTGGCACATGCAGCAGAAAATGGTTTTGCTGTACCTAGCTGGATAACAGGTTTAGTAGTATCATTTTTAGTTGGATTAGTTATTCTAGGAGGAATTAAGAGAATTGGTAAGGTAGCAGAAAAATTAGTTCCTTTAATGGCAGCTTTTTATTTCATTGGTGGAGCATTTATAATTATAGCAAATTATTCTGAAATACCAGCTGTGTTTGCAAGTATTATGAGCAATGCCTTTAATCCTGCTTCAGCTTTTGGTGGTTTTGCTGGTGCTTCTGTGAGGATGGCGGTTCGTTTTGGTATAGCTCGTGGAGTTTTCTCAAATGAGGCAGGTTTAGGAGCAGCTTCTATAGTTCATGCTCAGGCTAAGAACAAGCCAACTCGTCAGGGAATGTGGGGTATCTGGGAAGTTTTTATTGATACTATTGTTGTAGGTACAATCACAGCTTTAGTGGTTCTTTTAACTGGTGCTCTTGGAACTGGAGAAACAGGTGCAGTTTTGGCAGCAGAAGGGTTTACTCGTGGTTTACCCGGGCCAGGTGGTTATATAATCAATATTAGTATAATTGTTTTTGCTTATACCACAATGCTGACCTGGAGTTTTTATGGTGAAGAAAGTTGGAAATATTTATTTGGTAAAAAAATTATTAAACCATATCGTATTGTTTTTGTAATCTTACTTTTTGTAGGAGCAATTGGTGCTTTAGAACCTATCTGGCTTTTGGCTGATACTTTAAATGGTCTAATGGCAGCACCAAACTTAATTGCATTAGTAGTATTAGCTGGAGCAGTTGTTAAAGAAAAAGACAAGTATTTATTAGAATTAAAAGATGATAAGGCTGCTTAGATGATAATTAATATTTAAATAGAAAATATATGATATATTATTGATAAAAGGCATGGGGATTAAATCCTCATGCCTTTTTAAAGTATTAATAATTTAAACTATTGTATTTTTGGCAATAATCATTGGTAAATTGGTATCTCCTT
Source organism: Bacillota bacterium (assembly GCA_051746665.1). Taxonomy (GTDB): domain Bacteria; phylum Bacillota; class Halanaerobiia; order Halanaerobiales; family Halanaerobiaceae; genus Halanaerobium. Next base: position 6,310 of record JBNJFG010000013.1, read on the forward strand.
TAAGAGACTTACCAGCAGTAATCTGAACTCCTTTATCTAAAATTACATTTTCTAGATAAGCACCTTCTCCAATAATAGATTTCTGCATAACAATTGAATTTTTAATTACTGCTCCAGGATGAACTTTTACTCCTCTAAAAAAAACGCTATTTTTAACTTCTCCCTTGATTGAGCAGCCGTTTGCAGCTAAAATATTTTTAGCAATCACACCATTTTTATAAGCGGTTGGTGATTCATCTTTCGGTTTAGTATAAATAGGACCATTTTTCAAAAAGAGATCCTGCCAGACATTTGGTTTTAAAAGTTCTAAATTGCTTTTATAATAGCCGTTAATTGAATTAATTACTGCTGCATAGGAGTGAAAAGGATAACCATAAACTTCTAAGTTTTTTAAATTTCCAATAATAGCATTTTTTACAAAATCCCACTCACCTTTTGAAATACAGTCATCAATTATATCTAAAAGCAGATCTTTTTTCATAATATATCTCTGTAAAGAAATTTTCTTATAATAATTTTTTTTAGGATTAACTTTCATATCGATAATACGGTCATTATCATCAGTATTAATTACCGTATAAGTTGTATCTCTTCTGAATACATCTAGCTCTCTATAAATTATTGTTATATCATTTTTATTTTCAACATGATATTTAAAAGCATCTCTATAATCAATATTGGCAACTACACTTGGGCTGCCAACAATCACATATTCTTGATTACTTCTTTTAATATAATCAATGTTGCTGGCAAAGTTCTGCAGATCGCCTTTATAGGCTCTATTTGCTTGATAAATATGAGCAGGTGGAAGAATAAAAAGACCATTTCTTTTGCGATCTAAATCCCAGGCTTTACCAAAACCAATATGATCCATTAAAGAGCGGTATTTTGTTTGTAAAAGCAAACCAACATTGGTTACACCTGAGTTAACCATATTAGATAATGGAAAATCAATTAATCTATACCGGGCTCCAAAAGGAACAGAAGCTAAAGAGCGATGGCCTGTTAATTTATCTAAGAAAGACTCATCCAGGGCATTATTAATAATTGCCATCACATTATTCATATTTGCTCCGCCCTTTTTATAAATAGGTGTCATCATCATATTATCCCACCACCATTCCTGCTTTAATTTTTGAAGCTTCTGGTATTACTTCATCATCACCAATTACAGTAATTTTTAGATCTTCACTTTCATTTTCAGCTTCAACTCCTATTTCAGAGTTTTTTTCAATAATTACATTTCTGCCGACAATGGAGTTTTTAATTTTAGATCCACTGCTGATTCTAGTATTGGGCAAGATGATTGAGTCTTCAATTACTGCATCTCTAGCAACTTTTACGCCAAAGAAAAGAACAGAGTTTTTAACAGTACCCATAATTTGAGTTCCTTTATTAATCATAGAATTATCTACTACTGCATCTTCTGAGAGATATTGTGGTGGCCGATTAGGATTTACACTGTAAATAATCCAGTTTCTATCCTGTAAATCTAGCTCTGGATTTTCTCCTAAAAGATCCATGTGGGCCTGCCAGTAACTTTCTACAGTTCCAACATCTTTCCAGTAATCTTTAAAGGTATAAGCATAAAAGTTTAATCCATCAGTCATCATCTTGGGGATAATATTATGCCCAAAGTCTCCTGCAGAATCATTATTTTCTTCTGCTTCTTCAATTAAATATTTTTTTAAATATTCCCAATTGAAAATATAGATACCCATTGAAGCCAAATTATTTTTGGCATTTTCAGGTTTTTCCTGAAATTCGATTATTTTTTGTTTTTGATTGGTGTTCATGATACCAAATCGATGTGTTTCTTCCCAGGGAACTTCTAGGACTCCAATGGTGATATCTGCATTTTTTTCTTTATGATATTTTAGCATTTCTGCATAATCCATTTTATAGATATGATCACCAGATAAAACTAATACATATTCTGGGTCATAAATATCTATAAATTCTATATTTTGATAAATGGCATCTGCAGTACCTTTATACCAAGAACCGCCACCTTCTTTAACATAAGGAGGGAGTACTGTTACACCTCCGTTATTACGATCAAGATCCCAGGAGCTGCCGCTGCCAATATAACTGTTTAAAATAAGAGGCTTATACTGGGTTAAAACTCCCACAGTATTGATACCTGAATTTGTACAGTTGCTGAGTGGGAAATCAATTAATCTATATTCCCCCCCAAAAGGAACAGCAGGTTTAGCAATGTTTTTAGTTAAAACCCCAAGCCTTGTTCCTTTACCTCCAGCAAGTAACATGGCTAGCATTTCTTCTCTAGGCATTTTCTTACCTCCTTTTAAAATCTAGATTTTAGGTCACTTATTCTATTTATTAGATTTTTTAATACTTTTTGCTGGCTTATATTTTAAATAGATACCGGAAAGTGGTGGTATATTAATGCTGATAGAGTAGTCAAAACCATGATAAGCTTTTTCTTCAGCTTTAACTCTAGCTGCTGTTTCATAATTTGAACCACCATAAACTTTTTGATCACTATTTAAAAGAAGCTCATATACACCAGGGCCTGGTACTCCAATTCGATAATCGTCTCTTGGAATAGGTGTGAAGTTTAAGAGTACAATTAATTGTTGACTTTCATTTTCCGAACTTCTAATAAAACTAATTACACTTTGTTCATTATCATCTGCTTCGATCCAGCGGAACCCTTGATCTTCATGGTCTAATTCCCAGAGCGCTTTCTCTTTAAGATAAACCTGATTTAATTCCTGCATAAAATCTTGAGTTAATTTATGTTTATCATAATCAAGTAAGAGCCAATCTAAACTTTGTTTATAATTCCACTCGATAAACTGTCCGAATTCGCCCCCCATAAAAACAAGTTTTTTGCCGGGATGAGCATACATATAGGTAAAAAGAAGCCTTAAATTAGCAAATTTACGCCAGTAATCTCCTGGCATTTTATCAACAAGTGATTTTTTACCATGAACAACTTCATCATGTGAAAGAGGCAGTACATAATTTTCACTCTGACTGTACATACTTGAAAATGTGAGCTTGTTGTGCTGCCATTTTCTATGGATTGGATCATTTTCCATATAATCAAGAGTATCATTCATCCATCCCATATTCCATTTGAAATTAAAACCTAAACCACCTTCATGAGCCGGTGCTGTAACAAGGGGCCAGGCACTTGATTCTTCTGCTATCATAAGGATTCCTGGATAGCGATCAAACATTTCAGTGTTTAATTCTTTTATAAATTCAATTGCTTCTAAGTTTTCAAAACTACCATATTCATTTGCTGCCCACTGACCATCTTCTTTTTCATAATTTAGATAAAGCATATTACTAACTGCATCTACTCTTAAGCCATCAATATGAAACTTTTCGAGCCAGTAATTTGCACTAGAAATCAAAAAACTCCAGACTTCATTTTGAGCAAAATCAAAATTTAATGTATCCCACTGAATATTTTCTGCTCGTCTCGGATCAGAACTTTCATATAAATGTGAGCCGTCAAACATTCTCAGACCGTGGTCATCTTTGCAAAAATGACTTGGAACCCAGTCCATAAGCACTCCAATACCATTTTGATGAAGTTTATCCACAAAATACATAAAGTCTTCAGGTGTACCATATCGAGAAGTTAAAGCAAAATAGCCTGTAGTCTGATAACCCCAAGAACCAGGAAAAGGATATTCAGTTAAAGGCATTAATTCAACATGAGTAAAGCCCATTTTATTAATATAAGGTACAAGTTCATCTGCAATTTCCCTATAATTCATTAAATCTCCATCATTTTGCTTCCAAGATCCAAGATGCATTTCATAAATACTTAATGGCTTTCGAAGATGATTAGAATTTTTTCTTTTCTTAAGCCATTTTTTATCATTCCAATTATATTTTTCTGATTTATAAATTTGTGAAGCTGTTTTTGGAGCTTTTTCCTGTCTGCGGGCATAAGGATCTGCTTTAACTCTAATTACACCTCTGTAGCCCCTAATCCAATATTTATAATACATTTTATTTTCTGCGCCTTCGATAAAGGTAGTCCAGATACCGGAGTCTTTAATTTTCTGCATTGGATGTTGATTTTTATTCCAGTCGTTAAAATCACCAATAACACTTATTTCTTCAGCATTTGGTGCCCATAGTGTAAAACGCACCCCTTTTTTACCTTTTTCTGTAGTTAAATGTGCTCCTAGAAAATTATAGCTTTGGTAATGTCTTCCTTGATGAAAAAGATAGCGATCATAGTCATCAGGATAATTATTTTTTGGCATTAAACTCCCCCCTAAATCTTGATTAAAAATATATTAAAAGATATTAAATTTTGCTGTTGTATTGTATTTATTCTCTATTTAGTTTAATTTTCCTTTAATTAATCATGTTATTGCTGCTTAAAGAACTATTATCAGAAGATTAGAATTAGTTGACATTGGACTCAACTTTTAATAAACTAAACACACAGGTTATAATAATTTAGTTTATTTTGTAAATTAGTAGACAGTAGATAGAGTTTAAACGTATATTTTTAGGAGGTGGCTCCATGAAAAAAGAAAAAAAGAAAATTTTATTTGTAGCTTCAGAGGCGGACCCATTTATTAAAACAGGAGGGTTAGCTGATGTTGCTGGATCTTTACCACAGGCGCTAATTGAAGAGGGACATGATGTAAGATTGGTTATTCCACAGTACAAGCAGATTCCGGAAAAATATCAGCAAAGAATGGAATCAGTCTGTCATTTTAGAACAAAGTTAGCCTGGAGAGATACATATTTAGGAGTAAATAAATTAGAGGAAGACGGGGTTCCAGTTTATTTTATAGATAATAAGCATTATTTTGATCGGGATTCAATTTATGAAAATGTCGATAAACATGAACAGTTTGCTTTCTTTTCTCAGGCTGTATTAGATATGCTGCCTGTTATTGGTTTTAAGCCAGATGTTATTCATGCAAATGATTGGCAGACAGGTCCTTTACCTCTGCTTTTTGCGGATCGCTATCGTCAGCAGAGCTATTATCAGGATATTAAAACTGTATTCACTATTCATAATTTACGTTATCAGGGACAGTTTGCTGGACATGCAGCTGGTGATGTTTTAGGTGTGGCTCCACACCACTGGGAAAGTGGAAATATTAGACATAATGGCTTACTTAATTATATGAAATCTGGAATAATGTATGCTGATCATGTGACAACTGTTAGTGAAAGTTATGCAAATGAAATTCAGACTTCATATTTTGGTGAAGGTTTAGATTATGCTTTAAGATTAAGAGCTAATGATTTAAGCGGTATTTTAAATGGTATCAGCTATGATAAGTTTGATCCAGAAACAAATAAAAACCTTGCAGTGCGTTTTTCAAAGGGTGAAATTGATAAAAAAATTGCAAATAAAGTCCATATTCAGCAAAAACTAGGTTTAGAAGTTAATGGTGATAAACCACTTATTGGCTTTATTTCTAGAATGGTTGAACAGAAAGGTCTGGACCTTGTTAAAGCAGTTTTTGATGATATTATGGCTACAGGAGCTCAGTTCTTAATTTTGGGTACAGGTCAAAGGGAATACGAAGAATTTTTAAAGGCTAAACAGCATCAATATCCAGATAATCTATCAGTAAACATTAAATATGATGCTCAGTTAGCAGATCAGATTTATGCAGGAAGTGATATGTTCTTAATGCCTTCTCGCTTTGAACCCTGTGGTTTAAGTCAATTAATCAGTTTCCGTTATGGTACAATTCCAGTAGTTAGAGAAACTGGAGGTTTAAATGACACTGTTGTTGCCTATAATGAAGAAACAGGTGAAGGTACTGGTTTCAGCTTCAACAACTATAATGCGCATGATATGCTGCATACAATTGAAAGAGCTGTTTCTTTCTATGATAAAAAAGGTATCTGGAATAAGCTAGTAAATAGAGTAATGAATCTTGATTACAGCTGGCATAATTCTGCTCAAAAGTATTCTGAACTTTATAATGAATTAACTGGAAGTTCAGAGCAGAAACTTTTACAAAAAGGTGATGAATCAGAAATTAATATAAA
>JBNJFG010000013.1:12427-13986 GCA_051746665.1 Bacillota bacterium
ATTGGTAATGCCTATGCAGAAAGAATAATAGATTATAGAGATCAAAATGGTGTGTTTACTAAAAAATCAGATCTAACTAAAGTTAAAGGTATTGGCAAGAAAAAATATCAAAAAATATCAAAGATGTTAACCCTTTAAAGTAATCTCATTTCAAATTTAAAATAAGTGATTAGACCGTCTTAATCGGCGGTCTTTTACTTGTTAAATTTGATAAAAATATCACAATAAAAACTTAATTTTTGTTTGCTAATAAGTAATAGATTAAATATAATAGATATAGAGAAAAATTTTTAGAAACAAATAAAGTGGATTGTGATAAAATATGGAGGTTAAATTATGAAAATAGCACTGGTTTCAATTGTATCTGAAATACATGATGAACAAAGAATAAATAAAACTTTAAAGCCTAAAATTGAAATTTTAGAACAAAGATTTGAACTGGAAAAAATTTCGACTGATGAGATTCCTTTTACAGATTTTAGTGAATATGATCTGACAATTAATTTCATTAAATCAGGTGGCTCAGAAGATATTTTTGCTGAAAATGTAGAATATCTACCTCAACCTGTTTATTTACTGGCAACAGAACTGCATAATTCTTTACCGGCGTCTTTAGAAATTTTAAGCTTTTTAAATGCAGAAGGTTTAGATGGAAAAATACTGCACGGAGAAATGGAAGATCTGATACTAGAAATTGAAGAATTAGCAGCATATAAAAAAGTTAGAGATGATATTGCAGAGGCCCGTTTTGGGATTATTGGTAAACCTTCTGATTGGTTAATTGGAAGTCAGGTTGATTATGAGCATGCAGCTCATCACTGGGGAAGCGAATTTTTAGATATCGAGCTTGAGCAAGTTTATCAAGCTTTGGAAAATGTTGATCCTGCTAAAGCAAAAAGAGTTGCAGCTGACTTTTTAGAAAATGCTGCAGAAATTGTAGAAAGCAGTAAAGCTGAAGTGGTAGAAGCTTCTAAAATATACCTGGCTTTAAAAGAGGTTATTGCAGAAAACGAATTAGATGTAATTACTATTCGCTGTTTTGATATTGTTAAGAAGCTTAATACTACGGGTTGTCTGGCACTCTCTCTTTTAAATAATGAAGGTTTAGTTTCAGGCTGTGAAGGAGATGTTCCAGCAGCTTTCTCAATGTTTTTAGCTTTTCAATTAACAGGAGTTATGCCTTTTATGGCTAATCCAGCTGCAATAGATAAAAAGAAGGATGAAATCTTATTTGCCCACTGCACTGTAGCAACTGATATCAGTGAAGATTATATTATACGCTCTCATTTTGAAACAGGTATAGGAGTTGGAGTTCAGGGGTTGTTAAAAAAAGGACCAGTTACTGTCTTTAAAATTGGTGGAGCTGGCTTAGAACAGTATTTTGTAGCTGAAGGAAAAATTATAGAGAACTTAAATTCTGCTAATGCCTGCAGAACTCAGCTTAAAATATCTTTACCACAGAGTTCAGATTATTTTTTAAATGATACTATTGGTAATCATCATCTGATCATTCCGGGTTATCATGCAGATAAGATTAATGAATTTCTTGGTATGGAGTA
>JBNJFG010000013.1:14086-35650 GCA_051746665.1 Bacillota bacterium
AAAATTAAATTTACAGGAGGAATAAAATGTCTAAATTATTAGAAGTCAAAGATCTGCATTTAAAAATTGAAGATGCAGAAATATTAAAAGGAATGGAATTTTCTCTGGAAAAAGGGGAAGTTTTTGCACTGATTGGACCAAATGGTTGTGGTAAATCAACTCTAGCTTATACTTTGATGGGAATCAATAATTATCATCCTCAAAAAGGAGAAATGCTTTTTAAGGGAGAAAAAATTAATGATTTAAAAATTAACGAAAGAGCCAAAAAAGGTATTACTTTAGCCTGGCAGGAGCCTGCTCGTTATCAGGGAGTAACAGTTAGAGAATTTCTGTCTTTAGGTTTAAAAAGCAAAAATGAAGAAGTTACAGAAGAAAAATTAAAAGATGCTTTAAATAAAGTAGCAATTAATCCTTATCAATATCTTAATCGCTTTGTAGATAAAACTTTAAGTGGAGGAGAAAGAAAAAGAATTGAACTTGCAGCTTTAATTTTGATGCATCCAGAATTAATTATATTAGATGAGCCTGATTCTGGGGTTGATGTAGTAGCTTTAAATAATATTGCTGATATGATAAATCATTTTAAAGATTCAGGCAGTGGAATTTTGTTAATTACTCATTCAGAAGAAATGCTAAAATATGCTGATCAAGCTGCTTTAATTTGTGAGGGAGAAATTATTCGTCAGGGGAATCCATCAGATATTAGTGAATACTTTAAATCTTTCTGTTATCCCTGTGCCAAGGAAGAAGAATGTGAAACGGAGGTGGCTAGTTAATGAATGATTACAATATGATGGTTGATGCTTATAAAGAGGCCGGCGGAGATGATATTTTTTCAGACAGTGAAGTAGCACATGTTGTTCTGGAGAGAGATAAAATTCTTGGAATGCATGCTGTTGAAGGACTGGAAGTTGAAGCTGATAAAGTTGAGACTAATAAGGTTAAAGTAAAAGTTACTGTAAGAGAAGGATATAAAATTAAAAATCCTGTGCATATGTGCTTTGGAGTTTTGCCAAAAGAAGGTAAACAAATAATTGACATGAATGTAGAAATCCAAAAAAATGCTCATGTTGAAGTTGTTGCTGATTGTGTTTTCCCAAATGCAGTTAAAGTTCAGCATATTATGGATGCAGTTATCAATATTGGAGAAGGTGGCAGTTATAATTATAAAGAACACCACTTCCACGGCGAAAATGGTGGGGTAGAAGTAATTGCCAAATCAGATATTAATGTTGAATCTCATGGTAAGTTGGTCACAAAATTTGATCTTCTAAAAGGCAGAGTTGGAAAAATAGATTTTGATTATGAGGCAGAAATCGGGGAACATGCAACTGTAGAAATGCTGGCCCGGATCAGTGGTCAAAAAGATGATTTAGTAAAAATTAGAGAAGCAGCACATTTAAATGGAAAATTTGCTCGGGGAATACTTGATTCTAAAATTGCTTTAAAAGATCAAGCAGAAGCAGAAATTTATAATGAACTAACAGCAGATGCTGCAGATGCTATGGGTCATGTTGATTGTACTGAAATCATTAAAGATCAAGCAATAGCTCGTGCAGTCCCGATTGTAGATGTTCGTCATCCTGAAGCTAAAGTAACACATGAAGCAGCAATTGGTAGTGTTGACAGCACCCAACTGCAGACATTAATGGCTCGTGGGCTTGATGAAGAAGAGGCTTCAGAAGTAATTATTCAGGGTTTATTAAATGACTAATTATTGCACCTACCGTTTGCTGGACCATATTTTTCCATTATGCAAAAATATGATTATTCAAATTGGATAAAATTGGTTTCGCAAACGGTACATGTACATTTTAATGGAGGGGTTATTATGTTAAAGAAAAAGAGGTTATTAACTTCAATATTAATTTTAAGTTTTATTCTAATAGCAGTTTTTCCTGCTTCAGCACTTGAAGTTAATGTGCAGACTCCAACAGTGCCAGGAGCACTGCCTTTTTTATGGATGCAGGAAAAAATTGAGCTTCCAGCTGCATTAGAACTTAATGTTAATTTATCTTCTGATCATCAAAGAGGAATTTCGCTGCTGGCTCAAAATGATATCGATTTTCTAATCACAGGCAGTAATGTTGGAGCTAATGCTTATAATCGAGGTGTTAATCTTAAAATGCTTAATGTTAACATCTGGGGAATTGATTATTTGCTTACAAATGGCTTTAAAGCAGAAAGCTGGCAGGATTTAAAGGGAAAAGATTTAGCAATTCCACTTCAGGGAGGGCCGCTTGATTTTTTAGCACGCTATTTAGCTGAAAAAAATGGTATTGATCCTGAAAAAGATTTAAACTTAGTTTATAGAGCTTTACCCGGTGGAGCTCAGTTATTTATGGCAGGAGAACTTGATGCTGTCATGTTACCAGAACCATTAGTAACAATTAGTCTTGCTAAAGGTGAAAATGCAGTATTATCTATGGATCTCCAGGAAGAGTGGGCTGAGATTCATGGGGATAATAGGATTCCATTTGTTGCTCTCTTTGTTAATGGAGAGTTTAGTGAAAAATATCCACAATTTACGAATATTATCAACGCTTATTACAAAAAAGGAGTCGACTGGGTTAATAATAATCCAGAAGCAGCTGCTGAGCTTGCATCAAAACATTTTGAGATGCCAGCGCCTGTTCTTAAACAGTCTATGAGCAGAGTTAATTTAAACATTTATCCAGAGGCTGAAAGCAAAAAAATAACTGAAATTTATTTTGGAGAAATGCTAAAAATGTATCCAGAATTATTAGGTGGAAAATTACCAGATGAAGAATTTTATTATTAAACCATTTTGGATTTTATTATTTGTAATTTTTCTAATCTGGGAAAAGAGTGCGGCTGGTTTAAACAGCCTCATTCTGCCCTCGATTGGAGAAAGTTATCAGGCGCTTAAAGAAATAGCACTTTCTGGTATTTTAGTTGAGAGTTTTTTAATTACTTTAAGACGCACCTTAATTGCTTATGGTTTGGCGGTAATTGTAGGAGTTATTTTAGCACTACTTTTAAATCGTTTTAAATTGCTGCAGAAAACTTTTAGACCTCTAATAACAATTATTCAGGCCACTCCACCTGTAGTTTGGGTTTCTCTGGCGGTTGTCTGGTTTGGAGTAGCTGATGACCTGACACCAATATTTTTAATATTTATAGTTTCAATGCCTGTTATTTTTATCAATATTTTTCAAGGTTTAGAAGACATGAATACTGAATTAGTAGAGATGGCCAGGGCATATTCTACTTCTAAATATCGAATTTTAAAAGAAATTTATTTTCCATCTTTGCTCCCAGCTTTAGTATCTGCTTTAAGTATAGCTTTTGCTTTTGCCTGGAAATCATCAGTTTTTGCAGAATTTATAGCTTCTTCAAGTGGAATTGGCTATCAGCTTAGTCGTGCTAATTCTATGATGGCAACTGATCGACTTTTTGCCTGGACTATTATTTTAATTTTATTTATGCTATTTGTAGAGTATTATTTATTGGAAAAGTTAAAAAAGCATGTCAGCAGGTGGAAAAATGAATAAAAATCAGCCAATACTAGAATTGAAAAATATCAATAAATCTTTTCAGAATTTAACTGTGCTAGAGGATTTGAATTTAAAAATTAACCAGGGTGAAATTTGCTGTTTGCTTGGCCCGTCAGGTAGTGGTAAGACAACTCTTTTTCGGATAGCATCAGGATTAGAAGCGGCGGATTCTGGTCAAATAATAAAAAATAATGATCCACGCTTTGCGTATGTGTTTCAAACACCAAGGCTTTTACCATGGAAAAGCGCTGAAGAAAATTTGATTTTTGTTCAGAAAAATTATGGTTTAGAATCTGAAAAAGAACTGAGAGATTTGCTTTTTAAATTAGCAGGACTCGAAGATTTTAAAACAGCTTACCCGCATGAATTATCTGGTGGTATGCAGCAGAGATTAGAATTAATTAGAGCCTTTGCCGTAAAACCTGATTTAATATTTTTAGATGAACCATTTAAGTCATTAGATATGAAAACTATAATAAACTTAAGAAAATTGATTAATTTGATTCAAGCTGAAACTGGAATTACATTATTTTTAATAACACATGACCCTGAAGAAGCTCTTTTACTTGCTGATAGAATATATATTATGGCAGCTGAAGATTCAGGTATCATAAAAGAAATTAAAATTGAGCAGCCGCGTGAGAAAAGGAAAATTTCTGATTCTCAACTATATCAGCATTTAGAAAACATTATGGAAATTTTCAGTGATTTAGTTTCAGATTTAGAAGATGCTGGAGAAGAAATTAAAAGAATATTTTAAGCTCATGGATTTTAGCGTCAATATCAACTAAAATAATTGGTTTTACTATAGTTAGATAAAGAAAGGATGATTTTATGGCTCCGAAAATAGGGATTGCACTTTCCGGGGGTGGAGTTAAAGGTTTCGCGCATTTAGGTGTGCTTAAAGCCTTAGAAGAAAAAGGGATTGAGGCAGATATATTAGCTGGAGTTAGTGCTGGTGCTATTGTTGGATCTTTTATTGCTGCTGGTAAAAAACCTGCAGAAGTAATGGGATTAATTAATGAAAGTGATTTTTTTGATTTTGCTAAACTAAGTTTACCTAAAAAAGGAATTTTTACTTTAGAAAATATGACTGAAAACTTAGAAAAATCACTTGGAATTAAAACTTTTGAAGAATTAAAAATTCCTTTCTATGTTGGAGCAGCAAATATAGAAAAAGCAAGAGTGGAATATTTTAATCAGGGTGATTTAATTAAAATTATTCAGGCATCTTCTTCAATTCCAGTATTGTTTTCTCCTGTTGAAATTAATGGAGAGCTATATGTTGATGGAGGTTTGTTTGAAAATTTGCCGGTAAATCCTCTGCTCGATAAATGTGATAAGTTGATAGCTGTTAATGTTATGCCTGTAAATCTTGATGAGAAATTAGAAAGTATAACGGATATTGCTATCCGAACTTTTCAGCTAAAAACAGCAGTAAATGCTGAAGAATTGAAAGCAAAAGCTGATATTTTTATTGAGCCCACAGGAATTGAAAAATACAATATTTTAAATACTAAATACAGCCAGGAACTTTTTGAACTGGGTTATAATTACTGCAAAAATTTAGATATAGAAATTTAGATTTTAAGTTTAAAGATTGCGTTTAAAAAAATTATAATTAATTTTTAATAGAGCATATTTTAACATCTAGTTTTTGAAAATATTATTATAAGTCAATAATAATTATTAAATCAAAAATGGGGGTTTTAGTAATGCTGACAAAGAAAATTTTGGATGCGGTTTTTAAAAGAGTTGATGGTCAGAAATTTGAAGTAGAATACTGGGATGGAGAAACTAAGATTTTTAATTCAGAATTGAAAACAAAAACGGCTTTTAAGCTTATTTTTTCGGAAAAATTAAGCCTAAATGAGATTAGAAAAAGTCCGCAGCTTAAAATGGCTGAAGCCTATATGGAAGGCAAAATTGATTTTGAGGGAGATATAAAAAAGCTAATAAAGGCAGCTGGTCAGAATGTTTTTGAGCTCAAAGAAGAAATTGAAAAATATAAAATCGATAAAGTCTTAGATTTTCAAAAGTCTGATTCCCCAGCTGAAGAGGAAGCAGGAGTTAGAGAACATTATGATATTGGGAATGATTTTTTTAAACTCTGGCAGGATGACACAATGACTTATTCTTGTGCCTATTTTAAAAGTGAAGATGATGAGCTGAAAAAAGCACAGCTGCAGAAAATTGATCATGTTTTAGAAAAATTAGATTTAAAAGCAGGAGAAAGATTGCTTGATATTGGCTGTGGCTGGGGCTCACTTGCTTTAAGAGCAGCAGAAAAATATGATGTAGAAGTTATGGGAATTACTTTAAGTAAAGAACAGGAAATAGAAGCTAAAAAAAGGGCTGCTAAATCGGGACTTGGAGATAAAATAAAAATTAGAAGACAGGATTATAGAGATTTAGCTGAAGAAGATGAAAAGTTTGATAAAATAGTAAGTGTAGGAATGTTTGAACATGTAGGTAAAGAAAATATTCCTCTCTATTTTGAAGTGATAGATAAATTATTAAAAAATAGGGGCTTGTCACTGCTGCATTCTATTACCCACTTAAAAGAACAACCAGCACATCCCTGGTTACAAAAATACATTTTCCCCTGGGGGTATATACCCTCATTAAGAGAAATTGTTTGGGAACTGCCAGAGAGGAATTTTCATCTTTTAGATGCTGAAGATATAGGATACCATTATTCTCTGACTGCAGAAAGATGGCTTGATAATTATGAAAAGGTGAGTGAAGAGGTCAAAGATAAATTTGATGAGCATTTTTATAGAATGTGGAGAACATTTTTATTGGGAGTTGTTTTTACATTTCGTTATGCTTCAACTTCAGTTCATCAAATTCTTTTCTCAAAAGGTAAAAATACTGAGATGCCGCTAACTAGAGAATATATTTATCAAAATGATTAAGCTCAGAATTAATTTTTTCTTTAAATTTTAACCTGTATAAATTAATAAATTTTTCACTTAAGGAGTTGATAAAGTGTCAGAAAAAAAATATAAAATAGCTATTATAGGTAGCGGACCCGGTGGTTATGTTGCTGCCTTAAGAGCTGGTCAGCTTGGTTTAGATACTGTTTTAATTGAAAAAGAAGTGCTTGGTGGAACTTGTTTGAACTGGGGTTGTATACCAACAAAGGCTTTTGTTCGTTCTGCTGAATTGTTTTCTGATATTCAGAATGCTAAAGATTTTGGAATTAAAGTTGAAAAGGCAGAAGTTGATTTTTCGGCTGTAGTTAAAAGAAAAGATAAAATTGTTAGCAGATTGGTTAGAGGAATTGATCATCTCTTAGAAAAAGAGGGAGTTGATCAAATAGAAGGAGAAGCTTCTTTTATTGATCAAAAAACACTCAAAATTGAAAAAGAGACTGAAACTACTGAAATTGAAGCCGAAAATATTATTATTGCCACAGGTTCTAAAGCTTCAACTCTTCCAATTCCAGGTGCTGATTTAGAAGGGATCTTAGACAGCAGAGATGCTCTAGATTTAGCTGAACTGCCGGAATCAATGGTAATAGTTGGTGGTGGAGTTATTGGAATGGAATTTGCTTTTATTTTCCGAAACTTTGGTGTTGATGTAACAGTTCTTGAATATTTAGACCAGCTTGTTAGTGGAGTTGATTCTGAAATAGCTTCAGAATTAAATCGTTCAGCTAGACGCCGCCGAATTAGTGTTAAAACTTCTTCAGAAGTAAAAGAGATAAAAAAGAGTGACTCAGATTACGAAGTTATTTATCAGCAGAAGAATAAAGAAAAGTCTGTAAAAGCAGAAAAAGTATTAATGGCAGTTGGCCGCAAGCCTTATACTGAAGGCTTAAAGCTAGAAAATGCAGGAGTAGAATTTTCAGAAAGAAGAAATGCGGTTCAGGTCAATGAAAAAATGGAGACCAATGTTGAGGGAATATATGCTGTTGGTGATGTAACAGATAAAATTTTACTGGCCCATGTAGCATCCACTCAGGGAGTTATTGCTGTCGAAAATATCAATGGAATGGATAAGAAAATGAATTATCAGGCTGTTCCTGGAGCTATTTTCACTTCACCTGAAATTGGAACTGTTGGTTTAACAGAGGCTGAAGCTGAAGCAGAGGGCATAGATTATAAGGTTGCTACTTTCCCTTTTGCAGCCAGTGGTAAAGTGATGGCTATGGGTGAAAGAGAAGGTAAGGTTAAGTTGATTGTTGAAAGAGAAAGTGAAAAAATAATTGGTGCAGCTTTAATTGGAATTGAAGCAAGTGATTTAATTGCCGAATTAACTTTAGCAGTAAATCTTTCTTTGACTGCAAAAGATTTGAGAAATACAATTTATGCCCATCCAACTACTGCAGAAGTGATTCATGAAGCAGCATTAGGACTTGAAGATGGGGCAATTCATGCTTAAATAAGGCATTAAAAAAGTGATGGTTGCATGTTAAATTCAAATTAAAGATCCCTGATATATTAGGGATTATCGGCTTTTTGATCAATGAGTAAAAATTTGACTTAGAGAGAAAAAAATTGTATAATGATTATTAAGAGTGATTAAAGATTTTCTATTAAAATTGAGTTTTAAAATTTAAAGGGAGGTCAGAATTATGGGTGAATATCATGAACCAGAAGAAAAATTAACTGAAGAAGCAATTGATTATCATCGTATTATTAAGAGTGTTATTGAAGAATTAGAGGCAGTTGATTGGTATAATCAGCGGGCTGTTGCAACTAATGATCCAGATGTTCAGGCAATTGTTGAACATAATCGCGATGAAGAAATTGAGCACGCTTGTATGGGACTAGAATGGTTACGCCGTAATAATCCAGTTTGGGATGAAATGTTAAAAACTTTCCTTTTTACAACAGCAAAAATAACAGAAGTTGAAGAAGAGGGCGAAGGTGAAGATGGAGAAGAAGAAGCTCCTGCTTCAACCGGATCTCTTGGTTTAGGTAATATGAGAGGAGGAGAATAAATGGATATTTTAAAACGCTCATTAGCACCATTTGCAGCAGAAGCCTGGAATTTTCTAGATGAAGAGGCAACTGATGTTTTAGGACAGAAATTAAAGGCTCGTAAAGAGGTGGATTTTTTAGGTCCTAAAGGTTTAGAATTATCTTCTATTAATACAGGCCGTTTTAGTCCTGTAGGAATTGAAGATGTTGAAGGAGTAACTTACTCTACAAGAGAAGTACTTCCATTAGTAGAAATTAAAGTGCCTTTCACTATGAAGCTTAGTGAAATTGAAGCTCTAGCTCGAGGAGCAGAAGATGTTGACACATCTGAATTAGTTCAAGCTGCTTCCAAGGTAGCTAAAGCAGAAAATAAAGCAGTATTTTATGGTCTCGATGAAGTTAACATTGAGGGTATTGTTGAAGCTTCAGAGCATGAAGAAGTAAGTGTTTCTGGTGGCGAAAAAGAATTAATTTCTGGATTGCTTAAAGCACGTAATTTATTTGAAGAAAATAGTGTAGGTGGTACTAAGCGATTACTCTTAGGCCCTGAACTTTATTCTCTACTTTATGAATTAGATGATAAAGGTTATCCATTAAAGCGTAAAGTTGAAGAAATGGTTGATAGTGGTACTGTATTAGTGCCTGATCTCGGAAATAGAGGTCTATTAATTTCAGAACGCGGTGGAGACTTTGAATTAACAGTTGGCCAGGATATTTCACTTGGCTTTAGCGAGAGAAAAGGTGATGAGGTAGAATTATTCTTCCTTGAAACATTTACCTTTAGAGTAAATGGCCCAGAGGCTGCTGTAGTATTGAAATAAAAATTGTATAAATTAATTATAGATAACCGTCTGCTAGATTATTTAGTGGGCGGTATTTTTTTACTTTTACATACAAACACATGTATGATATAATTATAATAGCTTCAACTTTAATAATATAAGAAACAATATAAATAAAATATGTGTTTTGACTTTTGAAATGAATTTGGAAAATGGAATTAGAGTAAGGAATGTGAGAAAATGAAATTAGAAAAAAAGCTTGAAATTTTAAGTGATGCAGCTAAATATGATGTCTCGTGTTCTTCCAGCGGCAGCAGCGGACGTGGGAATAGTTCTAGTCTAGGAAATACTAAAGCTAGTGGAATTTGCCACAGCTGGACGGATGATGGACGTTGTGTTTCTCTGCTTAAAATTCTCTTTACAAATTATTGCATTTATGACTGTCAGTATTGTGTTAATCGAGTCAGTAATGACCGACCACGTGCCTCTTTTAAACCAGAAGAAGTAGCTCAGCTGACAGTTGATTTTTATAAGCGTAATTATATTGAGGGGTTGTTTTTAAGTTCTGCAGTCAATAGAGATCCGGACTGGACTATGGAGCAGCTCTTAAAAACAGTACAGCTGCTCAGAAATAAACATAATTACCAGGGATATATACATTTAAAAGCAATTCCAGGTGCAGATTTCAAGCTGATTTATCAGGCGGGACTGCTGGTGGATAGAATGAGTGTTAATATTGAACTACCGAGTGAAAGTAGTCTGGAAAAACTGGCTCCGCAGAAGAAAAAAGCAGGTATTCTGGCCCCAATGAAGGGAATTGGCAAAGGTATAGAAAATAACATTATTGAAAGAAAAAAATATAAATTAAAAGATAAGTTTGTTCCTGCAGGACAATCAACACAGCTAATAGTTGGAGCTAGTCCAGAATCAGATCGTCAGATTCTTTCTCTATCAGAAGGATTATATGATCATTTCAATTTAAAAAGGGTCTATTATTCTGCCTATTTACCTGTCAATAATTCTTCACTTTTACCAGCTTTACCTGGACCACCACTGAAAAGAGAGCACCGATTATATCAGGCAGACTGGTTATTGCGTTTTTATGGTTTTAAAGCAGGAGAGTTGTTAACTCCAGGTAGAGAAAATTTCGATTTAAAAATTGATCCAAAAGCGGATTGGGCTCTTAATAATTTAGATAAGTTTCCAGTTGAAGTAAATACAGCAGATTATGAGATGCTGCTTCGAGTGCCGGGCATTGGACCCCGCTCAGCAGCAAAAATTGTTAAGGCCCGAAAAGAAAAAAGATTAACTCATTATAACTTAAAAAAAATGAGGATTGTTTTAAAAAGGGCCAATTTTTTTATTACCTGTAATGGTAAATATGCAGCAGCAGTTCCATTTGAGAGTGAGATAATTTATGATCGGCTGGCAGAAAAAGAAAGCCAGCAGCTTTCCCTTTTTTCAAATAATTCGGATAGTAATCAAGGATGGAATCTAGACAAAGTAAAGTAGAAAAAAGAGGTTAGATACTTATGATAAGCAAAAATAATCAAATTGATAAAAAAGTATATATTTATGATGGAAGTTATCAGGGACTGCTGACAGCTTTATATCAAGCCTTTAAACAGCGAGAAGTTCCAGCTAAAATTATAGCTAAGCCTGATTTTAGAAATGATCTTTTTTATCAGCAAAAAGAAATAATAACTGATCCAGAAAAAGCTCAGTTTTTCAGTCAGCAGATCAAAAAAAACATTTCAGCTCAGGCTTTAAATAATATTTTTCATGCCTATTTATCAGAGGTAGATAAAATGGAACTCTATATTTTTCGTTATTTATTTACTGGTTTTAAGGCTGGCAAAAAAATTGATGAATATTTAACAAAAGAATATGTGAGACAGGTTCAGGATTTAGCCCATAAAGTCAGACACGAAAGTCATCGCCTTAAAGGATTAATTAGATTAAAGGAGTCAGCAGCTAATAAATATTATGCAGCAGTTGAACCGGATTATAAAACTTTAGTTTTATTGGCACCTCACTTTAAAAATAGATTTTCAACTATGGATTGGATTATTCATGATAAAAAAAGAGAAGAAGCTATTATTTTTTCAGCAGCAGATAAAGAATGGTTGTTAATTGATTTAGAAAAAGAATTTGAGCCTGAACTATCTGATAAAGAAAAAGATGTTCAGGATCTCTGGCGTGCCTTCTTTTCTGCAGTTAGTATTAAAAATCGCAATAATCCTAGAATTCAGCAGCAGTTTATGCCCAAAAAATATTGGAAATATCTGATTGAAAGACCCGGCAGCAGTAGAAAATTTAAATTAAAATAGTGTTTACAATAGGAAAATAAAATTATATCATTATAATTAGAAAGAATAGGACTGGAAAAATGTCCTAAATGTAATTAATTAAATAAATTAGGATGATTAAAATGCAGAAAAAAATTATGGCTGTTTTTGGTACCAGACCAGAAGCAATAAAAATGGCACCTCTATTGAAATCCCTGCAAAAAAACAAAAATTATAAGTTAATAATTACTGTTACAGCACAGCACAGAGAGATGCTGGATCAGGTAATGGACCTTTTTAAGTTAGAAGCTGATTATGACTTAGATATTATGAAAGAACGTCAGACTTTAAGCGGTCTTTCAGCTAGAATAATAAAAAATCTTGATGGAATTTTAACAGAAGAAAAACCTGATATGCTTTTAGTTCATGGTGATACATCTTCTACTTTTATTGGAGCCTTAACCTCTTTTTATCATCAGATAGAAATTGCTCATGTCGAAGCTGGTTTGAGAACTCATAACAAATATTCACCATTCCCAGAAGAAATGAATAGGCAGCTAACAGGAGTTCTGGCAGATTTAAATTTTGCACCAACTAAAAAGGCAAAAGAAAATTTATTGCTTGAAAATAAAGGCTTAGAAAAAATATTTGTAACAGGAAATACAGTTATTGATGCTTTGCTTTCTGTAGTAGATCAGAATTATACATTTCAAAATAAGCTGCTCAAGAATTTAAATTTTGAAAATAAAAAGGTGATTTTACTGACAGCTCATCGTCGAGAAAATTTAGGAGAGCCAATGGAAAATATTTTTAAGGCTGTTCAGCAGTTAACAGAGAAGAAAAGTGATTTAGAAGTTATTTTTCCAGTACACTTAAATCCCGTAATTAGAGAGTTAAGTAAAAAGATGTTGGCAGATAACCAGCAGATTCATTTGATTGAACCACTTGATTATTTACCCTTTGCTAATTTAATGGCAAGAAGTGATCTAATATTAACCGATTCTGGTGGAATTCAGGAAGAGGCTCCATCTCTGGGTAAACCTGTTTTAGTTTTAAGAGATACAACAGAGAGGCCAGAGGCAGTTGAAGCAGGTACTGTATTAAAAGTTGGCACTGACACTAAAAAGATTTTCCAACAAAGTATGAAGCTATTAACTGATGCTGAAGAATATAAAAAAAGAGCAGCAGCTGTTAACCCTTATGGTGATGGCAGAGCAGTTGAAAGAATAATTAAGTCTCTTGATTATCATTTTGGTTTTAGTAAACTTAGACCCACTGATTTTGAAGTTTAATAATAATTGATTCAAAATAGTAAATAGAAAAATAAGAGAATTTTTAGATGCTTCTAAGTTAAAATTAATTTAGCTAGAAGCTTCTTTGATTAATAATGATAACTATTATTTTTATTTGATTAATCTAAATTTTTTTATATTCGGGGCAAAATATTTCCATTCTGAAGCAGGATTTACCAGTTATCTATTGAATAATATATATTAAGGGTAAGAAAATTACTCAATTTTTTTATAAAATCAAAAAGAAATTTTCATTTTGAAAAAGGAGGTAATAAGATTGGATTTTAATATTGTAATTGCAGGAGAAGCAGGTCAGGGTTTAAAAACAGTAGAAGCAATGCTGACCAAAACTTTTTCTAGTCATGGTTATTACTTATTCAGTACTAAAGATTATATGTCTAGAGTTAGAGGTGGACATAACTTTATGCAAATTAGAATAAGTGATGAAAAACTTGAAGGTCCTGATGAGGGAATAGATTTATTATTAGCATTAAATGAAGAGAGTGTAGAAATACACCGCTCAGAAATGAATGAAGATGGTACAATTTTATCTGAGATGGAATCTGAAGAAGATAATATGGTATATATTGATGCTAGAGGAATGGCTAAGGGTGTCAATCCTCGAGCAGTAAATACTGTCTTTGTTGGATCTGCCTTTAAAATAATGGGACTGCCAACTGAAAAGGCTGAAGAGGCAGTTAAAGAACATTTTTCTAAAAAAGAATCAGTTATAGATGATAATTTAACATTGTTAAAAGAAGGATATGAGGCTGTTGATCAGCTTTATAATCTCAAAGATTTAGGTAAAAAAGATGATAAAATGGTGATTGATGGAAACAGTGCTGTTGGATTAGGTGCGTTGTTAGCAGGATTAAGTTATTATGCTGCTTATCCTATGTCACCTTCTACAGGCATTTTGCATTATGTAGCTTCCAAACAGGAAGAGTTAGGAATAGTAGTTGAACAGGCTGAAGACGAAATTGCTGCTATTAATATGGCTCTTGGTGGTACTTACAGTGGTATACGTTCAATGACTGGTACTTCAGGTGGTGGACTTGCATTAATGGCTGAAGGTATTGGTCTGGCTGGAATTACTGAGACTCCAATTGTTATCGCGGATGTACAGCGACCTGGTCCTGCTACAGGCTTACCTACTAGAACAGGACAGGGAGATTTATTATTTGCAATTAATATTTCTCAAGATGAATTTCCACTAATGGTTTTAGCTCCTAAAGATCAAGAAGATGCAGTATATCAAACATTTAGAGCTTTTAACCTGGCTGATAAATATCAGCTGCCTGTCATTATTTTATCTGATCAATTCATTGGTGATGGATCAAAAACTATTGATGAAATCGATACAAGTGATATGAAGATCGAAAGACATCTAGTTGATCCAGCTGAAATAGATGGTGAGTATAAACGATATAAATATACTGAAGATGGAATCTCTCCTCGTGCATATCCTGGTCAGCTTAAAGACAACATTGTTTTATCAGATAGTGATGAACATGATGAATATGCTCATATTGTTGAAGATGCTGAAACCAGAAATAAAATGGTAGAAAAAAGAAATAAAAAAATCAAAAAGTTAATAAAAGAAGATTTAATTGAGCCAGATTATACAGGTCCAGAAAATCCAGATTATATATTAGTTGGATGGGGATCAACTGCTGGTCCACTAAAAGAGGGAAGAAAGATGCTTGCTGATGAATATGAAGTTGGACACCTGGCCTTTAATGATGTCTGGCCGCTGCCAACAAAAAGATTAGAAGAAAAAGCAGCAGCTGGAGCAAAGTTAGTATATGTAGAGAATAATGCCGGAGCACAATTCGATAGATTAGTTAGAAGTGAAACTGGAATTAAAGCAGATTACAATATTTTAAAAGATGATGGCCGACCTTTCTCAGGTCAGGAAATCTATAGAAGATTTAAAGAAGAGGTGAGCAAATAATGGTAGATAAAAATGTTTATCAGGCTGATCGCGAAACTGCTTGGTGTCCTGGTTGTGGTAACTTACCATTGAGAAAAGCTCTTGCAGAAGCTTTATCTGAAATGGAATTAAAGCCAGAAGAGGTAACTATGTTTACTGGAATCGGCCAGGCGGCAAAAATTTCTCATTATATTAAAGTAAATGGTTTTAATGGATTACATGGACGCTCTATACCACCCGCAATAGCAATGAGAGTTGCTAATCCCAAGATGACAGTTATTGTTGAGTCCGGTGATGGCTGTACTTATGGTGAAGGTGGAAACCATATTATTCATAATATTAGACGTAATTTGGATATTATGCATCTTGTTCATGATAATCAAATTTATGGACTAACTAAAGGACAAGCATCACCAACAAGTGTGGAAGAATTAAGAACTCCTGTCCAAACTCATGGTGTTAATGCTGAGCCTTTCAACCCCGTTCGTTTTGCTGTAGGTATGAAGGCAAGTTTTGTTGCCCGCAGTACTGTTGGTGATTCTGAACATTTGAAAGAAATGATTAAAGAAGCAAAAAAACACAAAGGCTATGCTTTAATTGATATTTTCCAGCCCTGTGTTTCTTTTAATAAAATTAATACTTATCAGTGGTATAATAAAAGAGTATACAAGTTAGAAGATCATGATCCCACTGATTATGCTGCAGCAATGAAAGTTGCAGATGAATTTGGAGATAAAATTCCTATTGGAATTATCTATAGAGAAGATAAACCAACCTTTAGAGATAGAATTCCTTATCTAAAGGATAAAGCATTGGTTGATCGTGATGTAAAAGTAGCAGATATGGAATATTTAATTAAAGAGTTTAAATAAGCTCTATATTTAATGTTTAAACAAATACTTTTGAATAAAATTAAGGAGGCTTATAATTATGAATATTTATGATTTTGCAATTGATTTTGAAATCGAAAACCGTGAATTTTACGAAGAATGTGCTGCAAATACTCCTCAAGATGATTTAAAAAAGGTGTTTTTAGAATTAGCTGGTGAAGAAAAAAAGCATGAAAATATTGTGCGTCAGCTAAAAGAAAATAAAGAGGTTGATGAAGTAGAAGCTGGAATTTTACCAAAGGCTAAAGAAGCTTTTAAAAAGATATCTGAAAATATGCCTAGTGGAGATAATGTAATGGCAGAAGAACAGGTAGATGTTTATAAAAAAGCTATTAATTTGGAAACAAAGAGTTATGAATTTTATCAAGAAAGAGCTGAAGAAGCTGATTCAGAATTAGTTAAGAAAACATTCAACCGTCTTGCTGAAGAAGAAAAGAAACATGAAAGAATTATAGACAGCATTATTGAAATGGTTGATCGTCCCAATACTTGGCTTGAAGATGCTGAGTGGAACCATCTGGAAGATTATTAAATAGAAATTTATTAAAAATTGAATAAAATTTTATAATGCAGCAGAATCAATAATACCAACAACATCTGCAGCCGGAATTTATCATAAATATGAGTTTGAATTACTGAACCTTATATTTGTTAATTGAAAGTTTAAAGTTGAAGGACTCTAAAGATTTCTCTAAAAGATATAGAGTTTGTAAGCGTAAAACCAATTAATCTCCGGCTGCAGGTGTTTTTATTTTAAGCTTTTAATAAAGATAAATATAAATTTGATAATATTTGTGATTAATATCATAGCTTATGTGATATAAATCATAGAATAAAAATTTGAAAGTTATATAATTATACTTGAGTTAAGAACTTATAATTTAGAATTTGATTTAAACTGCAGTTATATATTTAATTAAACTGCAAAAGTATCTTATTTCAAGAGGAGGAATAAATATGTCTATGTTTTGTTATCAGTGTCAGGAAACAGCTAAAAATGAGGGCTGTACAGTAAAAGGTGTTTGTGGTAAGGATGCAGATGTTGCAAATTTACAGGATTTATTAGTATTTGTGCTAAAGGGTATTTCTGTTTATGCAGAAAAAGCTAATGAAGAGGGTCTTAATGTTTCAGATAAGACGGCTCCATTTATTATGGAAGGACTTTTTGCAACAATTACTAATGCTAATTTTGATGCTGAAAGATTTGAAGATTTAATTGAAGAAGCTTTTACATTAAGAGATGAAGTAGAAGCTGAATTTAAGAGAGTTTATAAAGAAAATCATGGTGAAGAATTTAGTGGAGATCTACCTGAACATGCTACCTGGTATAGTGATGATGTAAGTGATTATTATGATAAAGGTACAAATGTTGGTGTTTTAGAAACTGAAGATGTTGATGTTAGATCTTTACGTGAGCTTGCTACATATGGATTAAAAGGTATAGCAGCTTATGGTGATCATGCAAGAGTATTAGGAAAGCATAAAGAAGAAATTGATAGATTTACTCAAAAATGCTTAGCTTCTACTACAGATGACAGCTTAAGTGTTGATGATTTAGTAGGTTTAGTTATGGAAACTGGTGAAAAAGCTGTAGAAACAATGGCTTTATTAGATGAAGCCAATACTTCTGCTTATGGTCACCCTGAACCAACTGATGTAAATATTGGTGTTAGAGATAATCCCGGTATTTTAATTAGTGGTCATGATTTAAAAGATATGGAAGAATTATTAGAGCAAACAGAAGGTACTGGAGTAGATGTTTATACTCACAGTGAAATGTTACCTGCTAACTCATATCCAGCTTTTAAAAAGTATGATCACTTTGTTGGTAACTATGGTAATTCATGGTGGAAACAGGATAAAGAATTTGAATCATTTAATGGTCCAATCTTAATGACCACTAACTGTATTACTCCTGTTAAAGATTCTTATAAAGATCGTATTTTTACTACAGGTATGGCAGGATATCCAGAAGTTACACATCTACCTGATCGTGAAAAAGGAGAAAGCAAAGATTTCTCTGAGCTTATTGAATTAGCTAAAACCTGTGATTCTCCAGTCCAGATAGAAGAGGGTACAATTCCTGGTGGTTATGCTCGTAATACAGTTATGAGTGTTGCTGACAAGGTAATTGAAGCTGTAGAAAATGGAGATATTGGCCGCTTTGTAGTAATGGGTGGTTGTGATGGACGTTTTAAAAACAGAGAATACTTTACAGATGTAGCTAAAGAATTACCAGAAGATGCAGTAATTTTAACAGCTGGGTGTGCTAAGTATCGCTATAACAAGCTTGATCTTGGAGATATCGGTGGAATTCCAAGAGTATTAGACGCAGGTCAGTGTAATGACTCTTATTCTTTAGCTTATATTGCTTTACAGCTTAAAGAAGCTATGGGAGTAGATGATATCAATGATCTACCAATCTCATATGACATTGCCTGGTATGAGCAGAAAGCGGTAGCAGTATTACTTGCACTTCTATCTCTTGGGGTAAAAGGAATTCGTCTTGGACCCACACTTCCAGCATTTGTTTCAGAAAATGTTCTTAATGTATTAGTTGATAAGTTTGATATTAAGCCAACTGGTGAAGTTAAAGAGGATGTTGCAGCTATCATGGCTGGTGAGTAAAAATTTCTGGGTTCCCGGTACCTGGATAAAAAAGGATAAAAGCTTTAAGCATCTAAAAAGTTTAAAGCTCTAAAATATATTCAAACTGAGATCTGTCTGCAGCTGCGGGCAGGTCTTTTTTTACTTATGTGATATATGTCATAGTACTGCTTTAAAATTAATGTCATAATCAAAACATAGTAAATTACTCAAGTTTAAATATAATTTATATAAGGAGGCAGTAAAATGACTGCAAAAACAAGAAAAGAGGAACTTAAAGATCTTTTAGAAAGATTAAATAGTGGTGAGGCAACTAAAGAAGTAAAAAAAGAGGCTCAGGAGTTAATTAATAGTATCAGTGCTAAAGAACTGTCTGAAGCTGAACAGGAATTAATTAATGATGGCCTGGAAGAGACTGAACTCAGACATTTATGTACTGCTCATATTGAAGCAATGGCAGAAGAATTAAAGGAATTGAAAGCTAATGTACCTGTCGGACACCCCTTAAGTACTTTAGTTTCCGAACATGAAGAAATTTTAAAAATATTAGATCGCCTGGATGAAGTTAACTCTGAAATTCAACAATTGGAAGAATTCGATGCAGAAAATCCCTTATTTGAAGAATTAAAAGAAATAGGAGCTAAATTACTGGATACTGAAAAGCACCACACCAGAGAAGAAGAAACACTTTTCCCTGAGGTTGATAAAAGTGGTGTTACCGGACCAACAAGAATTATGAGGATGGAGCATGATGATCTCTGGCCTCACAAGGAAGAAATAATGAAGCTGGCAGAAAATGCTGCTGAAATGAAATTTGATAGATTTAAAGAAGAATTAAAAATGCATTCGGAATATGTTGTTGTTACTTTAAGAGATCATATCTTTAAAGAGAATAATATTCTTTATCCAACAGCTAAAGATGTAATTGAGGAGAGTAAATGGGAAGAAATAAAGGCTAAAAGTGATCAGATAGGTTACTGCAGTTTTACCCCGGAAAAGGAACTAACGGCTAACTAAAATTCCTATAAATTAGAACTTATTAAGCTGATTAATTTAATAAAAATAATTAGTATAACAAAAGAGGTGCAAAAATGTTTAAATTAAATGATACAGTTGGAAATATTGTGACAGAATTTTCTGGGGCAGCAGATATTTTAAAAGAAAACAAAATCGACTTCTGCTGTGGAGGAGACCGCAAACTAGATGAGGCGGTGAGAGAAGATTTAGGTGACAGCAGTAAAACAGAAAAAATACTCAATCAGATAAATGAAAATTATTCTGAAAAAAAAGATTATTATGCTGAGATTGAGGATCCTAAAAACTTATCACAGTCACAGCTGGTTGAATACATTGTTGATAAGCACCACGGTTTTTTACAGCAGAATCTGCCGCAGCTTTCAGAACTCACAACAAAAATTCTGCGGGCACATCGAGAAAATCATGGAGATTTATTAAAAAAGGTACACCGACTTTTCAGCACTTTAAAAATGGAATTGGAAGAGCATTTAATTAAAGAGGAAGAAGAAATTTTTCCATTGATAGTAGAGTATTCCCAGACGGAAGCGGATCCAGATTCAGCTCAGAGCCTGGCAGGAATATTAGAATTAAAAGAGGAGCATGATACTGCTGGAGATATTATTAAAGAATTAAGAGAGCTCACAGATGATTATCAGCTGCCAGAAGATGCCTGTAATTCTTTTAAGTTAACTTATCAACTGCTCCAGGAATTAGAATCTGATCTTTTTCAGCATATACACTTAGAAAATAATATTTTTTTTGCCAGACTTGAAAAAGAAAATGCATAAAACTGCAGGTATTAATTACAATTAAATATTAAAATCCCCCACCAACTTCTGTAGTTGTGGGGGATTTTTGATTAGACTAATTTATAACTTCAACAAGGCTAATAAACTATTCGACCTTGAATTTAGAAATCATATTCTTAATATTATCTGCCATCTCTGATAGTCTGTGAGCTGCAGATACAATTTCTTCAGTTGAGGCAATTTGTTCTTCACTTGAAGCCGCAACTTCTTCAGCATTACTGGCAGCTTCATCACTAACTGCTGCAACATTATTTATCATATTATTTACGTCTTCACTTATATTTGACATTTCCAGTGTTTCATTGTCTATTTCTTTAATTAATCTACTTAATTGAGTAACTGCAGCTTCTATATTTTTAAATACTTCACCGGTATCTTCGATTACTTCTACACTACTATTAACCGCTGATTCTGTTCCATCCATTTTTTGAACTGCATTATTAACACCCGCTTGAATTTTATCAATTAATTTAGAAATATTATCTGTGGCTTTTGCTGACTCTTCAGCTAACTGCCTAATTTCATCAGCTACAACAGAAAATCCTCGTCCAGCTTCACCAGCCCTAGCAGCTTCAATTGCAGCATTTAAGGCTAAGAGGTTTGTTTGTTGTGATATATTATTAATTAATTGAACTATATTTCCAATTTCTTCTGATAAATTACCTAGATTATTTATGGTAACTCCTATTTCGGCGGAATTATCCTTGACTTTATTAACCTGTTTGATGGAGCTCTGCATTGATTCAGTACCAGTTTCAACATTTTTAATAACCTGATTTGATGATTGATCCATATCTTTTGATTTGTTTCTAGTTGTATTTATTTGTGAAATTAATTGACTTAAGTTTCTGCTTGTTTCAGAAATTTGTGCTGACTGTTCTTCAGCACCAGAAGCAACATTTTCTATTGCACCACCAACTTGTTCGGCAGCTCTTTCTACTTCCTGACCGGATGATGCTAATTCTTCACTTTGAGCGCTTAACTCACTTATTTCCATCTGAATTTCAGCTAACATTTCTTTTTGTGAATCTGCAGTTTTATTATAGGCCTGGGCCAGTTTCCCTATTTCATCTTCACTTTCTACATCCATGCGATATGTTAAATCTCCAGCTGCCATTTTATTCATTCCAATTAATACTTCATTTATATTTTTAGAGATATAACTAGAAATAAAAATGATGATAAGTGCGAAAATAAATACAGCTATCAATAGAAATATAATAAGTGTTGTAGAAATATTGCTGATAATAGTTTCTAATTCATTTCTGACTCCATTTACCTGGCCATTAATTATTCCTTCATAAGTGCCGGCACCTATTAAATATTCTGTACCTTTAATTGGAGCCACATAACTTATTTTATTTTCAGCTTCTCCTGTATTAGGATTTGCATAAATGTAATCAACAAAACCACCACCTTGATCAGCTGCTTCTGCTAATGAACGAAGTATGTATTTACCATTTGCGTCTTTAAGATCCCATCGGTTAGTTCCTTCAA
>JBNJFG010000013.1:35750-40979 GCA_051746665.1 Bacillota bacterium
AATCAACAAAACCACCACCTTGATCAGCTGCTTCTGCTAATGAACGAAGTATGTATTTACCATTTGCGTCTTTAAGATCCCATCGGTTAGTTCCTTCAATTTCTGGTGATGGTGGAAGTGAAATAGTATTTCCTTGATTATCATAAATAAAGAAATAACCTATTTCACCAAAGCCTATATTTTTATTATAATCTTGAATTAATTCTTGTAAGTTCTCTTGGTTTAAATCGCTGTTTGAGATACTCAATTCTCCTAAAAAATTTGTAGCAGTTTCTGTAGCATTCTTAATTCTTTCTTTTTCTAAATCTAAAAGATGTCTGCTAACAGTTTCTGTGTTTTCTTCACGTAAATTGTTAAATTGCTGGTTAAAAAAATAGCCCATTATCAATACTAGAACTAAAAAACTTAGTCCAATTACTAAAAATATTTTTTTAGCAATATTCAAATTTTTGAAAAACATATAATTGCCTCCCTGTTTTGATTAATAGTACGAAATTTGTTGAAAAAAGTAAAAAGTTTAATTTATTGTATCATATCCTAGCTAAATTAAAAATATAATTACTAATTATTATAAATCATAAATAATTTAATAAAATATTCAAATATTGATCTTTTACTTTTCCCAAGTGTTTTTTTGAAAATAAAAAATATGGCACCCATCAATCAAATGGTGGCTCATTTATCTAAAAAGAAAAGAGGGGAAGGCATTTTTCTAGTTAAATAAAAAAAAGTCTTGAGCAAATTATAAATGCTCAAGACTTTAGAAATTCAATATTCGACTTTTAAATTAATTGTTTTTTGCGAAATACAATTCAGCTAAATGTGGTAACATTATTATTCCTAACATTAATGCTGATATTAAAAAATCTCTCATTAAATCAAACTCCTTTTCTTATTATCTTATAGTCTTATAAAGGTTATTGATTACATTATATACTTTTTAAAGAATTTGTCAAATAAATAACTCAAAAGCAAAAGATTTAACAAAATAGTTATTATTAATAATCAACACAAATAATTTATGTGTAATTTTTTATTTTATCCAATTTATAAATTATAATTTTTTTGCGTGATGTTTTTATCAAATCTTCACTTTCAAACTGTCCTAAAACTCTAGAAACTGTTTCGCGACTGCTTCCTATCATACTTGCTAGTTCCTGTTGAGTTAAAGAAATATCTAAAACAACATTATCATTTTTCTTTTTTCCATATTTTTCAGATAAAAAGATTAGTAAACCAGCAACTCTAGCAGAACTATCTTTTAAGGCAAGATCTCTAACATTTTTCTGAGCTCTTCTTAGTCGGCCACTCATTTCTCTTAATAATTTAATTCCAATTGAAGGATGTTTTAAAATTAAGCTTTCTAATTCTGATTGATCAAAGACAATTACATTGGTATCTGTCATAGTAATTGCTGAAGCTGGATAATTACCTTTATCAAAGGCAACTATTTCTGCAATAATGTCATTACTGCTAAAAATATTTAAAATTTGTTCATCACCATTTTTAATCATCTTAGTCAATTTAACCTGACCATCTTTAATAATGAAGAACTTATCTCCAGATTCACCTTCAAAAAATATATATTCACCTTTTTTGAATTTCTTATCTGCAGCAATATCATCTATTAATTTTAGTTCTTTTTCTGTAAGTAAACTAAAAAAAGGAATTTCTTTTACTACACTCATTAATTTCCACCCCATATTTATATTCTATTTCTATAATAAGCAATATATCATGAAAAATCAAGTTATTTACTCAACTTTAAAAGGAAAGTAAAATTGAAATATAAAAAAAGGTTATTTTTGTGATATAATACGCAGAGTCTACTAGCTGAAAATGGTATACTCTATCTGTTGTACATTATTTATTTTAGCAAAAATATCTGATAAAAAAATTATTTGAGTGAGATATGTCACAGATTAAAGTTGAGTAAAATGCTAAACTTTAAATAGTCAAGAAAAACTGTTAAAAAAACAGCTAAAATATAATATTGATCATTCGATTTATTTGTAACTCATTTCAATTGTACTTTAATTCACTTGTACCTGGTACGAAAACAATAACAAAAAGGAGTGTTTTTTAAATGGAAGGAAAAATTGATGTTAATAAAAATTTATTTGAGATAACTGAAGAATATCCAGCAGTTATTTCATTACTGGTTAATAAAGGTTTTAACCAATTAGATGATAAAGCTAAAAGAAAAAGTTTTGGTAAACAGGTAACTTTAAAACAGGCGGCAGGACTCAAAAATTTAGATTTAGAAAAACTACTTGAATTAATGGAAGCAGAAATAGAAAAAAAATCTTCTAAAAAAAGTAATGGTGAAAAAATTAAAATATCAGGTTCTTTACCATGTCCAGTAAAAATTCCTATGACAGAAGAATTAGAAAAGGCAGCTTCAGAACTTGATTATGAGGTTGAACTTGATCTTAAATCAGCTTCTCAGGGTCTGGAATGGCTGCAGGATGGTTTTGATAAAATTCAATCCGAAGAGGAGCTTTCAGATATTTTCATTTCAGCTGGTTTTGATCTTTTCTTTGATAAAAATTTGATGGATAGATTCCGCCGGCAGGATGTTTTTAAAGATGCATCAGGTATTAAAGAATTAAATCCTGATTTCACTGATGCAGGAGTGGATCTTTTAGATCCTGAAGGTGATTATTCAGTTCTTAGTATTGTACCAGCTGTATTTTTAGTGAATGAAGAAGAATTAAATGGTAGAGAAATTCCTAGAAGTTGGGAAGAAATTTTAAGTGAAAAATTTGCAAACAGTGTTAGTTTACCTGTTAGTGATTTTGATCTTTTTAATGCAATTTTATTAAATATTTATAAAACTTATGGACGCGAAGGAGTACAGAAGCTTGGCCGTTCTATGAAAAAAGCCCTGCATCCCTCTCAGATGGTTAAAGATGGTGGTCGTAAGGCTGATGATCAACCAGCAATTACAATTATGCCTTATTTCTTTACTAGAATGGCAAAGCGTTTTCCGCATATGGAATTTATTTGGCCAGAAGATGGTGCCATTGTTTCTCCAATTTTTATGTTAACTAAAAAATCTAAGAATGAAAAGATGAAGCCATTAATCGATTTAATGGCATCTAAAAAAATGGGTAAGATTTTGGCTGAACAGGGATTGTTTCCTAGTGTACTGCCAGAAGTTGATAATGGTCTACCTAAAAATTCTAAATTTATGTGGCCTGGATGGGATTTCCTAAGAGGAGAAAATCCAGGAGAATTATTAAAAGATTTAGAAGCAGAATTTAATAATTCTGTGGAGGTGAATGCAGTATGAATTTAGTAACTTTTTCTGGGCCTCCTTCTTCCGGTAAAACTGCTGTTATTTTAAAAACTATAGAAGCAATACAGCAGCGTGATTTAAAAGTGGGGGTAGTAAAGTTTGATTGTTTATATACAGATGATGATGAGCTTTATCGTAAAGCAGGAATACCAGTTAAAAAAGGTTTATCTGGATCACTCTGCCCTGATCATTATTTTGTCAGTAATATAGAAGAAGTAGTTCAGTGGGGAAAAGAAAGAGATTTAGATCTATTAATAACAGAGAGTGCAGGTCTATGTAACCGCTGTTCACCTTATATCAAAGATATAAAGGCTATCTGTGTTATCGATAATTTAAGTGGAATAAATACTCCTAAAAAGATTGGACCAATGTTAAAAACAGCTGATATTGTTGTAATTACCAAAGGAGATATTGTTTCTCAGGCAGAAAGAGAAGTTTTTGCCTCCAGAGTGAGCACTGTTAATCCAGATGCCATGGTAATGAATGTTAATGGGCTTACAGGGCAGGGAGCTTTTGAGTTTTCAACTCTACTCTATGATGAAGAAGATAATATAGAAACTGTAACTGGTAAAAAACTCAGATTTTCAATGCCTTCTGCAATGTGTTCTTACTGTCTGGGTGAAACCAGAATTGGTAAAGAACATCAATTAGGCAATGTCAGAAAAATAGAATTGGGTGATGAATAATGATTAACAAAGACAAATTGAAAAGTTCAAGTGTAAATGAAATAAAAGAAGAATATCCTTATACTGAAAGTTTTTTTGAAGGCCAAAAATTAGCTGTTGATGATACAGATAAAAGTTTAAGAGAAATTTTTGCAGATTTAACTGTGGAAGAAATGGAAGATGTGGTTTTTGATGTAGATCAGTTTGCAGATAGTCTCGCTTCTCATATTAGAAATATGCAGGAATTTTTAGGTGAAAATGATTCAACAGTAGGTACTCTTTCCATCCTTGCTGGTAAAGATAAAGATGGAAAAAGAGAAAATTATGATAAGCTTGATATTAAAAGCGGAGAAATTATTTCTATAGTAGGACCAACTGGTTCTGGCAAAAGCAGACTTTTAGCAGATATTGAATGGACTGCTCAAGGAGATACTCCAACCGAAAGAAAAATCCTAATTAATGATGAAGTTCCTGATAAAAAATGGCGCTTTACCGGTGGTAAAAAACTTGTGGCCCAGCTTTCTCAAAACATGAATTTTGTAATGGATCTTTCAGTTATGGAGTTTTTAAATTTACATGCAGAAAGTCGTTTGATTGATAATCAAAAAGAAATTGTAGAAAGAATTTTTAAGGAAGCAAATCAGCTTGCAGGTGAGCAGTTTAGTCGTGAAGCACAGATAACAAGTTTAAGTGGTGGACAGTCTCGTGCTTTAATGATTGCAGATACAGCAATTTTAAGTTCATCTCCTATTATATTAATTGATGAAATAGAAAATGCAGGTATTAATCGTGAAAAAGCACTTGAACTTTTGGTAGGAGAAGAAAAGGTAGTGCTGATGGCTACCCATGATCCAATTTTAGCTTTAATGGGAGATAAGAGAATTATAATTAACAATGGCGGAATTACAGATATTATTATTACCACTGCTGAAGAAAAAAAATTAATGAAGGAACTAAAAGTTCTAGATAATGTATTAACAGATCTAAGAGAAGATTTGCGTTATGGTAAAAATTTATCTCCTCTTAGTGATGAACTTGCAGCAGTTAAAAATTATTAAAGTTATAATGACATCCCGACAGACTGCAGTTTCAGCAGTTCCGGGATGTCTTATTATTTAGCTTGAATTATTGGGACTTATTTTTTATAAATTCACCTTTAAAAGAAGATTTATCCTCAGTTGATTTTTTTAACTTTAAACCAGCATTTTTCATTAGATATATAATTTCATCTTTCTGCATACCATGACTCTCTTTGGTCGGTTC
>JBNJFG010000014.1:0-40972 GCA_051746665.1 Bacillota bacterium
ACACTATCCTTTTCCCCAATAATTTTTCATCTTTTTAGTTAAAATTTTATTATCAATTTCTTTAGGCCATAACTCTCTATTTTTTTTATCTCTCATAGCAGATATTATATTAGAAAATAATAAATCATCTTCAAAATATTTTTCAAATTCTTTTCTTATTCTCGCTCTACCAGTATTTCCATCATAAGGACAACCGCTTTTTAAAGGTTTTATACCTTTATCAGCTATATTTTCTGCTATAATATCTTCTCTAAGATAAATTAAAGGCCTAATTATTTCCATCTTATTATTACTTAAATATCTTTTGGGCTGTAAAGCTTTCAATTGTCCAGAATAAAAAATACTCATCAAATATGTTTCTACTGCATCATCTAAATGATGACCAAAAGCCAATTTATTAAAATTATTTTCTTTTAAATAATTAATCATAGCCCCTTTTCTAAAATGGGCACATTTAGAACATGGATTTTCGTCTTTACTAGCCTCTATATAATCAGAAATACTGGTATCAATAATTTTTATGTTCACATCTAGTTCAGCTGCTAATATTTTCAGTTCAGCTGCTGTTGAACTATTGAATCCAGGATCTACATGTACTGCTTCTAGAATGAAATTATTTTTAAAATACAAATTGAATAACTTTAAAATTAAGAGTAAAAATGTACTATCTTTTCCACCAGAAAGCCCGACTGCAATTTTATCTCCATCATTTATTAGATCAAATTCTGCAACTGCTTTTACTACTTTTGCTGTTATATTATTATCAAATGATAAGTTCATAATTAGATATTACTCCTCAATTTCTTTTAACCAATTATTTAATTCATCAGCACGAGCTTCAGCCATTTCAGAAGCAGAATCATAAATACTTTCCAGCTGATCAGCATCTTTACTAAAGCGATCTATTTCTATAGATTTAGGTCTAAAAACAAAAAAATCATTGTTCTTTTCTTTTTTTGAAATATAATCTAAAGTCTTATTATATATTTGGTGTCTTTCTTTTAAATCATCAACCAGATTAGGATATTTGCGTAAAAACAAATCCAGTAAAAATTTAGCCTTAACAGGTGTTTTCCTATAACCCTTTTCTCTAGTTAAAATAACAACTACTTTTTGATAACCATCATTTACCGCTTCTTTTACCGGAATTGAATCTCTTATCCCACCATCCAAATATAGTTTATCACCAATTTCTACCGGATTTGAAACAAGAGGCAGACTACTTGAAGCTTTAAAAACCTTATCAATTTTGCTTAATTTATCAAAATATTGAGGTGAAAAATATTCAGTTTCTCCACTCTCACATTCAGTAGCTGCTACTTTTAAGGTAGTGTTTGAATTTTTAAAACTGCTGTAATCAAAGGGTAATATTTCATGTGGAAGTTGATGAAATAAGAAATCCATCCCAAAATAATTACCCTCTTTAATTAAATTTTTAAAACCCATATATCTTTCATCTTCGACTAAATCAGTAAATATCTTTTTATTACGCAGACGCTGGCGGCTTGTATAATTGGCTCCATTATTAGCTCCAGCAGAAACACCTATCACATGTTCAAAATAAATTTTATTCCTTAAAAAATAATCTATGATGCCCGCTGTGAAGGAACCTCTCATCCCTCCACCTTCAAGAACCAGTGCACATTTGTGTGTGTCCAATTTTATAACACCTCTTAATTTATTTTTCTAATATCTTTTCCAAAAGGCATTAATGATAAATAAGCAAGTTTAAGACTCTGTTTAGCAAAAGGAATTCCAATTATAGTAAGAGCAAATATTAAAGCTGAAATTAAATTAGCTAAAGCCAGTTCC
This sequence comes from Bacillota bacterium, assembly GCA_051746665.1. Lineage (GTDB taxonomy): Bacteria > Bacillota > Halanaerobiia > Halanaerobiales > Halanaerobiaceae > Halanaerobium. The sequence goes on from JBNJFG010000014.1 coordinate 1,813, forward strand.
CATCCAAATACAATAACCCAAATAATATTAGCAATTAAACCGATTGAAGAATTCTTTTTTTCTACTATTTCTTTGCCAAATGGTGCTATCTGCATTTTAGCCATTTTAAAACACTGTTTTCCAACTGGAATACCTATAATAGTAATTGAAGATAAAATACCAGCAATAAACCAAAATATAGATTCAATTAGTCCTCCAAAAATAAACCAGATAATATTTCCTAATAATGTCATAATAAGCCTCCTTTTTTATAATAGAATAGCTAAAATTATAGTAACTGCTGTTGAGTAATTAATAATCATAAAATTATTAACAGCAAGAATAAATGTATCTTTTTTTGTCTGTTTTTTTTCGAATTTATTAATGTTTTGTCTAACTTTAATAAAAGATAATAATGCAAGTAAAGAATATATAGGTAAAATATTTAAAATAACTGATATGATTATACTAAAATAAGAAAAATAATATAAATATCTAAATAGTTTAAGGCTGCTGCTGAGTGATATATATATTGGAAGTGTGTAACGATTATTTTGTCTATCATCTTCAATATCACAAATGTTATTTGCCAGCATAATATTGGCGATTCCAAAAATCAAGGGTAATGAAAAAATAAATATTCTCAAGATTGAAAGATATTTAAAATTGATAATTATAGATTCAAATTCGACCAAAACATTAATTAGATCTAAATTATGAATATAAACTGCTAAAAAAGTAATGAAAAATCCCATAGTAAGTCCTGAAAATATTTCTCCTGAAGGAGTTCTAGAGATTGGAACTGGCCCAGATGTGTATAAAACACCAATAATAAAAGATATAAAGCCAACTATTAAAACTATAACATCTGTTTGCAGATAAAGCAGTAAACCAAGTACTACTGCCAGTGAAAAAAGAATAATAATTGTCTTTTTTACTGTTTTTTTACTCAAGTTATAATTAACAATAGCATTATGCTTTTCATAATTATAACCTTCTTTTTTTTCTGCTCTCAAATAATCTTGATAATTATTTACAGCTGTAGTTCCCATATCAACAAAGAGCAAAGAAAAAAACATTAGTATAAAATTTATTATTTTAAAATTAGAGTAGTGGTAGAATAAATATAAATTTCCCATTAAAAAAGGAGTAAAACTGGCTATTTTAGTTTGAATTTCTACTAGTTTTAAAAAAACAGTTAAATTCAAAAAATCACCTCTATTTTTTTACTATAAATTTATCTCTTAATTTATGATAAACAAAATCTGGAACCAACTCTTTAATATCCCCATCAAAATAAGCAGCTTCTTTAATTACACTAGAACTTAAAAAAGCATATTTTGTATCTGTCATTAAAAAGATAGTTTCAATCTCATCATCTAAATGCTTATTCATTGAAGCCATTTGAAATTCTCCCTCAAAATCTGAAACTGCTCTTAACCCTCTTAAAATAGCCTCTCCACCAATAGAATGCACGTATTTAGTAGTTAAGCCAGAAAAAGAATCTATTCTTACATTGTTAAAATCTTTAGTTGCTTTTTTTAGCATTTCTACCCTTTCATTCATAGTAAAAACAGGCTCTTTATTAGGGTTACAAAAAACTGAAACTATAACTTCATCAAAAATTTTTGCAGCTCTTTCGACAATATCAAGATGTCCATTTGTAACTGGATCAAAACTTCCCGGATATACAATTTTTTTTGTCATTCTACCTTCCCCTTTGTTAATTTTATTAGTTTAATTGATAAATAATTATCAAAGAATTTCCATATTTTTTGTTTTTTATAATTTCTAATTCTTCATATTCTTCAACATCTTCTGTTTCAGATCTTTCACTAATAATTAATCCTTTTGGTTTTAATAAATTACTTTCAATAATTAATTCTACAGCTTCAGCACTCATATTTTTTTGATAAGGTGGATCCATAAAAATAATATCATATTTTTGACTGCAGTTCTTTAAATATGAATAAGCGTCTTGATTATAAAGTTTTGCTAAATCAAAAAGTTTAGCTTTTTTTAGATTCTGTTTAATTATTTTTAAATGAGCTTTATTTATTTCTACAAAATCTGCTTTTTCTGCACCGCGGCTGAGAGCTTCAATACCTAAACTACCAAAACCAGAAAATAAATCTAAAACTTCAGCTCCCGGCAAATCAAATGCTATAATGTTAAACATTGATTCTTTTACTCTATCTAGAGTAGGACGCACATCTCTTCCTTTAAGACTTTTTAATTTTAAACCACCAGCTATACCGGCAATAATTCTCATTAATAAACTCCTCCAAATATCATTAAATCTTTAATTCTATTTTTGAAACAATTTCTGCTATTTTTTTATATTTCTGCTGCCAGTTTTTAGATTTTACTATTATTCCTGCTTCATCCCTTGCTTTTACTAAAAGTTCTTGATCATCAATTAAGCTAGCTACTTTTAAGTCATCTATTCCATGCTGTTTTGTACCAAAAAATTCTCCAGGTCCTCGCATTTTTAAATCTTCTTCTGCAATTAAAAACCCATTATTACTTTTACACATAATTTCTAATCTATGAGCTGAATCCTCTCCTGACGGATCAGAAATTAAAATACAGTATGATTGATATCTGCCTCTGCCAACTCGACCTCTTAACTGATGCAGCTGAGCCAGCCCAAATCTTTCTGCATTTTCTATGATCATAATACTGGCATTACTGACATCCACTCCAACCTCTATTACAGTTGTTGCAATTAAAATATCAATTTTGCCATCTCTAAAATTTTCCATTATTTCTTTTTTGTCATCAGCTTTAATCCCACTGTGAAGTAATGCAAGCTCATATTCTTTAAAAAAACCTGAGCCTAAATCTTTATGTAATTCTTCAGCAGAAATTAAATCTGGCATATCTTCTGATTTTTCAATTAGAGGACACACAATATACGACTGTCTACCCTCTTCTATTTTTTCTTTTACAAATTCATAAATTTGTTTTCTTCTATTTTCTCGCCGCCAAAAAGTAGCAATTTTTTTTCTACCTGGAGGCATCTCATCAATAACTGATAAATCTAAATCACCATAAATCAACATCGCCATTGACCTTGGAATTGGGGTAGCTGTCATAATTAATAAATCAGGATTATCACCTTTTTCTTTGAGACTATGACGCTGTTCTACTCCAAATCGATGCTGTTCATCAATTACAATTAAACCAGGATTGTCATAGCTTAAACTTTCTTGAAAAAGTGCATGAGTTCCTATTATTAAATCACTATTACCCTTTTCTATCTCTGCTTCAATATTTTTGCGGTCAGATGATTTTACGCTTCCTGTTAAAAGACTGATTTTATAATTAAATTTATTCAAGAGTTCTTTGAAATTTAAATAATGTTGTTCTGCTAATATTTCTGTAGGTGCCATAAATATTCCTTGATAACCGTTAGACATCGTCTCTAGTAAAGATAATGCTGCAACTACAGTTTTACCTGATCCAACATCTCCCTGCAGAAGTCTGGACATTGTCTGTTCAGATTCCATATCTTTTCTTATTTCCGACCAGACTCTATTCTGAGCAGAAGTTAGCTCAAAATCAAGCTCTTCTAAAAATTTTCTGTTTTCTTCATCTATAAATTGATGTTTTATACCTTTTAGATCATTATATTTTTTCTTTTCTTCCAGCGCATAGAGCTGCAAATAGAAAAATTCTTCAAAAGCTAAGCGTCTGCGCGAAAATTTTTGATGTTTTTCATTTTTCGGAAAGTGCATTCCAAGAATTGAGGTCTTTAAATTAGGAAATTTATATTTTTTTAATATAAATTGAGGCAGCTGATCTTTAAGCAGTGAACCATGACTCTTTATAGCATTAGCAATAATTCTGCGAAGACGTCTCTGAGTCAATCCTTCTGTAAGTGAATAAACAGGAACAATTCTACCAGTATTTAAAACCGAAGCTTCAGAATCCAATTTTTCATAAACAGGATTATTAATTTCTTTTCTGTTATATTTTCTCCAGTTTTTTTCACTTATTTTACCGCTAATTATATATTGATCACCTTTATTAAATTGGTCACGAAGATAGGATTGGTTATACCAGATTCCATTTACTACATCACTTCCATCAGAAAAAGTCACCCTCAGCAGATCAAGCTTAGGACGTATTTTTTGATAGTTTATTTTTAATACCTCAACTTTAAAATTCGCTTTTTCGCCTACAGCTGTATATTTTATTTGACTTATTTGGCTGCGGTCCTCATATTCTCGAGGAAAGTAATAAAGAAGATCTTTTACAGTTTTTATCTCTAATTTGGAAAGGCGCTCGGCCCATCGGGGCCCAACACCTTTAATAAATTGCACTTCATCTGTAAGTTTTAATTTCATTCTCCTAATAATTCTCCTCTATAAACTACTATTCCATAAACCAGTGGTCCTGTATGAGAACTTAATACAGTTCCAATCTTATTTTCTAAAATATGATAATCATATTTCTCTTGATTTTGAAGTTCAGCTGCAAAAAAATCTTTTAGCTGCTGATAATTTTTGCTGTTTTCACCATAAATATAAGCGAAATTTACATGATTGCTATTTTCAGCAGCTTTTAATGCTAACTCAACCATTTTCTGGTTTGTTTTTTTATAACCTCTTATTTTTTCTTTAGGAGTTATCTCACCTGTTTCAGCAGAAAGTTCTAGAATTGGATTAAAATTAAAAACACTACCTAAAAAAGCTTGTGCTTTTCCAATTCTACCTCCTTTTTCTAGATAAGTTAATTCATTAACTGTAAAATAAATTGTTAGCTTTTCTCTTTCTTTTTCAAGAATTGATTTAATTTCTTTAATGCTTTTTCCTTTTTCTATCATCTTTGCTGCCAGCAAAACCAAAAAGCCAAGACCAGTTGTAGTTGATTTAGAATCTATAATTTCAACTTCAACAGCTTCTACTTGAGCAGCAGCTAATCTCGCTGACTCAACTGTCCCACTTAATGCTGCAGATATGTGAATAGAAATAACCTCGTCATACTTGTCAGCCAAATTTTGATATTTATCTATAAAAAGTCCTACAGATGGCTGAGAAGTTGTAGGTAATTCATCAGAAGATTCCATCATAGAAAAAAATTCTTCATTCTCAAGATCAATTTTATCGTAATAAGTATCATCTGCAAAATGTACAGTTAATGGTACGATTTCTATCGAATATTTTTTAATAAACTCAGCAGGTAAATCACAGGTGCTGTCAGTTACTAAAGCAATCATATTAACACATCCTATTCTAACGAAATTATAAAGGGATATAGAGGCTGTCCACCTGGATAAACTTCGATTTCATCAAAATCGAAATTTTCTTCCATAAGTATTTTAATATCTTCTGCTTCAGCCGCCGTTATTCCGTCACCATAGTAGATTGTGACTAATTCTTCATCTTCAGCAACTTCATTTAATAATTTTTTAACTGTTTCTTTTTGATTATCAGCACTAACTAAAATATCTCCATCCTTTAAACCAATATAATGATCTTTTTGTATTTCAAGACCATTTACTTTAGAATCTTTAACTGCCTGAGTAATCTCAAGCGTCTTTACATATTTCATTTCAGACTCCATTTTTTCTTTTAAATCAGCTGGCTGTATTTGATCATCAAAAACCATTAAAGCAGTTACAGCCTGAGGAATGGATCTAGTTTCAATTATTGCAATATCTTTTTGACTTAATTCAGATACCTGTTTCGCTGCAGAAATAATATTTTTATTATTAGGAAGTATTATTATTTTTTCTGTATTCATTTTTTCTACTATTTCTAAAAAATCATTAGTAGAAGGATTCATCGACTGACCACCTTTAATTACATGGTCTACTCCTAATTCTTTTAAAATATTAATTACACCATCACCATTAGCAACTGAAATAATGCCGATATTTTTTTCTACATTAATTTCTGTATCTGTTTTATTTTCTTTTTCATTATTATCTTTTTTATTATTATTTTTTTCATTATTATCTTTTTTAATTTCTTCTTCATCGTTAGTTTTTAATGAAGTTTCATTATTTTCATTATTTTTAGCATTCTCTTCTGAAGATTGAGCTGAAGAATTACTATGATTATAATCCGGATGAAATTTTGAATGATCAAAATCATCATTTTCACGCTTTACTTTTGCTTCATTTTGTTTGCGCATATTATCAATTTTAATATCAAAAACTTTACCCTTTTTTAAACCGTACTCCAGTAATACTCCTGGGTGATTGCTGTGAATATGGATTTTTATAACATTATCACTGCCAACAACCATAATTGAATCCCCATAACTCTGCATATCTTTTCTTATTTTATCTATTATTCTATCAAAATTTGATTTGCGACTATCAGTTTCTATTAACATCTGAGTACAATATGTGAATTTTATATCTTCAGCAACTTCAGATTTTTTAGTATTTTTTTCTACAGAAACTGCAGCGTGATATTCAACTTTTTCTCCTTTTAAGCCTTTTAACATTCCTTCTAGAATAGTTAAATATCCCTGACCACCTGCATCTACTACTTCTGCTTCTTTTAAAGCATCTAGTAATTCAGGAGTACGTTCCAAAGATTCTTCTGCTTCTTTGATAGTGATTTCTAATAATTCTAGAATATCATGAGTAGCATCAACTTCAGCAGCCGCTTTTTCAGCAGCTTCTCTAGAAACAGTTAAAATTGTCCCTTCAACAGGCTTTAAAACACCATGATAAGCTATTTCAGAAGCTTTTGTTAGAGCATTAGCTAAATCTTTCGCATTCATTTTTTTCTTGTTTTTTAGAGCCTGTGCAAAGCCTCTAATTAATTGAGATAGAATAACACCTGAATTACCTCTAGCTCCCATTAAAGCACCTTTAGAAAGCTTAGCAGATAAATCTGAAACACTATTAGATTTGCTGTCCTCAAGATTAGAAACTGCTTCTTTAAAAGTTAAATACATATTTGTACCTGTATCACCATCTGGAACTGGAAAAACATTTAATGAATCAATAAAAGATTTTTGCTCTTTTAGCCAGTTTAATGATGTAAACATCATATTTTTAAATTCTTCTGCATCTACTGCAGTTATTTTTTCTTTATTAATTGGCATCGCCAACCCTCACTCCCCTTACATTAACATCTATAGTTACAACTTCAATTCCAACTTTGTTTTCGAGGGTATAGCGAACTCTCTCCATTACATTGTGAGCTACTTCATGAATATTAGTACCATATTCAACAATGATATTTAGATCCAGCTGTACCTTATCTTCACTAATATCAACACCAACACCCTTACTAATATTATCCCAGCCTAAAAGATCTGCCAAACCATCCTGCACACTTCTAGAAGACATACCAACAAGACCATAGCATTCCATTACTGCGATTCCAGCTGTTTTTGCTATTACCTCTTCGTCAATAACAATCTTACCAAGTTCATTTTTTAATTCTTTTTCCATTCTTTACACCTCTTTTCATACATAATTATTCTATCTTATATATAGTCTCTATGCAAGAATAAAATTATTAAAACTATTTAAATAATCTACTCATTTATTAATTAATTCAAGATAAATTTATACTTTCCTGCATATAAAAATTTATATTTTTGTCTGCAACTTATTTATTAAACTTGCTAAACACCATTTGTCTGTGTTAAAATATAATCTGACAGAGATTTTATTTTTAGATAGGAGGTGTTTTTCTATGTCCAGAGTCTGCGATATTTGTGGTAAAGGTGGAAATACAGCCAATAGCATACAAAGACGTGGTAAAGCTAAGAAAAAAGGAGGAGTTGGACGTAACATCACAAGTTCTACAAAGAGAACTCAGCGTCCAAATCTTAAAAAAGTTAAAGCAATTGTTGATGGATCACCAAAAAGAATTAAGGTGTGTACTCAATGTCTTAAATCAGGTAAAGTTGAAAGAGCTTACTAATTTAGATTTAGATAAAAAAAGGGAGAAGAACTTAGTAAAATAAGTTTTTCTCCCTTTAGTACTTTTATATTATTATATTATTTAAGATTTTTAGAAATTATCTTTTTGATTTGCTGCTCATCCATTTTTATTCTCGATAAATTATTTTCAACTGCACTTTTAGCAACTGCAAAAGCAACAGCTGGTACAACCCTCTGATCAAAAGGATCAGGTATAATATATTCTTTATCAAGCTCATCTCCAACCAGATCTGCTATAGCTTTAGCTGCAGCTATTTTCATGTCTTCACTTATTTCTACAGCTCTTAGATCCAATGCGCCTCTAAAAATACCAGGAAAAGCAAGTACATTATTAATTTGGTTTGGATAATCAGAACGTCCTGTTGCAATAACTGCTGCTCCTGCTTCTAAAGCCAGTTCTGGTTTTATTTCAGGATCTGGATTGGCCATTGCGAAAATTAAAGGATCAGCTGCCATTTCTTTTATCATTTCTTTTTTTAAGATATTACCAACAGAAAGACCAATAAATAAATCAGCGTCTTTAATAGCCTCAGTAAGAGATCCACTTAATTTTTCAGGATTTGTTTTTTTTATTAATTTTTGTCTAAGTAAATCATAGTGATTAAGATTATCTTCATTTAAAATTCCAATTTTATCATTAATAACTAAATTTTTTGCTCCTGCATCTAAAAGTAGTTTAGATACAGCAGTAGCTGCAGCTCCTGCACCATTAACCACAATTTTTATATCCTCTAAATTTTTATTAACCAATTTTAAAGCATTAATAACTGCTGCTAAAACAACAACTGCTGTTCCATGTTGATCATCATGAAATATTGCCATATTGGTTTCTGCTTTTAATCTTTTTTCAATTTCAAAACATTTAGGAGCTGAAATATCTTCTAAATTTATACCGGCAAAAGTGGGCTCTAATAATTTAACAAATTCAACTATTTCATCCACTTCTCTACTTCCTATACAGAGTGGAAAGGCATCTACATTTGCAAATTCTTTAAATAATACCGCTTTTCCTTCCATAACTGGTAGAGCTGCCTCTGGACCAATATCCCCAAGACCTAGAACAGCAGTACCGGAAGAAACAACTGCTACTTGATTTCCACGAGCTGTATATTGATATGCTTTCTCTTTATCTTTTTCGATTTCTCTACAGGGTTCTGCAACTCCAGGTGAATAGGCAAGGCTTAACTCTTCTTTATTTCTAACTCTTACTTTAGATTTAATTTCTATTTTACCCTTATTTTCACTATGTAATTTTAAAGCTTTTTGATAAATATCCATTATTACCTCCAATTACTTTTCTGCTCTCTACTTTAAGTTTTCTAATACATAAATTAACAAACCACTCTTTAAAGTAACTTCAGCCTGCTTATTTTCAATTAAGTTACTAATTCCTCTACTTTCAGAGCGTTTTATATCCTTGTTTTCTAAATTATATTTGCAGCCTTTGATATTAACTCCTTTAACTATTTTAGTTTGTGGAATCAAAGAAAGTCTAAAACCTTTTTTATTGAAAAATTGTTTTTTATTGTTTATTAATGCTATTTCTATTTTATTAGAAATTATACTTGCTTCTAAATTCAATTCATCAATATATTCTAAAAGATTTAAATTAGCAAGCTGCTGGTCTACTCTACCGCCAAGAGCAGCAGTTATAAATATTTTTTTTATACCATTTTTTAAACAATAATCTACTGTGATCTCGCTATCAGTCTGATCTTTTTCCACAGGATATTTTAATAGTTCTACATTTTTTTGCTTATAGTAATCTTTATTTTGCTCTGTTATAGAATCAAGATCACCGATAATAAGATCAGGTAGAATCTCTACATCTCTAGCATTATTAGCTCCACCATCTACTGCTATAATTTTATCTATCTTATATTTGTCAATTTTTTTTCTTAACTTTTCTCTGCCAAAATCTAATTCTCCATTTAGAATTAGAAGTGCTGTTTTTTTAGACATCAGAAGCAATACTCCTCATTTCTGCTAATGCTTCAGCAGGATCAGCAGCACCAAAAATTGCTGAGCCAGCCACAATAATATCTGCTCCGGCTTGAACAATTTCTTTTAAATTATGAGTTTTTATTCCTCCATCTACCTCTATTTTACAATCATAATTATTAGCTTCGATTATTTTTTTAAGTTTAGCAATTTTTTCAGTCATCTGAGGTATATATGACTGGCCTCCAAAACCTGGGTTAACAGACATAATTAAAACCTGATCAAGTTCAGGCAAAAGATATTCTAAACTTTCTATAGGTGTAGCAGGATTAAGAGAAACACCAGCTTTGATTCCATGATCATTAATCATCTGAATCACCCGATGAATATGATCTGTTGCTTCAACATGAACTGTTAAAATATCAGAACCGGCTTCCACAAAGTCTTTAACATATCTTTCAGGTTTAGTAATCATTAAATGGGTGTCAAAAGGAAGTTTAGTATGTTTTTTAATTGCCTTAATTAATCCAGGACCAAAAGTAATATTTGGCACATATACTCCATCCATTACATCTAAATGCAAATAATCTGCATCATTAATTAATTGAATCTGATTTTTTAATTGACTAAAATCTGCTGCAAGTAAAGAAGGTGCAAATTCTGTTTTCATTAGTATCTTATCTCCTTTTCCTTTATTTCATTATATATTTGTTTATAACTCTCATATCTCCGCTTAGATATTTCTCCAGCTTTAACTTTTTTCTGAACAATACAACCCGGCTCATGCAGATGGCTGCAGCCATTAAATTTACAAGCATTATTGTATTTTGCTATTTCGGGAAAATACCATGATAAATCATCTAACTCAATTTCAAAGTCAACCTTAGCCATTGAAGAAAATCCTGGAGTATCTGCAACCCAGCCTTGATTGGGAAGTGATAATAATTCTACCATTCTAGTTGTATGAACTCCTTTTTTTGATTTCTTACTTACGGCAGCAGTTCTTAAATCTGCATCTTCGATTACTTTGTTTAAAAATGATGATTTTCCAGACCCGGAAGGACCTGTTAAAACATTTATTTTATTATTTAACCTATCAAATAACTTTTTTAAATTAATATTTTCTTTAACACTTATAAAATGAACCTCATATCCAGCTTTTTTATATTCTTCAAAATCATCTTCAAAACCAGGCTCCGCCTGATCAATTTTATTAATAACTATCAGGGGATTAAAACCAGAACTTTCTACAAGCAGTAAAAATCTATCTAATAAAGATGGTGTGAATTCTGGATCTTTGACTGAATGCATTATTACTACTTGATCAACATTTGCCACTTTTGGTCTTTTCAGTAAATTATTTCGAGGAAAATAATCTTCAAGAATTTTATTTTCTTTGTCAATTTTTACATAATCTCCTGGATATATTTTCTCTCTTATCTTACCTCTAATTCGACATTGATATATCTCTTTATTTTGAGAAGCTACAAAGAAAAATCCTCCAATTAACTTAATCAAGATACCCTTCATTTAAGCTATCATCCCCCAACATTTTCTGATTTTATTAATTGATTATCGAAATAAATTCTAAGTTCTGTTTCACCCTGACTTTGAATATCCCGCACAATGTTATCTCCCGGCTCATGAACTGCTTGATAAACCTGTTCTTCCCCATTATCATCTTCAATTACTATTCTAACTTCTCTGGGTTTTGAGCCCGTCACATTGATAGAAATTCTATTAGAATGAAAATTTTCTGCAGAAGAATTTTCAGCACCTTTACTGATTACAAAATCTACAGCAATCCCCTTTGGTAAATATTCTCCAGCTCTTACACTTTGGGAAATAACCTGACCATCAGCAAAGCGATTAGAATTTTCCACACTAATTTGACCAACATTTAATCCTTCTTCTCTTATCAAGCTAACAGCTTCTATTTGCTGTAAACCAGTCAAATCAGGCATTCTAACAGAGATATCTCTTTCACCTCGGCTAACAAATAAAGTTATTTCACTACCTTTTTCAACTTCAGCCCCGGCAGCAGGAATTTGATTAATTACAGTTCCTGGATCCTCAGATAATCTAAAGATATATTGGATGTCACCACTGCTGAGTGAAAGGTTATCTAGTTCAAGCAGCGCCTCCCTTAAAGAATTACCAACAAAACTAGGAATCTCAATCAACTGTGGACCTTTACTTACAGTTATATTTAAGGGCCGACTTTGCTTTATTCTTTCACCAGCTGTTGGTTGTTGAGTTACTATATAATTTTCTGCTAATTCTTCGCTAAAAACTCTTTCCTCATTTTCTAATAAATTTAATCCAACTTCAGAAGCCATTTTTCTTGCTTCTGTTAAGCTTTTACCTTCAATATTTGGTACCTGAACAACTGGGACATTGGTATATTGGTTAAAGAAAAATAATACTCCACCAATCGTTAACAGAAAAACTAGTAAAACAGCGCCAATTATAAATAATGGCTTTTTATACTTATTTTTATGACCATCTTTTTCTTTTGCAATTTTAGTTTTTTCTTTCATATCATTTTCTTTGTTTTTATCATTTTCTTTATTTTTATTGTTTTCATTGCTGTTATTGTTGGCATTTTTTTGATCATCAGTGTTTTTATTATTTTTAGATTCATTTAGAAAAGCAAAATCTGTTTTTTTCATCACCTTAGTTTCATCTGCATTAAAATTTTCTTTTTTAGTAGTGTTTGTAGTTTTACTTTTAAGATTTTTTAAACAATATGTGATCTGCTGTCTCATCTCAGATGCATCCTGAAAACGATCTGCAGGATCCTTCGAAATTGCCTTCATAATTAAATCATTAACTTCTTTAGGTATATCTTTATTAATTTGTGATGGTTCAACTGGAGCTTGCTGTATATGTTTTAAGGCAACTGAAATCGGACTTTCCCCATGAAACGGAAGTTCTCCTGTTGTCATTTCATAAAGTACGACCCCTAAAGAATAAACATCAGAATAAGCCTTTATTTCCCCACCTTTAGCTTGCTCAGGTGAAAAGTAGTGTGCACTACCCACTACTGTTTCAGTCACTCTTACAGTTGCATTGCTTACTGCTCTTGCTATACCAAAGTCTGTAACTTTAACCTCCATATCATCATTTAAAATTATATTATGAGGTTTTATATCACAGTGAACAATTTGATTACCATGGGCTACTGATAATGCAGCTGCAATCTGTCTTGCCATCTCTAATGATTCAGCAATAGAAAGTTTAGTTCTTTCTTTAATAATATCTTTTAAAGTTTTACCTTCAACTATTTCCATTACAAGATATATTCTTTCATCATCAACTACAATGTCAAAAATACTTACAACATTAGGATGAGATAACCTTGCTACTGCTCTTGCTTCTTGCCTAAATTTATCTATAAATTCATCGTCTGATTTATATTCTGGACGCAGCATTTTTAAAGCTACTCTTCTTTCCAACAGAGTATCTCGGGCTGAATAGACAATAGCCATTCCACCACGACCAATTTCTTTTATTATCTTATAACGGTTATTTAAAATCTTACCCTGCATAAATTCACCTCAATTATCATCCAAAAATAATTATTTTTCACTGTAACCAACTACAATTAAAGTTATATTATCAAAACCACCACTGGTTAAAGCTTCCTGCAGCAGCTGCTCAGCAATATCTTCAGCTTGATTATTTTCTGAAAAAATTTCTTCCATTTTATTTTTTCTTATCATATCTGAAAGACCATCTGTACATAATAGCAAATAATCATTCTCAGATAGCTCAAGCTGTCCTTTATCTAAATCTAAATTGTTTTCAAGCCCTAAAGCTTGAGTAACTATATTTTTTTTGGGATGGTTAAAAGCCTCTTCTTCAGTTATTTTGTTTTTTCGAATCAGCTCACCTACTAATGAATGATCCTTAGAAATCTTTTTAAGCTGTTTATTATTTTTATTATAAAGATAAATTCTACTATCTCCTAAATTAACATAATAAAGCTTTTGACCCTGAACAATTACAGCTGCAAAAGTTGTACCCATCCCCATATAGTCTTGATTTGAGCTGCTCTTATTAATTATTTCTTGGTTTATCTTGTATGGTAAGCTGCTTAAACTTTTTAAAGGCTCTGATAAATCAAAGTCAAAATCAGCGGCAAAGCTTGCTGCAATCTGGCTTGCTACTTCTCCAGCAGCATGTCCGCCCATACCATCAGCAACCATAAAAAAATTGATTTCTTCATCTATATAATAATTATCTTCATTTAGACTGCGTTTATTTCCTTTATCAGTTAAAGCTTTAAACCGCATCTTTCTCCTCCTTTAAAATATACTCTATTTATCTTTTCTTTTTAATTGTCCACAAGCAGCATCTATTTGAGTACCCATTTCTCGTCTTAGTGTGACCTGGATTCCATTACTTTGTAAAGTACCATAAAAGCTATCTATTACTTTCTGTACCGGTCGTTCAATCCCAAGTTCAGGAACTGGATTAGCCGGAATTAAATTCACATGACAGTTTATACCTCTTAAAAGCTCAGCTAGCTGCACAGAAAGTTCCGGACTATCATTAACACTATCCATTAAAACATATTCAAAAGTTACTCTTCTGCCTGTTTTTTCGATATAATCAATAACCGCTGATAAAAGCTGATTTAAACTATATTTTTTATTAATAGGCATAATTTTATTTCTTAAGCGATCATTTGGAGCATGTAAAGAAACCGCAAGCCCAATCTGATCATTAACCTCGGAGAGCTTTTTAATTTCTGGTACCAGCCCTGCTGTAGAAATTGTCATTTTACGCATCCCAATATTTAAACCCTGATCAGCATTAATAATTTCTACTGCTTTCATTAAATTATCAAAATTAGCAAGAGGTTCACCCATTCCCATAAAAACAACATTACTTAATCTCGGCTCAGCAAAATTTTGACCACTTATATCTTTTTGTACTTTTATCACCTGATCTACAATCTCACCTGCAGTTAAATTTCTCTGCAGACCATCAATTCCAGTTGCACAAAATGAACATCCAAGTCCACACCCTACCTGTGTAGAAATACAGGCACTATGACGTCCTGACTCTGGGAAAGGAAGATACACTCCCTCAATATTTTCGCCATCATTTAATTCCCATAAATATTTAACAGTGCCATCAACAGCTACACTTCTGTCAATTTCTTTTAAATCACTTAAATTATAATTTTCATCTATATATTTGCGCATCTTTTTGGGAATATTTTTCATTTCATCTGTAGTAGAAACTCCATTTTTGTATAACCAATTAAAAACCTGCTCGCCTCTATAAGATGGAAAACCAGCTTTTTTAAATTCATTTATTAACTCATCTCTGTTTAATTCTTTTAAATCTTTCATTAAAATTTAATCACTCTCCACTTTTTTTATTAATGCATAGAAAAAGCCTTCCGAATCTACTTCTCCCGGTAAAATCTCTAAGTATTTATTATCATTTTTAATATTTAGAGAACTAACTTTTTCTAATTTCTGATTGATATCGACTAATTTAAATTTCTCATTTTCTTTTAAAATTTTATTAATCAGGTTCTGATTTTCTTCATAACTTAAAGTACAGGTCGAATATAATAAATTACCACCAACTTTAAGTTTATCTAAATTATTATTTAAAATATCGTACTGTAAAGCAGCCATTTTATTAATAACTGACTCACTCTTTTCCCATTTAATTTCTGGTTTAGAAGAAATAAGACCTAAACCTGAGCACGGTAAATCTGCAAGTATCCTATCATATTTTTGATCATCCTGATATTTTACTGCATCAGCTTTTTTTAGATTAATATTTTCAACTCCCAATCTAGCTGCATTTTCTTTAATTAAATTGAGCCTGCTTTGACTGATATCTAAAGCTGTGATTTGACCAGTATTGTTCATTAAAGCAGCTAAATGAGTGGTCTTACCGCCTGGAGCAGCAGCTAAATCTAGAACTTTCATATTTTCTTGAGGATCTAATAATAGTGAAGCAAGTCCAGCAGATGTACCCTGAATATAGGCGCCACCATTTTTAAAAACCTCAGTTTGAGCAGGATTATCAACTTCTTTTAATCTATAAAAAGAACTTAAAAATGTTTTTTCATATTTAACCTTATCTTCTTTTAAAAGTTTTTCAAATTCTTCTTTTTTCATTTTTAATGTATTATGACGATAAATAACCTCAGCCCGCTTATTTCCTGCTTTTAGTATTTTTTCTACTCTCTTAAAACTATATTGGTTAATAAAACGCTTGACAAGCCAGAGCGGATAAGAATATTTAATCGACAAATATTTTTCTGCTTCATTACTTTTGGATGGTAATTTCAATCTATCTTTTTTTCTATTAATATTTCTCAAAACTCCATTTGTAAATGAAACAGCTCCTTTTTTACTGCCCGGAAGTATTATTTTAACAGCCTCTACACTTTCATAAATTGCTGCTCTTGCCGGCACTTTATCAAGAAAAAAGAGCTGATAAACCCCTATTCTCAGCCCGACTAATACTTCTTTATCCATTTTATGAAGTGGAGTTTTTGAAAATTTATCAATTACATAATCTAGATATAATTTATTTCTAATAACTCCATAAAAAATTTCAGTAAAAAGATTTTTATCTCTCTGATCATCTATTTTATTTAACTCTGAATCTAATAACAAATTAGAATAACTACCATTTTCAACTCTAAGCAGAGCTTTTAATATTTCAGAACGTAAATTTTTCAATTAATCATCACCCAGACCAGCTAAGATTAATATTCTCAGCATATTTGCTAGTGCAACTAGTGTTGTTGCAACATAAGTAAAAGCTGCTGCCTTTAACACTTTTTTTGCACCTTTGATTTCTTTATCAGTTAATACGTTAGTGCTTTTTAAACTGCTTATAGCTCTATTACTGGCATTAAATTCTACAGGTAAAGTTACCAGATGGAATAAAAATGCTGCAGAAAAAAGCACAAATCCTGTCATTATTAAAAAATCAGCTCTAATAAAAAATCCAAATATAGCTAAAGGCATCCCAAAACTAGAACCAATATTAGCTGCAGGAACCAGTGAGGCTCTTAAGGAAAGTGGTTTGTAATTTTCTTTATCCTGTATTGCATGCCCAACTTCATGAGCTGCAACCCCAACAGCTGAAACAGAATTGTTATTATATACTTCAGATGATAAATTTAAAGTTTTGTTTTTTGGATCATAATGGTCACTCAATTTACCATCACTTTTCCTAATTTCAACATTTTGCAGATTATTATGAAATAAAATTTTTCTAGCAGCTTCTGCCCCGCTTAAATTTGAGCTAATCTGAATTTCATCATATTCATTAAAAGTGTGTTTAACTTTATACTGTGCATATCCTGCAACCATCAGAGCAGGAATTATTATAATCATTGTTGGATCAAAGAAAAATGGAAACATAAATCTACCTCCTTCATAAATTAATTAGTGCTGAATCTATCTTTTGCTTTAAGTTGATGTCCATTTAGAAAATCTTCAGCGCTAATTCTTGTAGCACCAGGAAGCTGTAGTTTTTTTATTGATAAAATTCCAGCAGCTGTCTGAACCAGTATCCCATCATCAATATTTGCTTTAACTATAGTTCCGGCTGGAAGTTCAGTATTTTTAGAATCACTAACTTCACTTTCCCAAATTTTTAATCTTTCTCCATTAAGATAAGTGTAGGCACCCGGCCAGGGGTTAACACCTCTAATTAAATTATGAATATCAGAAGCACTCTGATTCCAATCAATTTCACCTAAACTTTTATCGATTTTATAAGCAAATGTTGCTTTAGAATCATCCTGCTCAATCCGCGGTGCCTTTCCTGATTTTACATCTTTTAATGTTTTAAGAAGTAATTCAGCACCTTTTTCTGCTAATTTATCATGTAGAATTCCTACTGTATCATCTTCTTTAATTTCAACTTTCTGCTGATAAATTATGTCACCATCATCCCAACCTTCAGCCATATACATTGTAGTATTTCCAGTAAATTCTTGACCATCGATAATAGCCTTATGAATTGGACTAGAACCTCTATACT
The DNA here is from genome assembly GCA_051746665.1 of Bacillota bacterium. GTDB lineage: Bacteria > Bacillota > Halanaerobiia > Halanaerobiales > Halanaerobiaceae > Halanaerobium. The sequence goes on from JBNJFG010000014.1 coordinate 19,691, forward strand.
CAGGCAGTAAAGAAGCATGAAGATTAATGCAACCATATTCTGGAATAGCTAAAAGCTCTGGGCTTAACTTTTGTCCAAAAGCTACTACTACTATAAAGTCCGGCCTAATCTTTCTTAGTCTTTCTAAAAATTCTTCTTGATTAACATTTCCACTTTGAAATATCTCTAAATCATTCTCCAGAGCCTTTTCTTTAATATCCGAATAATGAACTTTCTGACCTCTACCACTTTTTCGATCTGGTTGAGTTACAACTGCCTTAATTTCAATCTGCTGATCATTATTTAATTCAACTAGTGAGGGCACTGCAAATTCAGGTGTTCCCATAAATATTATTTTCATCAAATCACTCCACAAGTTTAACAATTTTATCGACAAATAAAACTCCATCTAAATGGTCCATCTCATGCTGTATTGCTCTAGCTTCAAATCCTTCTGCCTCAAACTCAATTACCTTACCTTCTCTATTTAAGCTTCTCACTTTAATTTTTTGAGATCTGATTACATCTCCAGTTTCCCCTGGAATACTCAGGCACCCTTCCTCCATTATTGCTTTGCCTTCCTCTTCAATAATTTCTGGATTAATTAAAATAACTTTATTGCCTTCGCGAATATCTACAACTGCAATTCTTTTTAATATCCCAACTTGAGGTGCAGCTAAACCTACGCCATCCTCTTCATACATCGTATCAAACAAGTTATCTATTAAATCATTCGTTTTTTTATTTACTGCATCTATTTTTTTTGCTTTACTTCTTAAAACAGGGTCACCAATTTCTCTAATTTGTAAAAGGGCCATAATATCTACCTCCTAAATTATATTATAACATTTTATAGGGATCCACATCAATACGAATTTCTACTGAATCATTATTATTTGCTTCCATAAACTTTTTTTCTATAAGTTGAATTATATATTCACGATTTCTCATGGATTTAAATTTTAAAATAATCTGCCTTCTGTACTTTTTTCTTATTTTACTTAAAGGTGCTGGTGCTTCTCCTAATTTTTCTAAATACTTATCACTATATTGTTCTAAAAAATTTGATAATTCACGACTTCTTGCAGCTGCTTTTTTTTCATTTTCTGAACTAATTATAATATTTAACAAACGGCAAAAAGGCGGATAATTTCTTTTCTCTCTAATTGAAATTTCCTGTTTATAAAACGAATTGTCTTTATCAGTCAAAGCCGCTTTAATACTGTAGTGTTCTGGTTCATAAGTCTGTACTATAAATTCACTTTCACTGCTATTTATAAGTAATGATCTTAATTGATTTAAAAGATAATAATTATTTTCAGCCGCTCTAAAATTTGAACTATTAAGGGCTGTATCAGCAGAAATAACAGCTGCAAATTTTAAATTGTCATAGAACTGATTTTTAATAAGAATTGAAGTTCCTACCAAAATATCAATTTCTTCATTTTTAAAAGCATTAAGTCTATTTTTTTGTTCTTTTTCCTTTAAATCTCCATCAACACGAACAATTACAGCATCTGAATATATTTTTTTGAGTTCTTCAATTATTTTTTCTGTACCAACTCCGGCCTGAGATATAAAAGCACTACCGCATTCTGGACATTTAGCTGGCATTTGTTTTTTTGATCCACAATAATGACACTGCAGCTCATCTTTTTTATTATGATATTTTAAAGAAATATCACAGTTCTCACATCTAATTACATGTCCACATTTTCTACAAATTACATAATTAGACATTCCTAATCTATTTAAAAATAATAATACTTTGTTATTTTTTTCTAACTGATCTGAAATCTTTCTTTTTAATTTTTCGCTCAGATCACCTAAATTTCCTTTTTCTATTTCTTTTTTCATATCTATAATTTCATTTTTAATTTTATTTTTTTCTGCAGTTAAATTAACCTGCTTATATTCACCTTTAAAAGCAGATTTTTTACTTTCAAGAGATGGAAAAGGTGATTCTAAAACTAATAGAGCATTTTTGTTTTGTAATCTCCTTACAGCAATCTGTCTTGCATGGTATAAGGGATGTTCCTGTTCTTTATAGCTTGCATTGTTTTCTTCCATTAGAATAACTGCATCTAATTTAGAAAAAGGAGCAAAAATTGCTGATCTAGCACCAACTACAATTTGAACTTCTCCCTTTCTAATTTGCTGCCATTGATCAAAACGCTCACCCTGAGACAGCTGACTGTGTAAAAAAGCTATCTGATTAGTAAAATAACTATCCAACTGCTCTAAAAAAACAAAGTCTTTTTCAACCTCCGGAATAAGTAAAATAATATTTTTTTTCTGTTCTACTAATTTTTCCAAAAGCTTTATAATAAAATTATACCTTTTGGAACTGTTTTTTGTTGTTAAAAGATAACTATTATTATCTGAATCAAAACTTGTTATCTTTTCCAAAAGAGCTTTATCTCCAGTTAGAATATCAAATTCATTATTAAATTCAGTTTGTAATTGATTATTTATTTCAGGTACTCTATTTTTATAACTATTATATAAAATAATTAAATTTTTGTCTATTAAACGGTAAACAGTTTGGCGAGATGTCTCAGCAAAAGAAATCACATTTTTAAATTTATTTTCCTGATTACGATTTTCCAACAGATATTTTAAGATTAAATATTGTTTTGGGGCTCTACTTTCTAATTTTTGTAACTCACTCTTAAAATCATCAATATCACTATTTAATTTTAAAAACTCAACCTGCTTTTTTTTAACTTTTTTATCAATTATACCCGGTGGCAGGGCTGATTTTATAACCTGGGCCAGATAAGCATGATAATAGTTTGCAGTCCAATAAAAAAGCTTTAATAATTTTTTATCAAAAAAACTTTCTTGATAATAAATAGTTTCTATTTCTTTAAGTTTAGAAACTTCAAGGTCTGATTCAACATTAATTTGAGTTACAAAAGCAGAAATTTTTCTCCGACCAAAAGGTACCTTTACAATTTGTCCAACTTTTATAATAGATTTAAATCTATCTGGAAGTAGATAATCAAATTCTTTATTTAATTTTTTCAAAGGTAAATCAACAACTACTTTTATTATTTTATTCATAAAATTTCCCTTCCAAATGATAAATTAAAATATAATTAGTAAATATTAAGACATAAATTCTATTAATATTAAAACAAAATATTTTACTAAATGTTAAAAGCCGAAGGTAAAAACCTTCGGCAGCTTAATCAAATAATTATAAATTATCCTTTATTCTAAACCAGCTTCTTTTCTTAATTTATCGATTCTATCAGTGTTTTCCCATGGTAGTTCTAGATCATGACGACCAAAATGACCATAAGCAGCTACCTGTCTATAAATAGGATTTCTTAATTTTAAATTTTTGATTATTTGAGCTGGCCTTAAGTCAAATTCTTTTTTGATAATTTCTTCTAATTTATTCTCATCTATAATTGAAGTTCCAAAAGTATCAACCATAACAGATAAAGGCTTTGCAACCCCTATTGCATAGGCAATTTGCACCTCACATCTATCCGCCAATTTAGCTGCAACTATATTTTTAGCAATATAACGAGCAGCATAGGAAGCAGAGCGATCAACTTTAGTTGGATCTTTACCTGAAAAAGCTCCTCCACCATGATGAGCAGTTCCACCATATGTGTCAACTATAATTTTTCTACCTGTTAAACCGGTATCTCCATTTGGGCCACCAATAACGAATCGTCCAGTTGGGTTAACTAAAATTTCAGTATCTTCTCTTAATAAATCAGGATCAATTATTTTGTTAATTACATGTTTAGTAATATCTTTTTTTATTTGCTCTTGAGTAACTTTTGGATTATGTTGAGAAGATATTAAAATTTTATCAACATAAACAGGTTTTCCATCTTCATAAGCAATAGTAACCTGAGTTTTACCATCAGGACGTAGGTATTTTAATGGTCCATTTTTTCTGACTTCTGCCAGTTGGCGGGCTAATTTATGTGCAAGTATAATAGGCAGCGGCATTAATTCTTCAGTTTCATTTGATGCATAACCAAACATTAAACCTTGATCACCGGCACCTAAATCAGAATTAGATTCTCCTGCTTTTTCTTCCACAGCATGATCTACACCGAGAGCAATATCACCAGATTGTTCATCAATAGCTGTTAAAACAGCACAAGTTTCACCATCAAAACCATATTTAGCCCTTGTATAACCAATATCTTTTACTGTTTTTCTTGCAATTTTCTTTAAATCAACATAACAAGAGGTACTTATTTCTCCTGCAATCAAGATTAAACCAGTTGTTACCATTGTTTCACAGGCAACTCTTGCATCAGGATCTTTTTCAAGAATTGCATCTAAAACAGCGTCAGAAATTTGATCAGCAACTTTATCAGGATGACCCTCAGTTACAGATTCTGAGCTAAATAAATATTTCCGTGTCATAATATCACCTTTCATCTATACATATATTCTTATCTAAAGATTTCATATTACTTAGTCAATAACTTAATAAATCCAGTTTAGCATATAATGTGGATGCTGTCAATTTACTTCGCTAGGCAGATTTATCTATTTTTTTGATATAATAGAGCAAAGAAAATCCCGCTATTATCATTAAAAAGCTGATAAGTTTTGCGACCTGAATTTCCCCAACAATTAACAAACTATCTGTTCTCTGTTCTTCTATAAAAAATCTAAAAGATGAATATAGGATTAGATAAAATGAGAAAACTTCTCCATCTTTTTTTTGCCCATAGTTTAAATAAAAGATTAAAAAGATAAATAACAAAAAGTTTGCTGCTGATTCATACAGAAAGGTTGCCTCTCTATATGCTCCATCAATAAACATCTGTTTTTTTATAAATTCTGGAAAAAAATTATAATAATTTTCACTCACAATTTGACCATATGCTTCTTGATTTATAAAATTACCCCAGCGACCTACTGCTTGAGAAAATGCTGTTAAAGGAGCTAAATAATCAAGAGCTTTAAGAAATTTTTTATTTTTTTTCTTAGCTAAAAAAAAGAGAACTGTAATTCCCATCAGCAGTCCGCCATGAATTGCAAGTCCACCTTCATTAATAGCTAAAATTTTAGCTGGTCTTTTAAGATAATAATCTAAGTTAAAAAGTACATAATATAGTCTTGCTGCTATTATTCCTAAAGGTAAAACTAAAATAATATAATCTAAAAAAAATTCAAAATCAAATTCTTTTTCTCGCTGCAAAAGATAATTTAATAGTATCAGCGAAATAATAATAGCTGATACTATTAAAAATCCATACCATCTTATCTCCAAAGAAAAAACTTCTATCATTACTGGATCAATAATTTTAATCACCCTAATTTAGACATTTTTCATTTTCGGATCAAGTGCGTCTCTTAGACCGTCACCTAACAGATTAAATCCTAAAACACCAAAAATGATAGCCAGGCCAGGGAAAGTTGCAACCCAGGGAGCTCTTTGAAGAGAAGCTCTAGCGTCACTTAACATTGCTCCCCACTCTGGAGAAGGTGGCTGAGCACCTAAACCTAAGAAACTTAAAGCTGCTGCTTCTAAAATAGCTGTTGCAATACTTAAAGTAGTCTGGACAATTAAAGGTGCCATTGCATTTGGTAATAAATGCTTAAAAATTATTCTAAAATCTCCAGCACCTAAAGCTTTAGCCGCACTAATATATTCACTTTCTTTAATTGATATAACTGATGATCTTACAATTCTGGCGAATCGCGGAATATTAATAATACCAATTGCCAGCATTGCGTTTTTTAACTGCGGTCCTAAAATAGCCACTATACCTATAGCTAATAATATACTTGGAAAAGCGAGCATGATATCCATAAATCTCATAATTACCATATCAAGTTTACCACCATAATAACCGGCCAAAAGTCCAAAACTAACTCCAAATACCAAAGCAAAAGCTACAGAAACTAAACCAACCTGTATTGAAATTCTTGATCCATAAATAATTCTACTTAAAATATCTCTGCCCATTTCATCTGTACCTAATAAATGTTCTGAAGATGGCGCCTTATATCTTGTTATAATATTTTGTTTAAATGGATCATGAGGTGCTAAAACTGGTGCAAAAATTGCTACCAATATTAAAAAAATAATAATTCCCAAACCAGCTACACCTATTTTACTTTTTAACAATCTACGCCAGGCTTCAAACCAGGGATTTGTATTTTTTTTCATTAAATTCTTCTTTTTAACATCTGACATCTGCTGTGCTCCTCTCCTACTCGTATTGAATCCGTGGGTCTACTAAAGCATATGATAAATCGACTATCAAATTAACTAATACAAATACTCCTGCAAAAAATAAGATTCCACCCTGTACAATTGGAAAGTCTCTAGCATATATTGCATCTACAAGATACTTACCAAGACCAGGCCAAGAAAAAATTGTTTCAGTCATTACAGCTCCACCAAGTAGAACTCCAAATTGAAGTCCAACAACAGTAATAATTGGAACCATTGCATTTTTTAGAGCATGTTTAAAAATAACCATTTTTTTCTTTAATCCTTTAGCATAAGCAGTTCTAATATAATCCTTTTTCAATACCTCTAACATTGATGAACGTGTCATTCGAGCAATTATTGCCATCGGTATTGTACCTAAAGCAACTGCAGGAAGAACAAGATGATGCAAAATATCTTTTAGAGCATTAAAATTAAGCTGAATAATGCTATCGATAACATAAAGATTCGTTATCGGTGTAAATTCTAAACCAACACCTATTCGTGATGAGGGTGGGAACCAACCCAGTTCTACTGCAAAAAGCCAGATAAACATTAAACCCAGCCAAAATATAGGCATTGAAACTCCCATTAAAGCTACTAACATACTTAAATTATCAAACCAAGAGTTTTGATTTATTGAAGCGAAAATACCGGCCGGAACACCAACAAATACTGCAAAAATCATTGCAAAAGATGACAACTCTAAGGTTGCCGGAAACCTTTTCGACAATTCTTCACTAACCGGATTATTACTCATTATTGAACGTCCTAAATCGCCTCTTAAAAGATCTTTAACATAACGCCAAAACTGTACTGGAAGTGGATCATTAAGTCCCATATCTTCTCTCAATTTAGCTAATGCTTCATCACTTGCTCTTTCACCCAGCATTGTTTGAGCAGGATCACCTGGAATCAAATGAACAATCAGAAAAACTATAATCGCTACTCCAATTAAAATAGGGATCAAGGCAAGTAATCTTTTTATTATATAATTAAACATTTCTTAATTACACCTTCCTATTCAAAGTTAATCTGCGGCCTAAAAAAGCCGCAGATTAGTTTTATGATTAATATTTTATTTGCTCTACTTCTTTATTCTTCCAACCATACTCTATGCAGCTTCTCTGTACCAGTTGGGTTAGGAATATAATTTTGTATATTATTATTCAATGCAATTGGTGGTGTTGAGTGAACTAAAGGTACCCATGGAGCATCTTCATGAATAATAACCTGAGCTTCCTCATAAAGTTCTACTCTTTTTTCTTGATCCATAGTTTTTTGTGCTTCAAGTAAAATTTCAGACAGTTCATCATTTGCATAACCATTTCTGTTATTAGACTGATCTAAAAGCACATAAATAAAGTTGTCTGGATCACCATTATCACCTGTCCAACCTAGCATAAATGTTGGAGCTTCTCTCTTTTTAGTTTTATCTAAATAGGTACTCCAATCATAAGTAACCAGATTAGCTTCTACACCAATTTCACTTAGATAACTTTGAATAGCCTGACCAATAAATTTACCCTGTGGAATATAAGGTCTTGGAACAGGTAAATACCAAAGATCAAATTCAAAACCATCTTCTAAACCAGCTTCTGCTAACAATTCTTTAGCTTTTTCTGGATTATATTCATAAGGTTCTATTTGATCATTATAACCCCAGATAGAAGGTGGCATTGGATTCTTAGCAGGTTCTGCTAAACCAGAATAAAAAGCATCAATAATTGCCTGCTTATCAATTGCATGGTTAAATGCTCTTCTCACTCTAACATCATCAAAAGGTTCTACATTAAAGTTCATAGAGAAGTAACCAACATTCATACTTGGTCTTAATGAAAGCTTAATTTCATTAGAATCTTCTACACTTTCTACATCTTCTGGACTTACTCCATCCATCATATCAATTGTTCCAGACTGTAATTCCATGTAACGAGCTGAGTTATCAGGAATTGAACGGAAAACAATTTCGTCTAAATAAGCTCTTTCTCTCCAATAATTTTCATTTGCCTTTAAAATAACTCTGTCTCCCTGACGCCATTCTTCTAAAGTATAAGCACCAGTTCCAACAGGATTCTTAAAATAATCTTCTCCATATTCTTTCACAGCTTCTGGACTAGCAATTCCAAAAGGAACCATAGCCAGGTTGTTTAAGAAAGGAGCCTGTTTTTCAGAAAGAACAAATTCTACTGTGTGTTCGTCTACTGCTTTAACTTCCTGAATAATTCCGGGGAAACCCTGGAACATATAACTATAATAAGTGAATTCTCCACCAATATGATAAGGATGATCTTCTAAACGCCAGCGATCAAAATTCCATTTGACTGCTTCTGCATTAAAAGGATTTCCATCATGGAATTCTACACCTTCACGTAAATGAAAGGTCCATGTTAATCCATCTTCAGATACTTCCCAATCTGTTGCTAGAGCTGGTTCTACTTCTGTACCACCAGGTGTGTAATCTACAAGAGTATCATATAACTGCTGTGTTACTTTAAATGATTCTCCATCAGTAACCTGAATCGGATCTAACCCTACTGTATCTCCTCCGCGGCCAAAAACTAAAGTTCCACCCTGCTCTTGAGCCATTACTCCTGTAACAAAAACCGACATAATCACTGCTAAAATAATAAAAGTTGTTAAAGTTATTTTTCTCATACTATACTTCTTCCTCCTCTTTTTTTGTTTTAAATATTTAATTTTCAAATTTTTTATTTTAGAATCACCTCCAAAATATATTTTTTTAATATTATCAGAATAAATTAAAACTTACTACAATTATAATTTATTTTTTGTACTAAGTCAATAAGGAGCAATAATTTTATATCAAAATTAGAAAATTTTATTAATTTTATATTTATTTTCTTTGTCCATTTAAAATATAATTAAATATTTTATGAGCTAATTTTTCTTTTTCAGCTAAAGGGAGTTTTACACTACTCTCTTCACTTAAAATACTAACCTGATTCTGATCACTACCAAAAGCTATATTTTTATTGCTAATATCATTTGCTATAATATAATCAGCCTTTTTTTTGCTTAACTTTTTCTGAGCATTTTCTAATAAATTTTCAGTTTCAGCTGCAAAGCCAATTAACAATTGAGATGTTTTTTTCATTTTACCAAGTTCAGCTAAAATATCAGTAGTTCTTTCTAATTTTAGCAATAAATCCCCCTCTGATTTTTTAATTTTCTGAGTGCTAACTTCTTTAGGCCGATAATCTGAAACTGCAGCTGCCATAATAATAATATCAGCATCTTCGAATTCAGCAAATACTTCCTCTTTCATCTCTGAAGCGGTTTCTACTTTTATCAGATCAACACCTAAGGGAGTATCTAATTCACTTGGACCAGAAATTAATTTAACTGCTGCTCCCCTATAAGAAGCAGCTTTAGCTAAAGCATAACCCATTTTACCACTAGAATGATTTGTTAAAAATCTTACCGGATCTATAGACTCTCGGGTAGGCCCAGCTGTAATAACTACCTTTTTATTTTTGAGATCTTTTTTAGCCAGCTCTCTCTTTACTTCTTCCACAAATCTTTTTGGGGCCGGCAGTCTTCCCTTACCAGTATAACCACAAGCTAAATAACCTGTATCCGGAGTTATAATCTTATAACCTAGATCAGCTAAAGTTTTCATGTTTCTCTGCACTACTGGGTTTTCAAACATATGCACATTCATCGAAGGTGCAATCATAATCGGTGCTTGTGCTGCTAAAAGTACTGTTGTTAAAAGATCATCTGCAGTACCAGCAGCAGCTTTAGCAATAAAATTAGCAGTTGCAGGAGCAACTACAACCAAATCTGCTTTATCTGCTAAACCAATATGTTTAACCTCACTGGTTGTAGTATTAAATAATTTGCTTTCTACTGGTAAATGCGTAATAGAATGGAATGTTAATGGACTGACAAATTCAGCCGCAGACTCAGTCATAATGGTATAAACATTATGATTTAATTTAGTCAAATCACTTGCTATTTGAACACTTTTGTAAGCTGCTATTCCACCTGTTACACCTAAAATAATATTTGCAGACATTTTATTGCTCCTTTATATAATGATTTGTATAATTTCTTAATTTAACTTTTTATTCTGGGGTAGCCATTCTCTTTTCATAAGTTATTTTACCTTTTTCAATTTCTTCTAAACTTCTAGAAACTAACTTTTCACTTCTATAATTTTCTAATAATCCCTGTCCATTTTCATTAAGATGTCTTGCTCTTTTAGAAGCCAAAATAACAATTGTAAATAGACTATCAGCTTTATCAACTAACTGTTCTGCAGAAGGTTCAGTAATCATTGAGAATCTCTCCTTTTCTGTTCTTTTAAAATGATTTTTCTGATATCTTTTACAGCATCAGATAAACTATCATTAATCACTTCGTAATCATAATTGTGTACCTCTTTTAATTCCTGACGGGCATTTTTTAAACGTATATTTTTACTCTTGTCATTTTCAGAACCTCTTTTATCAAGGCGATTTTCTAATTCTTCCAAAGATGGTGGAAGCAAAAAGATATAAACTGCTTCAGGATATTTTTCTCTAACCTGTTTAGCTCCTTGAGTATCAATTTCCAAAATTATATCTTCGCCTTCATCTAACTTTTTATCAACAAATTTCTTTGGTGTTCCATAATAATGGCCGTGTACAACTGCACTTTCAATAAAGCCATCACTTGTTTCTATTTCTTTAAATTTTTCCTCAGAAATAAAGAAATAATTCTCTCCCTCAACTTCACCTTTTCTTCTTTCTCGGGTAGTTGCAGAAACAGAATATGAAACCCCATCAAAATTTTTAAAAAGCTCATCTAGAACTGTGTTTTTCCCCACACCTGATGGTCCAGATAATACAAATAATAAACCCCTAGCCATTATAAAATACCTCCATTTTTATTTATTCATCTTCTAAGCGGTGTGAGACAGTTTCTGGTTGAATTGCAGATAAGACCACGTGATCACTATCTGTAATTATAACTGCTCTAGTACGACGTCCATAAGTAGCATCAATTAGCATACCTCTTTCACGTGATTCCTGAATAATTCTCTTTATAGGTGCTGATTCTGGACTTACAATTGCAATCACCCTATTTGCTGCAATAATATTACCAAAACCAATATTAACTAAATTGACATCCATTATTTTTACCTCCCAAAATCTTATTTATCTAAAACTAACTTGACTCCTTATCTTTATTAATGATACCACAGCATTGCTTTTTTGACAAGGGAAGTGCTGCTTCTTTGTTTTAATCAAATGTTTAATTTATTGACTCAAAGCAAAGTTTCTTTTATACTTAATTTAATAAAAAAAAGAATGGAGTGATAATTATGGCCTTCGATGGAATAATGTTATCTGCACTTAAAGATAATTTGAACGAAAAAATAATAGGTGCCAGAATCGAAAAGGCTTACCAAATAGAAAAAAAATTTTTAATTATACGTTTAAGAAATAACAGTCAAAATTTAGAACTCCTAATTTCTACTGATCCTCAGGGAGCCAGGATAAATTTGACTGAAATTGATTTTGAATTCCCCTCTTATCCACCTGATTTTTGTATGATGCTCCGCAAATATTTAAAAAACTCATATATTCAGGAGATAATTCAACCTGAGTTTGAAAGAATGATTAGGATTAATATCGAAAACAGAGGAAAAAAATACAGTTTAATAGCAGAATTGATGGGTAAATATAGTAATGTAATTCTTTTAGATGATAACGAAGTGGTTTTAGATGCAATGAAAAGAATTACTGAAAAGCAAAATTCTGAGCGGCAATTATATCCAGGAATTAAATACCAAAAACCTCCCGCTCAAGATAAGCTAAATCCTCTCAATCTAAATAATAAAGAAGAATTTAGGCAGATAATTGAGGAAGACTTTTCTCAGGCTGCTTTTAGAGCAGTAATGTATAATTTTAGAGGTATTGGTCCTTATTCAGCTCGAGAAATAGTTTATAGAGCAGAAGTTGACCCAGCTGAAAACTATAATAATCTATCCGACTTAGATAAAGATGCAGTTGCAGAATCAATGCTTAATTTATTTTCTCAATTTAAAGAAAAAGTTTATAAACCAGTCCTTGCTGTTAAGGATAATAAAGTAGATTATATTTCTGCTTTTATTTTAAAACACAGAAATCCAGATGAGTTAAAAGAGTTTGATGATATTGACCAAATGATGGATTACTACTTTAGAGAGTTTTTAAAAGATAAGGAATTAAAACGTTCAATTAGAGAATTAAATAAAGTAGTAAATAATTATTTAAATAAAAATATTAAAAAACAAAAAAAATTAAAAAACCAATTAGAAGAAAGTAAAGACGCAGGAAAATACAAAAAAATGGGAGAATTAATTACTGCAAACATTTATCAGATTAATAAAGGTGATAAAAAAACAGTAGTCCGAGATTATTATAGTGATCAGCAAGAAGATATAAAAATAAAACTTGATCCTTCAAAGTCTCCTTCAGATAATGCTCAAAAATATTTTAAAAAATATAATAAATTGAAAAAAAGTGTTAAACATTTAAAAAGAGAAATAGCAAAGCTAAGACATGAAGAAAAATATTTAAAGCAGGTTAGTATGAATATTGAGCAGGCTGAAAGTTTAGATGATTTAGAAGAAATTGAGGAAGAGTTAAAAGAAGAAAATTATATAAAAAAACAGAAACAGAATAAAAGAAAAAAGAAAAATAAAAAACTTCCACCACGTAAATTCATTTCAAGTGATAATTATCAAATTTTAGTTGGAAGAAATAATAAACAAAATGACAGATTAACAAAAAAAATTGCAAATGATGGTGATATCTGGCTGCATACTAAGGTAATAGCAGGTTCACATGTGATAATAAAAAGAGATACTGGAGCAGAAGTACCTGAAAAAACTCTGGAGCAGGCAGCAGCTGTTGCAGCTTATTTTAGTAAAGCAAGAGAGTCTACAAATGTACCAATCGATTATACTCCGGTTGAAAACGTTAATAAACCAAAGGGTGCAAAACCAGGTCTTGTCTATTATGATAAGTATCAAACAATTTATATTGATCCAGCAGACAAAAAATTATTAAAAAAATTAGCAGCAGATTAATCTCTGCTGCTTAATTTTTTTCTTAATTCAAATATGATTTTGACAAATGTTATAACAAAGAAAATAAAGAGAATAATATTTATTATTCTTAGAGGATATTTCTGATAATAACTCTGCCCTTCATATAGACTTAAATTATAAGTTTTAATATCATTTTTTAATTTTTCTTTTGAAACTATTTTACCTCGATAATTAATATACGCACTATAACCACCATTAACTACTCTAACTAAAGCTGTATTAGTTTCAGCAGCTCTGTAAACTGATGCTGCCAGAGATAAATTACTATATACTCTAGAATTCATTTCCGCTTCAGCAGCTGAATTAACAATTAAATTTAAATTTCCTGCAAAATTATTGTTCTTTGAAATTAATGGTATAAAAATTTCATCTGAAACTAAATTTATAAATCTAAGTTCTTCAACTTTTATGATCTCAACTTTATTATTATTTTTTATATTTTTTTGATTAAGATTTAAGTAATCAGAAAAAAATTCAATTAAATGATCTTTATAGATAAAATTAATTCCAGAGATGAAATTTCTCTGCTGATTACTGCGGTTTATAACTTCTAGCTCTTCAGATAATAAAAATAAAGAATTAAGAATTTTAGAATCATAATCTGCAGCTGCTGCATTACTTCCCAGCTGTAAATATGAATCATTTAGTTTATTTTCTAATTTCGAAAACAGTTTTTCTCTATAAAAACTATTTCTGATCAAATCAAAACTAAAACTGTCTTCAGCAGTAAAAATATATCTGCTCTGCTTTTTTTCAATTAGAGCAGCAAAATCATTAATCTCTGATTCTATTTTCTTAAACATATTATTATTTTCTTTGGAATTATTGATCAATAAATCAAGTTTCTGATTACTTATATTGGCTTCAAGATCAGATTGAAAAACTGAAGGAAAAATAACTAAAATAATAAAAATAATTATTAAAGGCACTGTTTTTTTCCAATTAGGATCTAAATATATTTTAAGCAGATAAGATGCAATCAAAACTGAGATAAAGGAAACTAAAAATATACCACCATAAGAAGCATATTGAGCAATAATAGAAAATGAACTTTGAGTATAAGCAAAATAATTGAATGGATTAAAATTTAAAAATTCATAACGGAAATATTCCAGTACACTCCAGCTTAAAGCTGCAACAAAAGGGCTGTATGAGTGTTTGGGCTGCAAAAATTTATTTATAATGACCCAAATTCCAAGTGGTAACGCAGAATATAAAAAATAAATAAACAAAATAAAAATATTAAAAGAAAACGGCATTTTAAGTGTTGTACTAAGTGGATGATAAAGCCAGTAAAGTGAAAATGCAGAATTCAAAAATCCAACTAATAAAGCAATTATAAATGAATGACTATAATCATAATCTCTAAGTAAATAAATTAATGGTATGAAAGCAAACCAGCTCAAGAAAAATAAAGCTGAAAAATAATGTGGTATTGTAAACAATAAAGATGATAAGATAATTAAAATAAATTCCATATTTCTGCCTCCAAAATTATTATATACTATAAGCTGCAAAAAGGCCAGCTGTAGAAGCTGACCTCCTTTATTCAAGCTTATTTAATTAATAATTAAGAATTTTCTTTATTGGCCTGTTCTATTATTTTTTCACTAATATCACTTGGAACTTTATCATAATGAGAAAATTCCATATCAAAAGAACCATAACCACCTGTTATAGATTTTAATTCAACAGCGTAATTAAACATTTCAGACTCTGGCACTTTTGCTTTAATAATCTGAGTTCCATTTTGTGGTTCCATTCCTCCAATTCTACCACGTCTGGAGTTGAAATCACCCATTATATCTCCCATGAAATCCTGAGGCACTGTAACTTTAACAGACATGATTGGCTCTAATAAAACGCATTTACCCTGAGCTAAAGCTTTTCTAAAGGCTTTAGAGGCTGCTATTTTAAAAGCCATTTCTGAAGAGTCGACATCATGGTAAGATCCATCATATAAAACTACTTTAAAGTCAACTACAGGATAGCCGGCCAGTGCTCCTTCTTCTTTAGCTTCTATAACTCCTTTTTCAACACCAGGTATATACTGGCCTGGAATTGAACCACCAAAAATTTCTTCTTCAAATTCGAAACCTCTACCTCTTGGAAGTGGCTCAACTTTCATTAATACATGACCATATTGACCACGACCTCCAGATTGCTTTTTATATTTTTCTTCAACATCCATTTTTCTCTGGATAGTTTCTCGATAGGCAACTTTTGGTTCTTGAGTTATAAAATCAATATCATATTTTCTCTGACATTCTTCTTTAATCATAGTAAAGTGAATTGTTCCCATTCCATCTAAGATTAACTCTTTAGTTACTTTGTTGTAATTAACATTAAAAGTTGGATCCGAATCACTATATCGATGTAAAGCTGATGCCATCTTTTCTTCATCTATTCCCTCAGCCGGATAAGCTGCTCTGCTGTACATAGGCTTTGGATATTCTAACTCATGATAATAAATATCTGTTTCTGGGTTTCTAATTGTAAAAGATGTTTCTAGCTTATCCAATTTAGCCACTGCACCGACCTCACCAGCTGTTAAATTATCAACATTATTTTGGTCTTCACCATTAAGTTTATATAGTTTAGTAACTTTTATTTCTTCATCAATATTTGGAATATATACTAAATCATCTCTTTCTAATTTTCCAGAAAACACTCTAAAAATAGATAATTTCCCAATATAAGGATCGACCATTGTTTTACAAACCTGAGCACTAAATTCACTTTCAGGTGTAGGTGCCAGAACCTCTCCAGATTTAACTAAATGATCTGAATGAACTTCAGCTGCAGAAGGAAAGATTTTGGTTAAATCATCTAAAAATTTACCAACACCACAATTTTCCAAAGCAGACCCAGCAAAAACAGGAACTAATTCTTCACTAGCTACTTCTTCCTCAAAGGCTTTAGTCAGCTCTTTAATAGTGATTTTTTCTCCGTCTAGATATTTAACCATTAAATCTTCTTTTAACTCAACAATTTCTTCTGTTAACTTTAATTCATAATCCTCTACTCTTTCTCTTTCTGAATCTGGAATAGGATATGCATCAGGTTTTCCATCAGCAGACTTATATAATTTCTCATCAAGCAGGTCAATTATTCCAACAAATTTCCCGTCTTCATAATACGGAATAGTTACAATTGCAAAATTATCATCATATGTAGAATTTAGTTCATCTACAACTTTATCAAAATCTGCCTCTTCTTTATCAATTTTATTAATAAATACAGCTTTTGCCAGGTCATTTTTTTCTGCTAATTTCCAGACATAACCTGTATTAACTTCTATACCAGCTGTTGCATCAACCACAAGTACAGCACTTTCAACCATTCTTAAAGCACTAATTACTTCACTGCGAAAATCTGCATAGCCGGGTGTATCAATAAAATGAAATAATTTATTATGCCATTCAAAATTAAAATAACTATTATGAACAGAATGTTTATGTTCTTTTTCTACAGCACTAAAATCGGAATGTGAATTTCCTTGATCAACACTGCCTGGCTGCTTAATTACTCCTGCATTATAAAGAAGCATTTCCGTCAGTGTTGATTTACCCGCACCTCCATGTGATATAAAGCAAAAATTTCTAATATCTTTACTAGTAATTTTACTCAATTTTTCCACCAGCCTTTCATTTTATTAATGTTTATTTTTGTGATGTCAGTATATCTCAAAAATTCTGACATTATTCTTTAAAATATTCTGTATATTATTACTTCTACAATAGTTATTTAAATTCCTTTAATTTTTTGAATATTATTTTAAAAAATAATCTACTTACTCTGCTCAGCTATTTTAAAAATAGATATAAGCCGGAGTAAGTAGATATTTTAGTTATAAATTAAACTTAGATATTATTTGCAGTTTTCTTTAACTTTTTTTGCTACATTTTCACCTAAAAGATAACATTTTTCTATAATATCTCCACCAGGTGCAAACTGTGATTCAATAACTGGTTCAGCAAGATTACAGCTAACAGTTTCACTAAATTCTTCTAGTCTATCTAAAGCTCCACCACTCCAGCTGTAAGAGCCAAAAATGCCAAGTACTCTATTTTTTAAATTTCTGCTCTCTAAACTTTTCAATAGATAGTCCATAGGTGGAAAAATCTTAGTATTATAAGTACAACTTCCTAATACAATCCCTTTGTATTTCCAGATATCATTAATGATAAAGGAAATATCTTTACGAGATACATCAAATAATTTAATCTGCTCAATTCCACTTTCAGATAACGAACGTGCTACCGATTCTGCCATTACTTTTGTGTTGCCATACATTGAGCCATAAACAACTACTACGCCTTCTTCTGTTTGCTGCTGACTCCAATTATCATATTCTTTAATAATATGAGCAGGATCTTTTCTCCAAACTAGACCGTGAGTAGCTGCTATCATTCCAATTTCTTCAATTTCATCACTTAATTTAGAAATTGTTCTATGAACTACAGGACCATATTTTCCTATTATATTGGAAAAATATCTTCTAATTTCATCTTCAAAATGGTCAACATTAACTTCATCATCAAATAAGTATCCATTTAAAGAACCAAAACCACCAAAGGCGTCTCCAGAAAATAATATTTTTTCTTTTTGATCAAAAGTCATCATAGTTTCTGGCCAGTGGACCATTGGAGTCAGATAAAACTTTAAAGTTCTAGAACCCAAATCAAGCTCATCACCATCTTTAACAACCATTGTTCCTTCAGTAATGCCATAAAATCCTTCTAAAAAGTTCATGGTTTTAGCATTACCAACAATTTTCATTTCGGGAAAAGCCTCACGCATTGACTTAATAGATCCCGAATGATCTGGCTCCATATGATTAATTATTAAATAATCAACTGTTTTATCCCCAATAACATCTTTTACTTTTTCTAAATAAGTATCAGTGTAATTAATTTTAACTGTATCAATAAGTGCAACTTTTTCATCATTAATCACATATGAATTATAAGCTATTCCCTCTGGTAAAGGCCATAATGACTCAAATAAATCTGTTTCTTTATCATTTACTCCTACCCAGTGAACTGATTCTGTTAATTTAATTGAATTATAAATAATAATCTCCTCCTAATAATTTTTTAATCTTTTAGCTACTAAAATTTTTCCTTAGCTTCTAAGCTTATTTAAAATCTCCTTAAAATCTTCTTTTAATTCTGCTTCAAATACTATTTTTTCACCTGTTGATGGATGCTTAACAGCTAATTTTCTGGCATGTAAAAGCTGTCTTTTAGCTTTTAAAGTGTTTTTTGATCCATACTTTTTATCTCCAACTACTGGATGCCCTAAATAAGAAAAATGAACTCTGATTTGATGAGTTCTGCCAGTTTCAATTTTTACTTCAACTAAAGTATATGCTTTAAACTCTTCAATAATTTTAAAGCGGCTTACAGCATTTTTACTTCTTCGTTTTCTGACTGCCATTTTTTTTCGATTATTAGGATCTCTTCCAATTGGTGCATCAATTTTACCTTTTTTATATGCTAAATTACCTTCAATTAGTGCATAATAATATTTATCAACAGTTCTATTTTTAAATTGCTTAGCCAGTTCTTTATGAGCCTTATCATTTTTGGCAGCAATTAATAAACCTGAAGTATCTTTATCCAACCTGTGAACTATTCCTGGTCTTTTTACTCCATTTATCGCTGATAGATTATCAACATGGGCCAGCAGTGCATTAACGATAGTGTCATTATGGTGGCCCGGTGCTGGATGAACAACCCGATCAGCATTTTTATTTATCACAATTATATCCTGATCCTCATAAACAACATCCAAATCCATTTCTACAGCTTTGATTTCACTTTCTTTTTCTTCCACAATTATTTTCAGAATTTCATCTTCAGCTATCTTATAACTTTTATCAACATTATTTTGATTTACAGTAACCTTTTCTTCTTCTATCAATTTTTGAATAAATGAGCGGGATAAATCACTGTATTCCGAAGCTAAAAATTTATCTATTCTCTTTCCTTGATCCTTTTTTTTGACTTTAAGACTATATTCCTCCATTTAAGCACCTCTATCTGTTAAAAAAAGTAATTGATAAGTTAAAATTATAACTCCAAAAAATATAAAAATATCAGCGATATTAATTACCGGTAATTGATAAAAAGCTAATATATCAAAAGCGATGAAGTCAGTTACATAATGAAATATTATTCTATCAATAAGATTTGCAATGCTTCCACCTAATAAAAAAATAACAGAAATTTTCGCCATAATATTTTTTGGAAGTTCTTTATTATAAAGATAAATAATAAAAATTAAAAAAAAGATTGTAATTATTATAAAAAAACTACGCTGACCTCTCAAAATACCAAAGGCTGCTCCTCGATTTTTAACAAAAGTTAAATAAAGATAATCACCTATAATTGACAATTTTTGAGATTGACTCAGATAAACTCGAATAAAATATTTACTCAGCTGATCTATTATAATTATTATTATAGAAAATAGGGCAATATACATTGTCTCAACTCCATATATAATTTTAACATATTGAAATAATTTAAACAATTAATAATTCCTCTTTTATATGTTTTTATTATATGCTAAGATAAGAGATGGATGATTATTTTTAGATAATCTCACATTTAAATATAAATAAAGGATGAAAGATTATGAAATTAGAATTAACTAAAAACAGCAGCAGACGTGCAAAAACAATTTTTATGCTTGCCCTACCAGCAATGCTCGAAATGTCATTAAACACCCTGGTTGGAATGGCTGATACGATTATGATTAGTCGTTTTATTGGTAAAGAAGCCTTAGCAGCAGTTGGCTTTGCCAACCAAATTATTTTTACATTAATATTTGTTTTTTCTGCTTTTAATGCAGGAGCAACTGCCATGGTCTCACGCAGTTATGGTGAGGGTAATAAAAAAAGAATGAATAAAATAATGAATGAAAATTTAACCTTAAATATAATTTTAGGAATAATTGTTACTCTCTTTACCTTCTTTTTTGCTAACCTGATTTTAAATGTTTATGATATTACAGAAGTTGTTAAATCTTTTGGAACAACCTATTTAAAATATATTGCTATCGGACAGTTATTTATGTTCATTTCTTTTGCCGCAGCAGCAGCTTTAAGAGGTGCTGGAGATACTAAAACACCGATGTATATTACAGGTGTTGCCAATATCCTTAACATAATTGGTAACTATGTTTTAATTACTGGTTTCTGGATTTTCCCAGAATTAGGTATTGCTGGAGCAGCTATCTCAACAGCTTTTGCACGCTTTATAGCAGCTGCACTATATTTAGCTTTATTTGCAAGCAGTAAAGGAGTTTTAAAACTCCATCCCAGCTGGATGAAAATCAGCAGCAAAATATTTAAACCCTTAATCAATTTAAGTTATGCAGCTGGCATTGAACAGTTATTTATGCAGATAGCATTTTTTGTAAATGGAGTCTTCATATCTAAACTAGATACTACTGCAGAAGCATCATTTAGGATTTTGTTAAATATTGAATCATTATCATTTATGCCGGCAATAGGAATTGCTATTGCTGCTACTACAATTGTAGGTAAACATCTGGGAGAAAATAATCCAGAAGAATCATTAAAAAGTGGTTTGACAGCTGCAGTTATGGGTGCTTTACTGGGAACTGCTCTTGCTTTAGTCTATCTCTTATTTCCAGTTTTTGCTCTCAAAATTTTCACAACTGAGGCAGAGGTTATTAATTACTCTGCTCCTGTCTTAAAAATTGTAGCTTTAAACCAGGCATTTTTAGCCTTTGTAATTATTATGGTTGGTGCTTTAAGAGGAGCGGGAGATACAAAAGGTGCAATGTATATTACTATTATTAGACTCTGGGTTATTTTTATTCCCCTCTCCTATTATTTAATTGTTGTCTCAAATTATGGAGTAGCAGGAGTCTGGATTGCGGAAATAATTTCATTTTTAATAGTCGCTCTAATTGTTCTTAGAAGATTTCTTAAAATGGAATGGGCTGAAATAGAATT
>JBNJFG010000015.1:0-40586 GCA_051746665.1 Bacillota bacterium
TGTTTACATTATACTCCTGTGATCCCTGAAATGGCAAGAGTTAATAAACTACTTCTTTTTCTGACCATTGTGGCAAAATACTTTGTTTATTAAAAAAAGGCATCTTATTGCCAGAATTAATTTGGCTTTAAGACACCTTAAAATCTAAGTATTTAAATTTTTAATAATAAATATTTTTGCTTCCTTTAGCTCACTACATTCTGCGGCTTACCGGCCAGCCACTTTTCTATATTTGCAAATACTATCCCTGCTCTTTTTAAAAAAGCCTCATCTGTAGCAAAAGCTGTATGTGGAGTTAAAATAGTATTTTTAGCATTTAAAAGTGGATGATCTTTTGGAATAGGTGGCTCCATCTCAAAAACATCAATACCAGCTCCCGCAACCTCTTCTTTATTTAAGGCATCAGCTAAAGCTTCACTGTTTACGACTGGACCCCGGGCTGTATTGATTAAAATTGCACTTTTTTTCATTAAAGTAATTTTTTTTGCATCAATTAAATCTATAGTTGAGTCTTTAAGAGGTACATGCAGACTGACAATATCACTTTTTTGCATTAATTCATCTATTGAAAGATATTCTACACCTAGTTCCTCTCCCAGCTTATGTTCTTTATGATTATCAACCAATATATTACAGCCAAAAGCATCTGCAATCCTGGCAGTTTTTTGACCTATTGAACCAAATCCAATTATACCAAAATTCTTAGCTGCTAGCTCATTACCAATTAGACCTGCTCTTGTCTTTCCATCCCGAACTGCCTCGTCAGAATCTTTAATATTTCTCATTAAGTCAATTGTTAATCCAAAAACTAATTCTGCTACAGCCTGATTGGCATAACCAGAAGAGTTAGAAACTAAAATATTATTTTCCCGGCAGACGTCCATGGCAATGTGATCAAAACCAGTAAAAGCAACTGAAATCATCTTTAAATCATCTGCAGCATTAATTACTTCTGCAGATAAAGGTTGATTGGCAATAATTAAAATTTCAGCATCTTTGATCCTCTTAATCATTTCTTCATCACTTTCTGCGCGATTAGAATAGGCAATTAATTGGTGCCCCGCAGATTCAAACCTCTGTCTATATTCTTCAATCTTAGTCATTGAAATATTAATCGGCTCAATCATCACAATTTTCATTTGCTGTTCCCCCTGAATTAGAATAATTTTTAATTAAACAGTTCTATTTTCTTTTATTTTCTCATAAGCATCATTAATTTTCTTAAATTCCTGCTCTGCAAAATCCACAAATTCTTCAGGTAAACCCTTTCCAATTACATTATCCGGATGAAAATCTTTTGCCTTCTGACGATATTTACGCTTAACCTCTTTAAAGTCAGCCTCAGGTGAGCATTCCAAAATCTTATAGTACTTTTCTAAATCAGCTGTTTCCACATATTGAGATCTGATACTCTCATATTGACTTTCATTTAACTCAAAGATCCTCTTAGCTTTTTTAATATATTCTTCCTCTTTATGATGAAAATCATTATCTGCTATTGCAACTTTCATCAATAAATCAAACATCCCTAAAACAAGAGTCTGTTCATTTTTGAAATTATCATAAAATTGCTGTGCATATTCTTCAAAACTATTGTTTTTATTTTTTGCTTCATCAAAAATTCTAATTGCCAATTTACGTGCTTCACCTTGAAGTTTAAGCTCATTTTTTATAAAGCGATCTATAGTTTTAATTTCAGCTCTGCTGACAGTTCCATCAGCCTGAGCAAACTTTGCCAGCATCGAAAAAATACTGGTAAAAAAGATTGTCTGTTTTTCTTCCTGTTGATTTAAATTACCTCTCTGCTGCTGTCCAAATTGACTCGCATCAGAATTTTTTTGATCAAAATGATTACCAATAGCTGCCCCAATTACCGCTCCTAAAGGACCACCAAAAGAAAAACCAACTGTTCCTCCAAGAATTTTACCCATCCAAGCCATTATTATAACCTCCGTTTAAATTGATTATTCTAATTATACATTTTTCATTATCATCTAAATAGTATTTGACCTAACTTTTAACCTTATACCCAATCTTGAATAAATAAGTGACCACTAATAAAAGTATAAAAGCCAAACTCCCAATAATTAAAGCCGAAAAAACAGGTGCAACATCAGACTGGCCTACAAAAGCATAGCGAACCGCATCTACCATATAAAAAACTGGATTGAATAAAGATACCTTACTCCAGATTCCCGGCAGACCCTTAACAGAATAGAAAACACCACTTAAAAAAGTTAAAGGAGTGATAAAAAAGTTGGAAAAAATAGAAACATGATCAAACTTTTCTGCCCATAAACCAGCAACAATTCCAAAAAGTGAAAAGATAGATGAAACTAAAATTGCAAAAAATACTGCTAATAGTGGATGCGCAACTGCTCCACCATAGAAGAACGTAGCCACTAAATAAGTTACACTACCAACTACAAGTCCTCTGACCATTCCCCCAATCATAAATCCTAAAGTTAGTTCAATATAGGAAAAAGGGGCCAGCAGAAAATCAATTATAATCCCATTATACTTAGCTCCAATCAAAGAAGATGATGTATTAGCAAATGAGTTCTGAATTAAGCTCATCATTATTAAACCAGGAACTATAAAATCAATATAAGGGATACCATAACCTGCAACCTCTCTATTTTGGAATGAATAAGAAAAGATAATTAAATATAAGCCGGTAGAAATTAAAGGTGCAAAGATAGTCTGAATCGCTACCTTAGAAAACCTCGCAACTTCTCTTTTAACAAGGCTAAAGAAAGTGATATTATTCATTCTCATCACCTCCTAAATTAGTCAGCTTGATAAAGACATCTTCCAGCTTTGCACTTTCAATATCAATATCGATTATCTCTAAATTTAAAGCATTAATCTTTTTGAGAATTTTATCTAAATCTTGTTTTGCAGTTTCTATTTCAATCTGTCTTTTATTATCATTTAATTTAAAATCAATTTCTACTAATTCTTCTTCTAATCCGTGTGCTGGATCAGCAAATTTAATCTTAATAATCTTTTTATCGATCGAATTAATCAAATTTTCTTTGCTGTCAACCTTAATTATTTTACCTTTATTCATAATTGCAATCCGATCACAAAGAGCTTCTGCTTCTTCTAGATAATGAGTAGTTAAAATAATTGTTTTCCCCTTTTTATTTAAGTTGATGACATACTCCCAGAGACTGTTTCTTAGCTCAACATCAACCCCGGCAGTTGGCTCATCTAAAACAATTATTTCTGGATCATGGACCAGTGCTTTGGCGATTAGAAGTCTCCGTTTCATTCCACCTGATAACTGCCTTGGCCCTATTTCTGCTTTATCAGTCAAACTCAAAGCTTCCAGCAGTTCGTCAATTTTATTACTATTGTCTTTAATCCCAAAATAGCCTGAATGCATCTCCAGAGTTTCTCTAACAGTGAAATACGGATCAAAGGTAATCTCCTGGGGTACAATTCCCAGAGATTTTTTAGTTTTTCTATAATCTGAAATAATATCCTTACCCAAAACTGTAACTGTTCCCGAATCTTTATGAACTAGACCACCTAAAATTCCAATTAAAGTGCTTTTACCAGCACCATTAGGACCTAACAAACCAAAAAATTCACCTTTTTTGATGTCTAAATTTATATCATCTAATGCTTGCAAATTTCCATAACTCTTATTTATATCTCTAATTTTAATTGCTGTAGACATTTTTTCCTCCTTATATTCCCTGAAATTAGGGAGCTTATATTATTATCATTAATTTAAGCTTGAATCTTTTTTCTCATTTTAGACATTGAATTTTTAATTGTAGAAATCAGCCAGATTATCATAAGTACAAAAGAGACTGATTCTGCAATTGGAAATGAAAGCCAGACAGCATTTAGGCCAAAAAATTTACCTAAAAGATACATTCCGGGAACTAAGAGTATTGCCTGTCTTAAAAATGTAATGGCAAAACTGGGCATTCCCTTACCGACAGCCTGAAAGGTTGCCACCCCAATAATATTTAAGACCATAAAAAAGTAGGACAAACTTACTCTTTTTAAAGCCCCAACCCCGATATTTATTAACTCTGGATCACTGTTAAATAATCTAATGATAGCGGCAGGAAATAGCTGAAAAATCAGAAAGCCAATCACACCAAAACTTAAAGCAGCTGCATTACCAATTAAAATAGTTTTTTTCATACGTTCAGGATTATTATGACCATAATTATAGCCAACTATCGGCAGATATCCCTGAGTTAAACCAAAAACCATCATTAAAAAGAAAGACTGCATTCTAAAAATTAGCCCCATAACAGCTATTGCTGTTGAAGAAAAGGCGCCTAAAATCAAATTGATAAATACAATTGAAGCACTAAAAAGCAGTCGATTCGCCATCGCCGGAATACCAATATTATAGATTTCTTTAATAATCTGAAAATCAAATTTAAAATCCTCTAATTTTAAAGTTAACTCATTTTTATCACTTAATAAAACAAAAACTATAAAAATACCCCCAATAAAGCGCGAAAATACAGTTGCATAAGCTGCGCCAGCTACACCTAGCTGCGGAAAGGGGCCCAGACCAAAAATTAAAAAGGGGTCAATAATCATATTTAAAACTGCACCGATAATCATTGTCAGCATCGGCACAAATGTATTTCCTTCTCCCCTTAGAATATAGTTGAAAGTAGCCGGAATAAAAATTGCAATTGAGCCGGTTAAAATTATATTAATATACTGATAACCTAAATCGATCAATATAGGATCATTGGTAAATAATTTAATTATGTTTTCAGAGAAAAATATACCAAGCAGTCCA
Organism: Bacillota bacterium; assembly: GCA_051746665.1. Taxonomy (GTDB): domain Bacteria; phylum Bacillota; class Halanaerobiia; order Halanaerobiales; family Halanaerobiaceae; genus Halanaerobium. Next base: position 4,787 of record JBNJFG010000015.1, read on the forward strand.
CCTAAAATTCCATAAATAATTGCAATAAAAAAAACATGTTCTGCCACATTATTGGCTCGACACTTATCTCCCTGGCCTAATAATCTGGAGATCAAAGAGCTGGTCCCTACACCAGTCCCAACTCCAACTGCAATTAAAAACATCTGCACTGGAAAAGAAATTGAAAGAGCGGATAAAGCATCGGTACTTAATCGTCCCACATAAATACTATCTACTATATTGTACATAGCCTGAATAAGCATACCCGCTATAGCAGGAGCAGATAACTTAAAAAGCAACTTCACTATTGGCTCCTCACCCATTCGGGCTGATTTGGATTCAAGTGCCATTTTAACCCTCCATAAATTCTTAAAATTATTGAATCTACTTTAATCTATATTATTTTAAATCATACTGCTTTAATTTTAGCATTTATATGAGTATAAAACAATTATTTGCTTAACAAAACTAATAATTACTCTAAAACCTTTATTTATTTCAAAGCCTAGCTGTGTCAATAAGTATAATATTCTAAATACTTTGACATTGATTATTTGAAGTGATAAAATTTATATAGAGAAGTAGAAAATAGATATTGAATTATTTTCATTTATATAAAAACGTTTATAAATAAATTAAAATTATATATAAAATAAAAAAGGAGGGGAGAATTGCTGAATTTTATTTAAAAACATTTTAAAGGATTGGATTTCTTAAAAACTCTTTCATATTATAAAAGGAGGGTTAAGAATGGGAATTACTTTAAACATGATCTTAGCTTCATTTGGTGGAGGACTTTTCGGAGCAGCTTTAGGAGCCCTTCCCGCATTTATATTTACTGGGTTTTTAGTATTAGCAGGTGAAGCACTTGCATTAGCAACTGGAAGCGGAGCTTTTACAGGTACTATAGCATTTGGTACACTTTTTGGTCCGCATATTGCATTTGCTGGTGGCGCAGCTGCAACAGCCTATGCTGCAAAGAAAAATAAATTAGAAGATGGCGCTAATATTTTAAAACCATTAATGGGAATTACTGAAAACTGGGATATTATGCTTGTTGGAGGAATATTTGGTATTTTAGGTTTAGTAGTTAATCAATTCCTAGCTTCTATAGGTACACCGAGTGATACAATTGCTATCACAGTTGTTGTTTCTGCACTAGTTCATAGAGTTGCATTCGGAGAAACAGGTATTTTTGGTAAATATGATTCTGAAAAAAGTGATTCTTTCTGGAATCCACCAGCAGAAATTGCCTGGTTACCATGGCAGATGAACATGTCACAGCTCTTACCTTTAGGATTGGGTGTAGGTTTAGTTTCTGGACATATAGCTATTGAAACCGGTAGTCCATTTATTATGTTTGGTATTGCAGCAGCTTCTTTAATCATTCTTGAAACTAAAGGCGAAGGTCCTGTTACACACCATATTGCTTTTCCAGCAGGAGCAGCGGCATTGGCAACTGGTAGTGTAATTTGGGGTGGAATATTCGGTATTTTAGGTGCATTCTTAGGGGAATTCTATGCTCGTTTATTTTATGATTGGGGAGATACACATATAGATCCACCTGCAGCAACAATAGCTACTTTAATAACTGCAGCAATGCTATTTTTAGGTTTTACATTCTAAATAAACTGACGAAATTAAAGCTCCTGGCTAACTTTTTAGCCAGGAGCTTTTTTAAAACATAATATAATATTAACTATTTATCATCAATTCTATAATTTCATCATAGTCTAATAAATGATTAGATATTCTTAATAACTTTTTTCTATCTCTACTTTCTATATTATATTTTACCATAATTTCATTCTCATTATCTGTTAAATGATTAAAATCTCTTTTTATCTCCATATTTTTTATTTTTAACTGATCTGAGTTCAAAACATTGCTTATTTTACATAATATATCATTCTCATTTTTTACTTTAATTTTTAATGATTTATATCTTTTAGAATTCTTATTAAAATCAATACTATTAAGTAAATAAAGGCTCACTATTACAACTAATGTTGTCATAACAGCTAGAAAATAAAAATTACCTCCAATAGCTAATCCAATAGCAGCAGTTGCCCAGAGGCTGGCTGCAGTAGTCAAACCTTTAACAGAAAAACCTTCTTTAATAATAGTACCAGCTCCTAAAAAACCAACTCCACTTACTACCTGAGCTGCTATCCTGCCTGCATCATTTTCTACATGAATACTGTGCATTGCTAAAGATACCATCATTATAATTGTAGCTCCTGTCCCAACTAAAACATGGGTTCTCAAACCTGCCGGCCTATCGTGTTGCTCTCTTTCAAAGCCTATTAAGCCACTTAAAAATAACGCTAATACTAAATTTATTACTATATTTCTTTCTGAAACCACTGCGTTCACCTCTCTTTAATCATTAACTCTGTTTTTTAGCAATTTTCTTTCTATCTTTTATATAACGAACTATTGGTGGAATTAAAGCAATAACTGAAAGTGCTATTAAAACCAAAGAGATTGGGTTACTGAAGAATATTCCCCAGCCTCCTCCAGATAAAACCATTGACCTAGTAAATCCTTCTTCTGCAATCGGGCCTAAAATCAATGCTAGAACTATCGGGCTAGAAGAAAAACCTAGGAAATTTAATATAAAACCTAGCATTCCGAAACCAAACATTAACCAGATATCGAAAACACTGTTTTGAATCGAAAATGAACCAATAACACTTAAAACTAAAATAATTGGAACTAATATTTTATTAGAAACATTTGTAACTCTAGCAAAATATTTTGCTCCTGCTAAACCAATTACCAACATAAAAATATTACTTATAAATAACGAAACAATAAATGCATAAGTTATATCGCCATATAATGTAAAAAGATCTGGCCCCGGAATTAATCCTTGAATCATTAAACCACCTAAAAGTACAGCAGCAACTGAATTTCCTGGAATTCCTAAAGTAAGTAAGGGAATTAAAGATCCTCCGGTTACTCCATTATTAGCAGATTCTGTCGCAGCAACCCCCTTGGGCTCTCCATCACCAAATTTATCTGTTTTCTTACCCGATCTTTTAGCTTCATTATAACTAATAAATGAAGCAATTGTTGAGCCAGCACCAGGAAGAATACCAATAACTGTCCCCATACCTGACCCTTTCAAAATTGTAGGAAGCAAATTTTTAAATTCTTTCATAGTAGGCATGATTTTGCCAATTTTTACATCATCAGCCGCATTAGAAATTGTTCCACCTTTACGAATTAGTTTTAATACCTGACTAACAGAAAACAAACCGATCATAGCTGGCATAAATGGAACCCCACTCAAAAGATTTACATTACCAAAAGTAAATCTTGGAAAAGCACTAATTGGATCCATTCCGATAGTTGCAACTAATAATCCAAAAATACCACTTAAAAGCCCTTTAAGTAAAGAATCAGTCGATAAAGTTACTATTGTTGTAAGACCTAAAACAGCTAAAAAGAAATATTCTGAAGGGCCAAATTTTAAAGCAAATTGTACCAACCAGGTAGATATAAACAAAAGTGCAACCGCACTTACAATCCCACCAAAAAATGAACTAATAGTTGCTATTCCCAGTGCTTTACCTGCTTCACCATTTTGAGCCATTGGATGTCCATCAATCGCTGTCGCTGCTGCTGCTGGAGTACCTGGTGTTGCTAAAAGTATCGAAGATATTGACCCTCCGTAAATTCCTCCACAATAAACTCCACCAAGCATTGCTAAACTTGTAATAGGATTTATACTAAAGGTTACAGGTACTAATAAAGCCACTGCCATTGTTGCAGTTAATCCAGGTAATGCTCCAACTATAATACCAGAAACCATTCCTGCTGCTACAGCCAATAAATTCATTGGCATTAATAAAACTGAAAAAGCATCGAATACCATTCCAAACATTTATTGTCAACTCCTTTATCTTCTAAAAAAATATGCCCCTTGGTGTAGGAACAGTAAGAAAAACTCTGAAAATCAAAAATACAAAAGCAGAAGTAAATAGTGGTACAAATATTTTAACCATTAAATTATCAATTTTTAATAAGTTAAATAATATAAACATAAAAAGATAAGTTGTTACAAAAAAACCTAGATAATTCATAATATAAATATAAAACACTGTCGAAATTATTGTAATTAAAACTCTCTTTTTTCCTTCTTTATCAATAGTTACTACATCTGCTTTTTCAACAACTTCTTTAACTTCTCCTGTTTCTTCATCTACTTCTTTCTCTATATGCTTATAATTATCTTTATTAAGAGTTTTTATTAAAAGCATAATTGAAAGGGCAGCTAAAACATAAATAATATATGTTGGAAAGATTTTTGCCATATCTGAAAAAGATCTACTTCCATAATATGCTAAAGCTGATAAGCAGATCATAAAAACCGAAACAATCCTATCTCTTTTCCACATTTCCATATGAAATCACCTCTTACTCTATAATTTTTATTATAATAAATTTATTATAATTGCAAAAACAAAATAATTGATACTTAAATTTTATTAATAATTCATAAAAAATATTCATTAATCTTATTTTAATTTATAAATAAGCCGGTTTTAAAACCGGCTTATTTAGGTTTGTAAAATTAGTTCCAGGGATTATTTTCCCACATCTTACTATATCTATCATGCATACCATATAAGTAATCAGTATATTCTTCTTGTGGCATGTAATCCATAATTAAATTAAGATTTTCAGCTTCTTTTAAGAAATCTTCATCTTCAACTACCTGAGCAAATACGTCTGATAATATTTCAATTTGCTCTTCATCCATACCTTTGGGAGCAGCAATACCTCTTGATGAACCAGAAATTACTTCATAGCCAGCTTCCATAAATGTTGGTGCATCTGGATAGTAAGAACTTCTCTTTTTAGCCATTACAGCTAATACTTTTAAATCTCCAGAATCAACTAATGACTTAACCTGACTTGCATTCATTAGACCAGCATCAACATGCTTTCCTAACAACTGACTCTTCTGCTCAGAAGAACCATTAAAAGGAACCATATTTAATTCTGAATCTGTTTCATCCATAATATTTAGACCTGCTAAATGATCATCTCCACCTGGAGCACCACTAGCTGTATCAACAGAATTTTCTTTAGCATACTCAATAAATGCTTCTAAATCTTCAAACTGATCATCGTTTCTTACTACTAGAACCCCAGGGTCAGTTACAATATTTGCAATTGGAACAAAACTATCTAAACTAAAGTTAGTGTCTCTCATAATTGGCGGTGTAACTACATGTGGTGTGTTAAGAAAACCAATTGTATAACCATCAGTTTTTGCCATGGCTAATTGTGTAAATCCAACTTCTCCACTACCACCTGGCTTGTTAACAACAACTAAAGACTGATCGGTATATCTTTTAAAATACTTAGCAATAGTTCTTGCTGCTGTATCTGTTCCTCCACCTGCACTGAATGCAACAATCATTTGAACAGGCTTTTCTGGATAAGCGGCTGCAACATTTGTAACAGTTAAACCAAAGACCATAATAGAAACTAACAAAATTACTAAACTCTTTTTCATTTAAAATTCCTCCCTTTTTGAATTACTTATATATAGTGCAAGTTTCATGCCGAATAAAAATAATTTTCATAAAAATATAAAAAATTATAATTTTAGTTCAAAAAGACTGTCACAACAGTGTTTTTATTGGAATACAATAAATAAAAAAAAGAAAACTACCCGAAAGTAGTTTTCAAAAAAATAAATATATATAATTTTAAATGTGTAAAAATGTGAAGTTCACAGCTTAATCTGTAAACATTTCTCAATTTTATTCTATTTCATATTTTTCAAGCCAATTATAGAGGGTTCTACGAGAAATTCTCAAAATTTTAGCGGCTTTTGTCTTATTTCCCTTAGTCATTTTAAGTGCGTTAATCAGTTCTTCTTTTTCACTCAATTCCTTTTTACCTACCTGATAATTATTAAGCGGCAGTTGTTCATAAACCGCAGCTTCCGAAATAATCTCATCTCGAGCTGTTATTATTAATCTCTCTATTACATGTTGTAATTCTCTTACATTTCCCGGCCAATTATATTTTTTTAGCAAAGTAGCTGCTTTTTCACCAATTAATTTTTCTTTTATATTTTCTTTTTTACAAAACTTTTTTACAAAAAATTCGGCTAAAAGTTTTATATCTTCTTTTCTTTCTCTTAAAGGAGGCATAAAAATTGGAATAACATTCAAACGATAATAAAGATCTTTTCTGAACTTATTTTCTTTGATCATTTGTTTTAAATCTCTATTTGTAGTGGCAATAACTCTAACACTAGTTTTAATTGTCTTATTCTCGCCAACTCTTTCAAATTCTTTTTCTTGTAAAACTCTTAAAAGCTTAGCTTGAACTTCTAAATCTATCTCACTAATTTCATCAAGAAGTAGACTTCCCCCATCAGCAATTTCAAATTTTCCTTTTTTATCTGATATTGCACCGGTAAAAGCTCCTTTTTTATGTCCAAATAATTCAGACTCAATCAAATTTTTACCCAGTGCAGCACAATTAACAGCTATAAATTCTTTTTTAGCTCTTTTACTGTGTGAATGAAGTGCCTTTGCCACCAGCTCTTTTCCAGTTCCGCTTTCTCCCTGAATTAAAACAGTAGAACTGTAATCAGCTGCCATATCTATTTTTTCTATTAAATTGATAATCGCCTTGCTTTTACCAATAATTTCTGGATAATTTTCCTTTAAATTTAGCCTGTTACTATTATCTTTTTTATCCAGCAAATCAGCTACTTTAATCTTTAATTCTTCATAATCTATTGGTTTTGTTAAAAATTCTGAGGCTCCCATTTTCATAGCCTCAACAGCCATTGGTATACTCCCAAAAGCTGTCATAAAGATTACTTTAGTGTTGATATCATTTTTTAAAATCAAATCGTAGAACTCTAAACCATTTAATTTAGGCATTTTAATATCTGATATAATTAAATCTGGCTGAAAATGTTTAGCTTTTTCTACTGCGGAAAGAGGATCATTTGAAAAATCAACTATATAATTTTCAGATTCAAGTATTGCAGTCAATACCCTACAAATGTTTTTTTTATCGTCAACTATTAGAATCTTTTTCATTCTCATTCTCATCCTCATATACTGGTAATTTTATTGTGAAAATTGTACTATTATCTGAATCAACTAAAATTTCACCGTTATGGCTTTCAATTATTTCTTTGGAAATACTTAATCCTATTCCATTACCTGTCTTTTTAGTACTAAAGAATGGATTAAATATTTTTTCCAAATCTTTTTCATCTATTCCTTTTCCATTATCTTTTATTTTAATTTCCACAAAATTATTGGCTTTTAATAGCTTAATCTCTACAAAACCACTTTCATTAATTGCTTCCATCGAATTTAACAAAATATTTGTTATAACACTTTTGATTTTGCTAAGATCTCCTTTAACCAAATAATCTCTTTCTGGAACCTGATAAAACAAATCAATATTTTCAGCTTTAAACATTGGCTGTAATAAAATGAATATATCTTTAACTAATTTATTTAAATTTATTTTTTCAAATTTATAAGATTTTATTCTAGAAAAATTCAAAAATTCATCTAAAAATTTGTTTAAAGTTATTATTTCTTCTTTTATAATATCAAAAAAGGTGTTATTTTTTGAAGAATAATCTCCCTTTATTTTCAAAACTTCCACTGCTCCCGACATAGCTTCTAATGGATTTCTTATTTCATGAGCAAAATATGCAGACATTTTTCCAATAGTGGCCATCTGTGTTCTTTCAATTAATCTTTTTCTAATCATTAGCATTTCTTCATACATCCAAATAATAGAATTATATAACTCCTGAAGTTCACTAGGCGGACTTTGATTTTTTAAATTATCAATATCAAAATTCCTATCTGGAATTTTTCTAACTATATCAGCAAGTGTAATTACAGGTTTAAGTAAATATCCAGATACAAAATTAATAAATAACAATAAAAATAAAAATGATACTCCTAATATAAAAATTATCATTTTTACTGAATAAGATATTTTTTCATGCATTGAATCTAAAGATAAAACTATTATTGCTTTTCCCATATAAACATCATTATACCTAATTTCTTCTGTACTCAAAAGTTTATTATCTAAATATTTTTGGCTTTCCCCAAGTTCATAATCTTTGTTAGCAAATGTACCTTCTTCTGCATTGTTTATTGATGCAACAATTCTACCATTATTATTTAAAATTTTAGCCTCTATCACATCTTTCTCATCTTCAAATGAAAGAACATTTTGATTAAGAGCACTAAACTCGTAAATGAGCATAGATTCCCTACTGATTTTTGCCAAAGTACTGGATAAAAGCCTACCCCTTCTTTCAATTTCCTCCTTAAATATATCTTGTTGCTGGGAAATTAAAATATAACCAATAAAAATCATTACAAATAAAAATATTAACATGATATATACAATTAAACGTTTTTTCAAAGACACAATAAAAACCTCTTAATTTTTATTTCTATTTATTAAAATAGATAAATATATTAATCTAATTCTTTTAGATAATTTCTTACAGGATTATAAAGTTCATCATTACTCGTAACAAAACCATTAAAATTCATTGCTTCCATCGCTTTCAATCCAGAAATATCTGTGCTTAAACTTAAAAAAGCTTCCTTGATTTTATTAGTTGTCTCTGTATCAAGTTCATTTACCACTGCGATTGAAGAACCAGGAATATAAAAAGATTGAGAAATAACTTTAACTTCACTAATAAAATTAGAATTATCTGGATCATTCAATATATATAATTTTATTGCTCCAGCATCTACAGCTTCATAAACCACACTTTTTAGTACATTAATATGCTTTCCGGTGAAAACAATATCTAAATCATTTTGATAGTTTATCTCATTATTACTCAACATAGATAATGGAATATAATAGCCTGATGTTGAATCTTCTTCTGCAGTTAAAGCTAGTTGTTTGTTCTTCAAATCTTTAATTGAGTTAATTTGAGAATCTTTTTTTACTATAAAACCTGAACGATAATAAGGGCTTCCAAATTTCACCCTCATTACTAAAGGTGTGATATTTACTTCTTTTTTTGCTTCCACATAAAAAAAGGGAGAAAAATATCCCATGTCAATCTCTTTATCCTTCATTTTTTTTATTAATGCATTATGATTTTTGACCATTGAAATTTCTATATTATAACCACTCCGTATAGATATTTCCTCTATTATAGGCTGCCACCTGCTAAGTAGTGATAAAGCTGACTTCTTAGAAGGAATTCCAATGTTGATAGTTTCTTTTTCTTCAAAAGCATAAGTAAAACTACTCGTTAAGATAAGAATAATAAATAATAATGATAAAATCTTAAACATAAAATATTTATTCATCTTAAACTCCTTTAATTGTTTGGACTAAAATACATCATTTTTTCAATTTACTGAATATAGTAAATAGTATTATATATTATATTATCATATCACAACAAACTAATAAACTATAAATTTATATAATAAAGTCCTGCTGAAACCAGCAGGACCTGAAAAATAGTACTTGAATATTATTTAAATTTTTATATTTATCTAACTGGACAAGCGCCAGTCTCACAAGAAGCATCATCTATTTCTCTTTCTAAATACTCCGTTTCATACTTAGAAACTAAAGAAGGATTAAATCTCGCCATTTCTTCTACCCGTTTATTATATTCTTCTTCAGTGATTTCTTCATAAGGCATTAAATCGTAAAAGTTATCATTATAGGAAATGAAAGAAATACCAACAACGCTATTCCAGTTTTCCCACAGCCATTCTTCTACATCTTCCCATTCATCATCACGTACATGAACAGTAATTGAGGCATTATGATCAACATAATTCTCCATAAACATCTTATATGTTTCTAACTGATCAATTGCATCCACATCTCCCTTAACCTGTCCTTCAGGAGCTTTAACAGGGAACTCTACAACAAGAGTTTCTGGATCATCTGGATTCTGGCCAACTTCTGGATGTATAGGATAATCTAACTCTTCACAGACACGAGCCAGCGGATCAGAAGCAGAAATCCTTACTCTGCGTAAATAATATGCACTATGAGAATAATGAAGTCCACTAGAAACTGTAGGCATCTGAGTCTGGGTTCCCTCTGGTTTAACAGTTGTAATTAATTTAGGCTCATTATCTCCTACCTCTTTTGCAATTTCTCTGCCAGCTTTGTGAGCAACCTCCCGAAGCTCTTCTAATAATTCAGCTTCTTGAGCTTCATTTAGCCCAGCAGCATTTTTCATATCCTGCCAGCCAGTTAGAGAAGTTCCAATCAGTCTATCTCGCTTATTAATCTGATCCCATTCGGGCAGTTCAAATTCAATTAAAGCCATTCTGTAACCAGATCTAGCAGAAAGTTTTTGAGCTTCAAACATAGCATCTTTATCTATATTACCTTCTTGATCAACAAAAGCCATAACATTTAAAGAAGTTAAATTACAAACTCCTCGAGAATCCAATAAAATTTCTGCACAGGGGTTAACTCCTTTAAAGTTTTCTCGGCGCCTGCTTCCTTCTACAGCATTAATAAATCCAGGTTCACCACTAAAGCGCATCTGTTTAACATGCCATTTCAACTGTTCTTTAGAAGGTTTACCTTCATAAAAAATACTATTATTACTCATCTGACGATGAGATATTTCCTTGTTAATAACCCATTCTTCATCTTCTTTTACATATAAATTACTTTTGGCCTGAGAAATTTCTTTATCACCTTCACTGAAAAGGCAAATTTGGGAGGATCTTCTAACTCCACCAGACACAACATTCTCAGCAATTATATTTGCTATATCCATTGCATCTATAGGTTTCAATTTCACTCTTTTTATATCATCAAGAGCACGATCTGGTTTTTCAGTTAATAATTTATCTATTTTAGTAAACATTCTTTTTAAACTCTGATGACCAGAAGCTGTACCGCCAAAGGTCTTAAGTTTCTCACCTTTAGGACGAACTGAATCATAATTAAAAATAATTCTTTTTAAAGGACGATAAGCATGATTCACTAAAAATTTAAAATAATATTCTAAAGACTGAATCCAGCCCTCTTTGGAATCACCAACATTAACTGTTACTACATCATCTTCATCAAAATCAAAATCTGTATATTCTCTTCTTTCATCTTTTTCTACTGGCTCATAATATTTATGAATAACTTCAATATCAGTTCTAATTTTTGGAAGCTGTTCTACATCACGAGGAAGAACACGAAAACCAACACCACTACCAATCATTAGCAAATAAAACAAATCTTGGTAAGCTTTAAAACTATCAATAACTGTAAAGGAGCAGTTGTAATTACTCATTCCATATTTTTTAGATGATTCTGTGCTTGCTGTCCAGAGTGTACGCCCGGCTAAAAAATTTCTTAAATTATAGACATTATCATAAAGTTTTTCCGCTTCTTTTTTGGTGGTTTGGGCCAGTGAGCAATTGTATTCCACAGCTCTTTTTACTGTTTCCCACCAGTACTCGCGGCGCTGTTCATCTTCTAACCAGCGCGAATATGTTCTATAATAAATAAATTCTCCGAGTTCTGTCGGAAACGGATTGGGCTGGTGTTTATATTTACTCAAAAATTCGTTTGTTAAAAGTGGATTTTCTTTTTCTTTTTTTCTTGATAATCTCGACTGCTGCCGTTTATTTCTGTATAAAATATAGGCTTTAGCTGTTGTCACATAGGCAGCCTTCATCAATTTTTCTTCTACTAAATCCTGAATTTCTTCTACTTTAGGCACCTGATCTTCATTATAAAAATCTAATATTAGATCTGATTCTACATCTAAAGCAACTTGTTCTGCATCATCTTCAGTTGCATCTTCACCGGATTCAATCATCGCTCTATAAATTGCCTTGGTGATTTTATCCCGACTGTAAGCTACTTCTCTCTCATCCCGTTTAATTACCGTCATATCGGATTTACTCAAAATAAAAACCTCCTCAAAATTTTTCTTTAATGCTAAAATATAATTATAACATACTAATATTTAACTTGCACTGCTCAAAACCTTGATTAACCTGCTTAACTTAAATTAAAGAATGCATTTAAACAAAAACTGATTTATTGATAGTTAAGTATATTTGATTAAATAAAACAGAAATACATAAAATAATAATTTTAAGAGTTTAACTATATTATTTATTATAAGATTAATATAGTTAAATATCAATTATTTTAAATAAAAATAAGGTAAAAGCCTAATTTAAAATCTCACAATTAAACTTTTACCTTTTAAATAATATATATCCAATTTTAAATTTTAATAAATATTTTTAAATTTTAGCGATGTATTTCTTCTTTTTTGCCCTGATAAAATTCAACTTGTTCCCAGGTGGGAAGTCCTTCTATATCTCCTTTGACTGTGATACATAAAGCCCCAACTAAGTTGGCTAGTTCAACTGCTTTTCTAATCGATAGCTTTCTTAATAATCCACTAATTAAACCAGCTGCAAAAGCATCCCCTGCTCCGATTAAATCCACAATATTGTCTACGCAATATGGTTCCACATGTTCAATCTGGTTTCCTTGATAATATAAAGCACCTTCTGCACCAATTTTAAGTACAATTAGAGAACCGGGCTCCATCATCTCGTAAAAGCCTTTTATAATTTCTTCTGGTTCAGAAAGCCCGAGTAAGATTTCTCCTTCTTCAATTCCAGGCAGCAATACATTTACCTGAGGAATTATTTTTAATATTACTTTTCTCATTTCTTCAATTGAATCCCAGAGTTTAAGCCTTAAATTGGGATCAAAAGAAATTTTTAAATTGCTTTCCCTCGCTACCCGCAAAGCTTCCAAAAAAGCAGTCTGAGCACTCTGACTCAAAGCAGGTGTAATTCCAGTTAAATGAAGATGCTTAGCATTTTTAATATAAGCTTCATCTATATCTTCTTTAGCCAGATAGCTGGCAGCAGAATTATCACGATAATAAAAAACTTTTGGTTCTTTGGTTGTGTGCATTTCTTTAATTAATAATCCAGTTCTATGCTGCTCATCTCTTTTGACCTGCGAAACATCTACTCCTTCACCACGGACAAAAAACTCTACATAATCACCAAGCGGATCTTTCCCCAGTTTGCTGATCCAGCCTGAATTAAAGCCAAGCCTTTTAACTCCAATCGCAACATTAGATTCCGCTCCTGCTATATACTTAGAAAAATTGTTTAAATATTTTAATGAGCCTACTTCAGTTGGTGCCATCGCTGCCATTGTTTCTCCAATAGTAACAAGATCTATCATCTATAACCCCTCCTAAAATAAAAATTTGCCATCAATGCTAAAATTGAAAAAAGGCCACAGCCTGAAGCTGCAGCCCTCTCTTGAAATAAAATTCTTAACTATTTATCTCTTAACTCTTCCGGAAGCATTTCCACCAGCTAGAGTTTCTACTTCTTTAACACTTACATGGTTAAAGTCACCGGGGATTGACTGCTTTAAAGCAGAAGCAGCAGCACCAAACTCAGCAGCTTCTTGAAGACCTTTACCGGTTACTAGAGAATAAATTAAGCCACCAGCGAAAGAATCTCCTCCACCAACACGATCAATAATTGTGATCTCATATTTAGTTGACTGAACAAAGTTCTCTCCATCAAAAAGAATAACTAACCAGCCATTATTAGAAGCACTGTGGCTGATTCTTAAGTGACTTCCTACTAATTCTAGATCAAAGCGATCAATTAACTGCTTGGCAACATCTTTGTAACCTTCAACATTTAAATCTCCACTGTTGATGTCAGAACCACTCTTAATATCAAATACCATTTCGGCATCTTCTTCATTAGCAATTACAACATCAGTATATTCCATTAAACCTTCCATTACCTGGCCGGCTCTTTCTTTACTCCAGAGCTTAGCGCGGAAGTTTAAGTCACAGCTTACTTTTACTCCGTACTTTTTAGCAGCTTTAACAGCTTCTAAAGTAACATCTGACATCTGCTCACTTAAAGCAGGAGTGATTCCAGTATAGTGGAACCAGTCTACATCAGCAAAAATATCTTCCCAGTCAAAATCTGCACTTTCAGCTTCAGCAATCGCAGAATAGGCTCTATCATAAACTACATTGGATGGTCGCTGACTTGCACCATTTTCACAGTAATAGATTCCTAAACGGTCTCCACCACGAGCAATATAATCAGTATCCACACCAAAACGACGAAGCTCATTTAAAGCAGCCTGACCGAGTGGGTTATCAGGTAACTTAGTCACAAAACGGGCATCCAGACCATAATTAGCTAAAGATACAGCAGTATTTGCCTCTCCTCCACCATAAATAACATTAAAAGTGTCAGCCTGAATAAAACGCTCATGAGCAGGTGGGGTCAAACGCAGCATAATCTCTCCAAATGTAACAACTTTCTTAGACATAATATAAAAACCTCCTGTAAATTTTTATGAATTAGAATTTTTACTAGAATAACTTAACATTCGCTACTAAAAGAAATGATCTTAAATCTCATAAATTAAGAACTTTATCTAGAATAACTTAATGAAGATTTCTAATAAATCAGGCTGAAGGGCAGGACGCCCTGAACTGACCGTGCCACAGGATGTGGCAATCGGGAAGTGGGCCTGATTGATTAGAAAGATGAATTCTAGTTATTCTTTAAAGTTATTTCTGAAATGAGATTTAAGCCATTTCTGCTCTGGCTTCTTTAATCAAACGAATAAATTCTTTAGCAGTTTCAGTTACCTGCTCATAGTCACCAGTTTTAGCACCCTTACTTAAAGAACTACCAACACCAACAGCTAAACTACCAGCTTTAATCCAGTCTTTAACATTATCTAAACTAACTCCACCAGTCGGCATTAAAGGCGCATGTGGTAAAGGTCCTTTAATTGCTTTGATAATTTTAGGGCCAAATAAAGTTGCAGGGAAAATCTTAACAATATCTGCACCATATTTCATAGCCTTAACAACTTCTGTAACACTCATTGCACCCGGCATTACAGCTTTCTGATAGCGGTTACACATCGCAATTGTTTCTTCATCCAGAGAAGGAGAAACAATATACTCAGCCCCAGCTAGAATGCAGGCACGAGCAGTTTCTGCATCTAAAACAGATCCTGCACCAATTAAAATTTCATCTTTACTGTATTCATCAGTCAACTGCTTAATTACATCAACAGCTCCAGGAACAGTCA
This sequence comes from Bacillota bacterium, assembly GCA_051746665.1. Lineage (GTDB taxonomy): Bacteria > Bacillota > Halanaerobiia > Halanaerobiales > Halanaerobiaceae > Halanaerobium. The sequence goes on from JBNJFG010000015.1 coordinate 19,922, forward strand.
TTGTAATCTCAATAGCTTCAATACCACCTCTTTTTACAGCTTCAGTAATTTTTAATGCTTTCTCTGCATTTTCTGCTCTAACAACAGCAACAATACCAGTTTCTTCAACTCTTTTTAAATCTTCAACTTTACTCATTAAATAAGCCTCCTCTAATTTATTTGAATTAAAATCAAGCTTTATCTCAATAATTAATATTAAGAAAAACTTAAAAGATATAATAAATGTATATTAACAAATTATTATATTTGTTTCTAATAGTAAAACAGTGTTTTATTTATATCTTATTATTAACTATTCTATACTCATAACAATATTCCTTCTTTTTTTCCTAAAAAATAAAAATTTAATTTTTATAACAAAAAAAGAGCCCATTTAAGAGCTCTTTCCAAAAAAATTAATCTATATATTTTTAAACAATATAATTGATAATTAAATTTAACTTCTATTTAATAATATCAGTTCCCATAAATGGTCTTAGTACTTCAGGTACTGTCACTGTTCCATCTTCATTCTGGTAGTTTTCTAAAATTGCAGCTAAGGTTCTTCCAATAGCCAAACCAGATCCATTTAAAGTATGAACAAATTTTGTGCTTGCATTTGGTTCAGGACGATATCTAATCCCAGCTCTTCTTGCCTGGAAATCTTCAAAATTAGAACAAGAAGAAATTTCTCTATAAGTATCATATGCAGGCATCCAAACTTCTAAATCATAAGTTTTAGCAGAAGAAAAAGTTAGATCGCCAGTACAAAGACTCACAACTCGATAAGGAAGTCCTAATTTCTGCAGAACATCTTCTGCATCAGCTGTTATTTTTTCTAATTCATCATAAGAATCTTCTGGTTTAACAAATTTTACCATTTCCACTTTATTAAACTGATGCTGTCTGATAATCCCTCTTGTATCACGTCCGTGTGCTCCTGCTTCAGCTCTAAAACAGGCACTATAAGCAGTTAAATATTCGGGAAGCTGTTCAACATCAAGAATTTCATCTCGATAAAGATTAGTTACTGGTACTTCAGCAGTTGGAATTAAATAATAATCTAAACCTTCCAATTTAAACATATCTTTTTTAAATTTTGGCAGCTGTCCAGTTCCAGTCATACTGTCTGCATTAGCAATAAAAGGTGGGAAGACTTCTTTGTAACCATGTTCATCAGTATGCAGATTAAGCATAAAGTTGATTAATGCTCTCTCCAGTCTTGCTGCTGCTCCTTTGAGAAAAGTAAAACGAGTCCCTGTTACTTTTCCACCTCTTTCAAAATCTAAAATATCTAAATCTTCACCAATATCCCAATGAGCTTTATATTCAAAATCAAATTTTCTGGGTTCACCCCATTTTCTCACTTCTTTATTATCTTCTTCATCTGTACCAACAGGTACACTTTCATGTGGAATATTGGGAATAGCTAAAAGTAAATCATTTAATTTCTCTTCAACATCAGAAACTTTTTGATCTAATTCTTTGATTCTGTTAGAGACATCCTGCATTTCTGAAATTAAATCAGAAGCATCTTCTCCATTTCTTTTTAATTCACCTATTTTATCAGAATTAACATTACGTTTATGTTTTAACTGCTCTGCTTCATATAAAAGATCACGTCTTTTATCATCCAGTTCTTTAAATTTTTCAATTGGTGATTCCATATCTCTCTTTTTCATAGATTCTTCTACTATTTCTGGGTTTTCTCGAATAAATCTCATATCTAACATTTTATAATTCCCCCTCTTAAAATTATGGTAACTTAAAATTAAGTATAAACTTTATAAATTTAATTTAAAATATAAATTAGCTTAAAAACAAAAAAACTCCTCCCTAAAAAGGGACGAGATATCTCGTGGTGCCACCCTAATGACAGCTATTGCTGCCGCTTAAATAGTTTTAACGGCCTCCACCGGTTTAGCTTAATCAAAATATATTTTCAGCTTCACAGCTCCAGACTGGATTTGAAAATCAACTGGCTGATTTTCAGCAACCATCAGCTCTCTCATTTCAGTTAATTAATCTACTATTGTCCTTCACAGCTTTTGAATAATTGGCTATTTATTTGTTATATTTATTATATTACAGCCTTTTTCTAAATTCAAGTAAAATTTATTCAATATATATTTTTTCTAATCTTTCATTTAAATTACAAACTATCTCATAATTTATAGTTCCACACAACTCTGCTATTTCCGAAGCGGAGATTTCTTTATTTCCCTGTTTTCCTATCAAAACAACTTCATCGCCAAGCTCAACATTTTTAATATGATCAACACTAACAATAGTCTGACCCATACACACCCGACCTCTAATAGGAGCACGCTTACCTCTGATTAAAACTTCTCCCTGATTAGAAAGAAGTCTCGGATATCCATCTTTATAACCAACAGGTAAAACAGCAACTTTTTCTTTAGCATCAGTTTTATAAGTTGAACCATAACTAATAAATGAATCAGCTGGCAGTTCTCGCAGTTGGGTTATTTCTGTTTTAAAAGATAAAATTGCTTCTAATAAAACATCTTTATTCAAATCTTTAGATGGTAAGAGCCCATAGAGTATAATCCCCGGTCTAACAAAGTCTAAAGAAGTCTCAGGTAAATCTATAACAGCCGCACTATTAGCAATATGAATAAGAGGTAAATCAAATCCTTCTCTTTTTAGGGTTTCTAGTAAAGTATTAAATTTCTGCAGCTGCTGATAAGAAAATTCCTTATCAGCTTCGTCTGCCTGGGCCAGATGAGAAAAAAGACCTTCAACTTTAATAAACTCTAGTTTTTGAATAAATTTAAAAACATCAACTATTTCTTTAGGAAAAAATCCGATTCTTCCCATACCGGTATCTATCTTTAGATGTACTTTTATTACTTTATTAAACTCAAAGCCTGCTTTATTTAATGCATTAAGAGTTTCAAAACTACCAGCAGTTTGAATTAAATCTCCTTTTATTACATCTTTGATTTGGGATGCTAAAATTTCAGCTAATACTAATATTGGTTTTTTTATTCCAGCCTCACGTAATTCAACACCTTCATCTGGACTGCCAACACAAAAATATTCTGCTCCTAACTGAGACAATTTTTTAGCAACTTTAATGGCTCCATGTCCATAAGCATTTGCTTTAACAACTGCAGCAACTTTAGTCTTATCATCAATTCTACTACGAATAAAGTTGTAGTTTTTTTCTAAAGCATTGAGATCAAGCTCAATCCAGGTCGGCCTTTTTAACTGCAGTTTCATCTTTTTTACCTCCATTTTCTATATAGTACTGTAAAATCTAATTATATATTATTCTTTAAATACAGCTAATTAGAATTTAATAAATTAATTCCATTCACTTAATAATTTATCTAAATCTTTATAATCTTGATTAAAAGTTTCAGCAACTGCCTGACAAATTATTTCTCCCTGATAAATATTCAAACCTAAAGCAAGAGAATAATCATTTAACATCGCCTTTTTATAACCCTGAGAAGCTAATTTCTTAATATAAGGAAGAGTAGCATTAGTTAAAGCAAAAGTTGAAGTTCTAGCTACTGCTCCCGGCATATTTGCCACAGAATAATGAATTACTCCAAATTTAGTAAATACCGGATTATCATGAGTAGTTGGATAAGTTCCTTCTATACATCCACCTTGATCAATTGCAACATCAACTATTACAGAACCTGCTTTCATTGTTTTTATCATTTCTTCTGTAACAAGATTTGGCGCTTTAGCTCCGGGAATCAAAACTGCTCCTACAACTAAATCAGCATCTTTAACTTCTTCTGCTACATGAGTTGGATTGGACATTATTGTTCTGATGCTGCTTTGAAAAACATCATCTATATAACGCATTGTAGACTGCTTAATATCCATAATTGTTACTTCTGCACCCATCCCAAAAGCTACTTTTGCTGCATTACGACCAACTATACCACCACCAACAACCACAACTTTTGCTGGCTTAACCCCTGGCACTCCACCTAATAAAACACCACTACCACCTTTTGGTTTTTCAAGATAAGCAGCAGCAACCTGAACAGAAAGTCTACCAGCAACTTCACTCATTGGTGTTAAAAGAGGTAATTCACCATCTTCATCTTGAACAGTTTCATAAGCAAATGCAGTTATCTTTTTTTTCTTTAAAAATTCCATTAATTCTTGCTCTGCAGCTAAATGAAGATAAGTGAAAAGAATCTGACCTGCCCTGAAAAATTCATATTCTGCTTTTAAAGGTTCTTTAACTTTAATGATCATTTCTGCCCTATCAAATAACTCTTTTTTATCAGCCACTATTTCTGCACCAAATTTTTGATATTCCTTATCAGCAATTCCACTACCCTGACCGGCATCCTTTTCAATTAAGACTGTATGTCCAGCTTTTTTTAAAACTTCTGCTCCAGCAGCAGTTAAAGCTACTCTGTCTTCATTATTTTTTATCTCTTTTGGTACAGCAATTATCATTAAAATCAGCTCCCTCATAATTTTTAATATTATATACTAATAATATCAGATATAATAAGCTATTAAAAGATTTTTTTAAGACTTGTTTTTGACATATGTTATTAACTAATGCTATAATTTTTATTAGTTCCTTAATTTAAATAAATTGAAAGAGAGTGATACTATGAAATTAAAAGTTGCTTTAGCTACTAACGATGGGAAAAAATTTATTGATGAACATTTTGGAGAAGCTGATAAATATTACATCTATGAATTTGATACTTACAATTATAAATACCTTAAATCAATAGAAAATAATTCTATTGAAGATATAAAACATGCAGCTCCTAAAAAAGCAAAAAGTATTATTAAAATATTAAAAAAAGAAGGAGTTCAGGTTGTTTGTAATTTAGCTTTTGGCGCTAATATTAATCGAGTAAAAAAGAAATTAGTTCCTGTGATCACTTCGAAAGTTTATTTAAATGATGGACTAGAAGAACTAATAGCAAATTATAATCAGATCATCCAGCTCTTGAATGCTGGAGAGAAAAGAGAGTACTTAAATCTAAAATAGATTAAGTACTCTGCTTAAAAAGTCTTTTGCCCGTGGATGTTCCGGGGCATTAAATATTTGTTTAGGATTACCTTCTTCTATTATATTACCTTCATCCATAATTATTACTCGATCAGCAACATCTCTGGCAAAAGACATTTCATGAGTCACAATGACCATTGTCATTCCTTCAGCTGCTAAATCTTTCATAACTTTTAATACATCTCCAACCATCTCTGGATCTAAAGCAGATGTTGGCTCATCAAAAAGCATTACGTCCGGCGACATCGCCAGAGCTCTCGCTATAGCTATTCTCTGTTTTTGTCCACCCGACAATTGTGCTGGATAAGCTTCCGCTTTTTCTAAAAGTCCAACTTTTTCCAGTAAATCCTCTGCTACTTTTTTTGCTTCGTCTTGATCCATGTTTTTTAATTTAATAGGAGCCAGTGTTATATTTTCTATTACATTCATATGATTAAAAAGATTGAACTGCTGAAAAACCATTCCCATTTTTTGTCTGAGTTCATTTATATCATGATGCTCGTCATCCATAACAGAAATTCCTTCAAATATAATATCGCCAGAACTTGGTTCTTCCAACCTATTTAAACAGCGGAGTAAAGTACTTTTACCTGAACCACTAGGACCAATCACTGAAACTACCTCTCCTGCTTCTACATTTAAGTCAATGTTTTTTAAAACATGTAAATCGCCAAAATATTTATTTAATTTCTTAACTTTTATCATACTCATTCTGTATCCATCCTTTTTTCAAGCAATCCAATGAATTTTGAAAGTGTAAAGGTAATTATAAAATAAATTACAGCTGCTACAATTAAAGGTTCAAAGGGTTTATAAGTATTACCTCTGACAGTATCAGCATTATACATCAAGTCGTGAATACCTATAATTGAAACAATTGCAGACTCTTTAATAACAACTATAAACTCATTACCAAGAGCGGGTAGAATATTTTTAAAAGCCTGTGGTAAAATTATTTTTTTCATTGACATTAAATAAGGCATCCCTAAAGAACGAGCTGCTTCCATCTGTCCTTTATCTACAGCTTGAATACCGGCTCTAAAAATTTCAGCAACATAAGCACCACTATTAATAGACATTGCTATAACACCAGCCATAAAGTCTCCTACATTTTGCCCTAAAAGTGGAAAATCAGGAAATTCAACACCTAAGTAGGGTAGTCCATAATAAATGATAAATAACTGTAATAATAAAGGTGTACCTCTAATAAATTCTATATATACTGAAGCAATTGCTCTTAAAAATTTATTACTTGAGATCTTAAACATTGCTAGTACAATTCCAATTCCAATTCCAAATAACACTGCAAAAAATGCTAACAAAACAGTTATTTGGGTTCCATTAATAAAAAAGTTTTTATAATCTAATAAAAAAGAAAAATCCATATTATCCTCCTAATCTAAGCTTTAAAAATTGGTAAAGTGTTTGCTGCTGCCGGCATAATATAACTTTGAGGCAGCTGGTCAAATTCAGCCTCCACAATTTTAATAGCTTCATCTAAAGTTTTAACAACTTTGATATCTGTATTATCTAAAATTTCTTTGTCCAGTTCAGTAACTAAAATCAAATTAATATCTTCAATTCTTTTTGTAATTAAATAACCTGTATAACGAGAAATAGTAAAATGACTACGTAGTGCTCTTTCTCGAGCAAGATTATTATCATAGTTTTCTATAATTTCTTCTACTTCAGAATGACCTATTCCTTCCCTACATTCTGCAAGCAAAATTAAATATCCACCCTTTTTTACTGCTTGAGCTGCATTCACTAATGATTTTGATCCTTGGTAGAGATTAATATCTTTGGGATAACCACCACAAGTAGCAAAAACCAGATCTGCTTTTTCTGCCATCTCTATTCCAAAAATATCTTTACAAATCTCAGCTCCTTTTTGATGAGCTTTGAATAAATCACCAGCCACTGCAGCTGCAATACCTCCATCTGCATCAGGAATTACATTAACAACAAAATCAACATCAACCATTTTTGCCGCTTCAATCATATCTAAATTAACAGGATTATCCTGAAGATGGTTATTAGCAACAGTATCTTTTATTCCTTCTCCTTCTTTTTCTGCAAGAGATAAGGAATGGTTTTTCATTATTGATTCATAAGCTGCAATACCAGGCAAAATAGATTTTCTGCCCCCTGCAAAACCAGCTAAATCATGAAAAACTATACCACCAGTTAAAATTAATCTATCTACCTTTAAAGCTAATTCATTAATCCAAACTGGAGTACCATAAGATGTATCTCCTAAATATTTTAACCTTTCTTTATTTTCCCCATTATGATCCACAAAATTTATTTTGCCATAATATTTACCTAATAATTTTTTGATTTCAGACTTAGTGTGAAATCGATGAGATCCCGTTGCTGCCAAAACATTAATATCTTTTAACTTAATGCCTCCTGATTTAAGTTCAGCAATAATAAAAGATAGAATTTTATCTATTTGCTGCCAGCTCCTAGTAATATCAGATATTACTATTGTTACTGTTTCTCCAGGCTTTACTATTTCTTTAAGTTTGTCACTGGCAGTTGGATCTGCTAAAGCTTTTTTTATGATAGATTCTAGTCCAAGTTTTTTTATAGGATTGGTAGTTATAATATCCTTAATTTTATTTTTTTCTAACTTAAATTCAAATTTATTATCTCCATATTTTAGTGAAATTTTCTGTTCCACATTATTCATCTCCTATTTTTATAAATTTAGACTTGCTGTAAAGTCATCAATCCGATCAAAAGCTTCTTTTAAATCATCTAATTTTAAAGTGCAGGCAATTCTTATAAATTCTTCTCTCTGATCACCAAAATCATTTCCAGGAAGAACTAAAACACCTTTTTCTTCTAATAATTTTAGCGCAAATTGTTCAGCTTTAATCCCACTTTTTTTAATACGAGGAAAAATATAAAAAGCTCCTTCTCCACCAGCAACTTCCATTATATCATTAGCTTTTAAACGTTTTTTTGCATATTTAACTCTTCTGGAAAAATCACTTACTATTTCCTTTTTAATTTGTTTTTCATTTTTTAAAGCCTCAACTGCTGCTCTCTGAGAAATCGTAGGTGCTGAATAACAAACTCCTTCATTGATGTTTTGCATCACATCTAAAATAGTTTTATCTGCAATAACAAATCCGATTCTCCAACCTGTCATCGCAAATGTTTTAGAAAAACTATTCAATAAAATTATTCTTTTAAAATCTTCTTTAAATTTGACTAAAGAGTAAAATTTATTTTCATAATCAAAACTCTCATAAACCTCATCAGATAAAATTAATAAATCATTATCCCTAGCAATTTTCATTAATTTAATTAAAGTTTCTTTTCTCTGAATACTTCCAGTTGGATTATGAGGAGAATTTATAATAATAGCCTTTGTTTTTTCATTTATTGAATTATTTATTCCCTCAATATCAATTTGAAAATCATCTTCAAATTTACTTTCCACAAAAACAGGTATTCCTCCTGCAAGTTTAACCTGTTCTTTGTAAGGGGCAAAGTAGGGTGAGGGAATAATAACTTCTTCTCCTGAATTTAAAACTGCTGCCAGGGCCAAAAAAGTTCCATGACAGGCCCCAACAGTCACCATTATTTCTTCTTTTTTTATTACTTGATTATAATTTTTTTGATAATAATTGATAATTGATTCTCTTAATTCAATATCACCACGAGGATTAGCATAATGAGTGTATCCATTTTCTGCATCTAAAGCTGCTTTTTTTATTACATTTTTTGCAGTTATTAAATCTGGATCACCTAAACTTAAATCAATTATATGAGAACTTTTTTCTTTTAACTCAGCTGCTTTAGCGAAAAATGAGTCATTTTTTTCTTTAAATTTTTCACTGATATATTTATTACTCATTAAACTAAGCCTCCCTAAATTATAATTACTTGTTATTTATCACTATTTTAAAATTAATTACTTTCAGCTAATTTTGTAGCTTCAGCAATAAATTCAGTTATCATATTATTATCAAGTAATTTTTCTAAGCTAGAATTAATTTCTGCCATTAAATCTTCATTACCTTTATCAACTGCAACAGCTATTCCATCTTCTTTACCTAATGATACATCTGCGACTGCTAAATCTTCATTAGCCTGAGCATAAGATACAGCTACCGGCTTTACAAGTACAATTCCGTCAACTTTATTATTTTTGAGTTCTAATACAAGGTCAGTAATTTTACTGATGAATTTATACTCAGAGGCATCTATTTTTTCTTTTGCTATTTTTTGCTGTACTGTTGATTTTTGAGCACCAATTTTAAAACCGTTTAAATCCTCAATTTCTTTAAATACAGATGCATTTTCAACTTTTGTTAAGAATTTTTGCTCTGCTTCATAATAAGGAATTGAAAAATCTACACTTTCTGCTCTTTCTGCAGTAGGCACCATTCCAGCAATTATAAAATCAATATTACCAGCTTTTAATGCTGCTAAGAGGCCATCAAATTTCATATCTTTAATTTCTAATTCCACACCTAAATCATCTGCAATTTCTTTTGCAATTTCAATATCAAAACCTACAATTTCATCTTCACCATTTATTTCTTTATGAAATTCATATGGTGGATAATCAGCAGCTGTACCAAGCACAATTTTGCCATCTTCTTTTATTTGTTCTAATTTTGTCAGATTTTGATCTCCTGCACAACCACCCAAAAATAAAGCTGCTCCTACAATTATCACTACTAATAAATATAATTTTTTTCTTTTAAACATCTTCTCTCCTCCTTAATTTTTTCTTAATTTAAAAAAAAGCCCATAAAATACAAAAAACTCGCCCTCTAAATAAAATTAGAGACGAGATATAACCCGTGGTACCACTCTTTTTTGACAAAAGTCCACTCATCGCTTTAACACAGCTTAAATGTCTTTACCTAATATGACAAGCATAATTTTAGTAAAGCTCCTCCAGGATGCGATTCAATTTAATCTTAGCTCTGGACTCACAGCTACTCCAGTTTGCTGAGGCTAATTTTAAATTTACTTTTCCCTTCGCAGGATTTTCTATTAATTTTTTTTAATTATACACATTTTAAAGAGTAATTGCAAGTTATTAAACAAAAAAATTCTGCTCCAACTTAATGAAGCAGAAATTTATAATCATTTTTATACAAATTTATCTTAATTATTATTTTCAGTTTAGAGATTTATCTCTATTTCTGCAGCTTCTCTTAAAGATTCCACAAATTCCTGGAAAGTTTGACTTTGTTTTTGACTTCTAAGCTGATTTTTGATTTGAGACTTGACTTCTTCAAAATCTCTAACTCCAGCTTCTCTAAAATCTGTAACTTTAATTAAATGAAAACCAAATTGAGTTTCTACAGGTTCTGAGCTAACTTCTCCTACATTTAAGGCCATTGCTGCATCACGGAAAGTTTCATCTAAGCCACGTTCGCCAGCTGTTATAAAACCTAAGTCTCCACCTTTTTCTGAAGTAGGACCTGTAGAATGTTCTCGTGCCATTTCTGCAAAATCAGCACCACTTTCAATTTCAGCTAATACTTCTTCAGCTTTTGTTTTTTCATCGAATAAAATATGACTTACTCTTTTTTGTTCAGCTGTCTCAAACTGCTGCTTATTATTATCATAAAATTCTTTTGCTTCTTCATCACTAACTTCTACTTCGTTTATTACTTCTTCTCTTAATTTATTAACTAAAAATCCATTCATATTATTTTCAAAAAACATATCTTTATATTGTTGCATTGATTCAAAGCCCTGCTGTTGTATTGCTTTCTCTAACTGCTCTTCATTTAAGTTATTCTGCTCTCTTAAAGCATTTACCTGCTGATCAAAAATATTATTCATTTCGTCATTACTAACTTCAATTCCTCTATCTTTTGCTTCTTGAACTAACAGTTCATTAGTAACTAATTGTTCTAATTTTAATTTACGAAATTCTTCTACCACATTTTGTCCAGATTCTGTTTGTAAAATTACAGATGCAAATTCCTGATTTGACTGTAATAGCTGCATTAAAATATTTCTAACACCGGCAAACTGCTCAAGTTCCTGCATAGAAATTTCATTCCCATTAACATAGGCTGCAACTTCAGGTGTTTCTTCTGTTACTGTTTCATTAATATCTTGAGCATCTTGAGCTATTACTGGTATAGATAAAACTAAAAGCATAATTGCTGAAATAATTAAAATCTTTTTCTTTAAATTCATTAATAAACACTCCCAATTAGAATATTCTTAAATTAAACTCGCTGTTTTTAATTATACCACAAATCAAACGATTAGCAAGAATTCAGGTCTCTTTCTAATTAAATTTTAATTATTGCTGTGTTCAAAATTGAAAAAACATCATTAAAACAATAATCAAAAGAGAAGGTAAATTAATACCTTCTCAGTGTGTTTTGTTATTTATCTAATTTTGGTTTTAATACTCTTAACATGAAAGCTGTAACAACTGTACCAGCAATTATTGCTAAAGCGTAAAATCCAAGATTAGTTACAACATTAGGAATTGGGAGTACAAATATTCCACCATGTGGTGCTTTTAAACCAACTCCAAATAACATTGATAAAGCACCTGTGATAGCCGAACCGGTCATAATCGATGGAATTACTCTAATCGGGTCAGCCGCTGCAAAAGGAATTGCTCCTTCTGTTATAAATGAAATTCCCATAAACCAGGCGGGTTTTCCTGCTTCAATTTCCTGACGAGTAAATCTATTTTTAAATAAAATTGTTGCCAGTGCAAGACCCAGCGGCGGTGTCATTCCAGCAGCCATAATTGCTGCCATAGGCCCATATATTTCTGATCCTAAAAGGCCTACTCCAAATGTATAAGCAGCTTTATTGACAGGTCCCCCCATATCAAAAGCCATCATTGCTCCTAAAATCAATCCAAGTAAAACAGCATTAGTTCCTGTCATACCATTCAACCAAGATTCTAAACTATTCATTATTATTTCAACAGGAGGTCCAATTAAATAAATCATTAAAAGCCCTACTATTAGACTAGAAAGAAATGGCAAAACTAAAACAGGCATTAAACCTTGTAAATTTTTAGGAAGTTTAATATGCTCTTTTAACCATTGAGTTAGATAACCAGCTAAGAAACCAGCAATAATACCACCTAAAAATCCTGCTCCAAGATTGCTTGCTAACATACCACCAATCATACCAGGTGCGATTCCGGGACGATCAGCAATTGAGAACGCAATATATCCAGCCAAAATTGGTACCATTAAAGCAAAAGCGGAACTTCCACCAATCTGCATCAAAGCTGCAGCAAGAGAGCCTTCCTGTTCAGCAGCATTAATTCCAAAAACGAATGATAAAGCAATTGCCAGACCTCCAGCTACAACAAAGGGAAGCATAAATGAAACACCAGTCATTAGATGTTTATATGGTCCCTGTCTTTGTTCTTTTCTTTTTGATTTTTCATCACTAACCTGACTCTGTAAATTTGATTTAACTTCTGTTTTTTCTCCTTTTTCTGCCTTTTCTAGTGCTTGATTAATTAAAGCTTCTGCATCATCAATAGCATCAGCTACTGCTACTTCAACAATTGGCTTACCAGCAAAACGATCTTTGCTGACATTTGTATCAGCTGCAATAATAACTGCATCAGCCTCTTTAATATCTTGATCATTTAATTCATTTTCTACACCAACAGAACCCTGAGTTTCTACTTTGATTTTCAAATCCATTTTTTTGGCAGCTTCCTCTAATGATTCAGAAGCCATATAGGTATGGGCAATTCCAGTTGGACAGGAAGTTACAGCAACAATTTTTTTCATAAACTAGTCCTCCTCATTTTTTTAATGACTTTTTATAATATATTTAAATTTTTTCTAAAATGCTCATTATTTCTTCTTCGTTTTTTGCTTCTAATAAATTATTTCTAAAATCATCATGAACTAAGTTTCTAGAAAGTTGTGCTAATAATTTTAAATGTTCGTCATGAGATTCTTCGGGAACAGTAATTAAGAAAAATAAATGGCTAAGTTTTTCATCCATTGATCCATAATCAATTCCTGCATCAGAACGTCCAAAAGCTACAGCCGGTCTCTTAACAGCATTACTTTTAACATGAGGTATTGCAACTCCTTTACCTACTCCTGTAGTTCCTTTTTCTTCTCTTTCCATTGCTTTTTTAATTACTTCTTCTTTATCAGTAATTACATCATTTTTTTCCATAATTTCTATCATTTCTTTGATTACAGAATTTTTATCATTACTTTCTAAATTCATTTTAATTAATTTTTTATTAATAAATTCATTTACTTCCATTTTTATACCCCTTTTCATAAGTTTTAATAAATTTTTTCTACTTTTATACTGTTTTTTATTCTTTCAATCAAAGCTTCATCAATTTTAGAAATGGATCCACTTTCAACAAAAGCAGTAGCTAAAGCAGCAGCAAAAATACCCGTATCTTTAATATTTTCATTTTTATCTATTTCAGCAGCTAAGCCAGCAACCATTGTATCTCCAGCTCCAACTGTTGTTTGGGAAATTTTAACTTGAGGTGTATAAATTCTATACCCCTCTTTTTCAGATGCTATAAAAGCTCCTTTATCTCCTAATGAAATCATTACAATACTGACACCTTGATTTAATAAATATTTTGCGCCTTTTTTTAGATCATCTTTACTATTAATTTTTGTTCCTAATAAATTTTCTATCTCTTCTAAATTTGGTTTAACAAGATAAGGTGATTTTTTTAATGCTAATTTAAATTCATCTCCTGAACTATCTAAGATAACTTTAGCATCTTTTTCTTTTGCTTTATCAATAAGTTCAGCATATATATTTTTTTCTACACCAGCTGGTAAACTACCTGATAAAACAACAGTCTTGTTTTTTTCAATAATTCTTTCGAAAGATATCAAAAACTCTTTAATGTTTTCTTTACTTACTTTTCCATTCTCATTAATTTCTGTTTCTTGATTAGTATTTTTTTCTTTTATTTTTAAATTTTGTCTTGTTTCAAATTCTGACCAGATAAAATCAGATTTAACTTTCTTTTTTTCAAGTATGGAATTAATTTTTTTACCATTATTACCACCAATAATACCCAATGCCTTATTTTCAATATTTAATTCAGTTAAAACTTCTGAAACATTAATTCCTTTACCTCCAGCAAGAATATTAGTTTCTTTTACCCTATTTAATTTTCCTAACTTTAAACAATCAAGAATAATTATTTTATCCAAAGCAGGATTTAAAGTAACAGTTAAAATCATTTTTACACCTTCCTTATCAAATTAAGCTAAAATTACTTCAATTTTTTCTTCGTTTAATTTTTTTTCTTTACTTGCTTCAATTGAATCTGTGATTATAAAGTTTATTTGGTTTAATTCTGCAAATTTATAGAAGTATATTTCTTCCCATTTGCTTTGATCAAATAAAAGAAAGTTTTCTCCAGCAATTTCTAAAGCAATTTCTTTAATTTTTGCTTCTCTTAAATCTGGAGTTGTCGCAGATGAACTTAAGGTAAAACCATTTGAACCAATAAAACTTTTATCAACTCTTAATTTCCTTAAATAATCTTCAGCCATTGGACCAATCATAGCTTCAGTTGACCATTTGAAATTACCTCCAACAACTACTAATTCACAATCTAGATTGATTTCATTTATTTTATTTATTATATGAAGAGCATGTGTAACAATTGTTAGATCTTTTTTATTTTTTAAATTGTCGATTATATATCTTGTTGTAGTTCCTGCATCAATAAAAATTGTATCCCCATTTTTTATTATTGCTGCAGCTTTTTCTCCAATTGCTTCTTTTTCCGGTGCTAATTTATCTTCTTTTTCTTTAAAACTTGGCTCCAACTTACTACTACCACTTAAAATTGCACCTCCATGAGTCCGACGAATAAAACCATTTTTTTCAAGTTCACTTAAATCTCTACGGATTGTTGCACGTGAAACATCAAATTTCTCACTTAATTCGTTAACATTTGCTCTCTTTTCTTTTTTTAATAAAAGTATTATTTCTTTTCTTCTTTCTTCTGCAAACATTAAAAAAACCTCTTTTCTTGATTTTTTATGATTGTTTACTTTCGTTTATATTTGTTTATGATTATATATTATTTGTTTTTGTTTGTCAACATAATTTTCAAAAAACTTAAATTAATTGAAATTATTTTTCATCACAAAAAAAACCGCTCCTAAAAATAGAAGCGGTCTGGATCTTTTTATTATTCTTTTTTAATTTTTCTTAATCATATCAACTGATTCTATTGATTCTAGTATTTCATCAATTTTATTTCCCATTCCAGCTTCAACAGCTGCAACAACAGCGCCTTCCACAAACGGAGCGTCAGCTAAAACAATTTTTTCTCTAACTTCATCATCTAACCAATCTAAAACCATATTTACACTCATAATAGCACTACCTAGATCAGCTAAAATTATTATTCCATCTTCTTTATTGATTTCTTTTACAGCTGATTCTATTGCATCCGGATCTGTACCAATATCGCCATCAGCAGTACCCCCGACAGCAATAATTTCTACTTCACCCTGTTTCATTTGTTCAGCTAATTTTTTAGCTCCTTCAGCAATTTCTTTAACATGAGAAACTAATATTATATTTACCATCTGCTTCCTCCAATTTTTAATATAATTCGTCAATTACTGTTTTAATAATCAAATAACTAGAAGTCGCACCTGGATCTTGATGGCCAATACTCCTTTTTCCTAGATAACTTGCACGTCCTTTAGTTGCCTGCATATCTATTGTTGCTTTCATACCTTCTTCTGCTTTATTTTTACATTGTTTTAATGCTTCTTCTACACTATCTCCATTTTCTTTACTTTCTTTTAAGGAATCTACAGCCGGAATAATTGTATCTAACATTGTTTTTTCTCCCGCTTCTGCTTTTCCTCTTTTTTGTATACCTGCAACAGCTGTTTCTCCAATTTCTATGATTGAATCTAAATCAAAATCAGCATCAGGTATAATTTTACTTATATTCAAAAAAGCCGTACCATATAACGGTCCTGATGCTCCACCAACTGTTGAAATTAATGTCATTGCTACTGTTTTTATCAGCTCTTTATTATTTTCATAATCTTTAGCTTCTACTTTTTCTTTTACTTTTTTAAATCCTTTAGTCATATTAATACCATGGTCACCATCACCTATAGCAGAATCTAATTGTGTAAGGTATTTTTTATTTTCAATAATTACATCAGCTATTTCTTTTATAATTTTTTTGCTTTTTTCGGTCACAAATAGTCCCCTCCATAAATTACTTCATAATATTTATTTCTGTTGGAGCATCAAGTAATTCTTTCATTTCTTCATCTAATTTCAATAATGTTATAGACACACCAGCCATTTCTAGAGATGTCATATATTCTCCAACAAAAGTTTTATAGATATTAATACCCTTTTCTGCAAGTACTTGATTTGCTCTTCTATTGGCCAAGAATAACTCCATTAATGGAGTTCCGCCCATACCGTTAATCATTAGAGCAACATCATCACCTTTTTCGTAAGGAATATCATCAATTACACTACCTAATAATTCATCTACTATTTCATCAGCTTTCATTAAATCAGTTCTTTCAGTTCCAGGTTCACCATGAATACCTATACCTAATTCTATTTCATCTTCTTCTAAAGTAAATGTTGATTCATCTGCAGCTGGAACACGACATGGATATAAAGCCATTCCCTTAGTTTTTACATTCGCAATTACTTTTTCTGCTACTTTTTTAACTTCTGAAAGTTCTGCACCAGCTTCAGCTTTTGCACCTGCAATTTTATGAACAAATATAGTACCAGCAACACCGCGTCGACCAGTTGTATATAAACTATCTTCTACAGCTACATCATCATCGACAACAACATGATCAACTTCTATACCTTCTGCTTCGGCCATTTCTGCAGCCATCTCAAAGTTCATAACATCTCCAGTATAATTTTTTACAACTAATAATACACCTTTACCACCATCAACCGCTTTAATTGCTTCAAATACTGCATCAGGAGTTGGAGAAGTAAATACATCACCAGCAATTGCTCCATCTAACATGCCTTCACCAACAAAGCCAGCATGTGTAGGCTCGTGACCGCTACCTCCACCACTAACTAAAGCAACTTTTTCATTTGGACTACCTTTTCTTATAACTATATTATAATTATCCAACTTTTCAAGCTTATCAGGAGCAGCCATCACAATACCTTCTACCATCTCTTCTACTACTTCTTCCGGATTATTAATTAATTTTTTCTTCATAAATAAACCCTCCTTTTAATATTGATGAATTTAAAATTTTATTTAAAATAAAATTTATTATTTTTAACAAGTTGATTTTATCATTAAAGTTCTGAATTATCAAACATTGATTAAGTTATACAAAAAATTTTAACTATTATATCTTCTTATAATATCAAATTTTTCATCTTTACTTTCAGTGAAACCTGTTATATTTGTTTGATTTAATATTTCACTAATCTCCTGATCAGCTTTCAAGAAAATATTTTTTGTTTCATTTATAATATTTTCATCTAAATCAGATCTAGCGGCAATTACATCTTTTGGAATAAGATCTGTTTTTTCTAGTATGTTGAGGCTGTCTAAATTCAATGTTTGAGCTGCTCTATCCCAAGCTTCATTATATGTTGCTCCAACTTCAACTTTATTATCTAATACTGCTTTTATTACATTATCATGATTACCTAAAAATAAGGTTTCTTTTAAATCTGTATTTACATTAATACCAACTTCTTTTAACATTTGTTTTGGATACACATATCCAGATGTTGATAATGGATCTACAAATGCAAAAACACTATTTCTCAAATCTTTTAATTGATTATATTTGCTGGTTTTTCTAGTGAAAATATAGCCTCTATAACTATCTTTTCCATTAATTAAAGGTGTTATCATCGGTATAACATTTGTCTCTTTTTTAGCTTTAACATACGCCATAGGAGAAAACCAGCCAATATCTATTAAATTATTTTTTATATAATATGTCAGTTCTTCATAATCTGAAACAATAACTGTTTTAGCATTTTTGTTGATTTTTTTACATAATTTATTAATTATTGGAATATATAATTCTTCTATTTTTTCTGGTTTTGTAAAAGGATTAACACCAAAAATTAACATATCATCACTTTTATTTTCTACTGAAATTTTGTGAAGTTCATAAGCTATTTTATTAAGATTGTTAGAATAATCTATAAGGTTTTCAGAATTATTTTTTTGATTCTTTATATTTTTATCAACTTCTGAAACATTTTCTGAAATATTTATAAATTCTTGAGTCATAGATTCAACAGCTTGAGTTGTTTGTTCAGTAGCTGAAGCCTGACTCTCTGTACTATCAGATAGTTTAGATATAGAATCAATAACATTATGTAAATTATTATTCATTAAATTAAATGAATCAATAGATTTAACAGCTAAATCTTCAACTCCTTCGATGCTATCTAAACCATTTTCAATTATTTGATCCGTATTTTTTATTTCTATGTTTATATTATTAATAGCACCTCTGATTTCTGAAGTTAATTGCTCCGTTTCTTCTGAAAGACTTTTAATTTCTCCAGCAACAACATTAAATCCTCTTCCAGCATCTCCAGCTCTTGCTGCCTCGATTGAAGCATTTAAAGCAAGTAAATTAATCTGATCAGTGATATCTATAATTCCTTCAAGTAAGTTATTTGTATTTTCTAAAGCTTTTTCAACGCTTTCAATTGAATCACCAGATTTTTTTACATTTGTTGCTATTTCAAGCAAAGTATTATTTGATTCTTCAATCCAATTCTGGTTTTTTTCTGAGTCTGACATAAGCTGTTGAGAAATTTCTTCTAATTTAACCATTTCTGCTTTAATAACATTTGAAGAAGATGATAATTCTTCAATAGTTGCAGAAATTTCTTCTGCGCCTGCTGCATTATTTTCAACTGATTCTGCAATATTTTCAAATCTTTCTACTAAATTTTCAGCTTTTTTATTATTGTCATTTATTAACCAAATTAAATCCTGTGATTTAAAAGATACTTCTTGTGATAAATTCAATAATTTATTAGCAGTTCTTTTTTTAGATTCATTATTTTTATTGATTTCATCTCCATTTTTATCAGATATAATATTTCTTTTATGTTTTTTAAAATATAAAAAAAGATATATAATAATATTAGTAATTACTACCCCTATGCTAAAACTCAAAAAATTAATTTCGGTAAACATCTCCATATTTTTATTTCCCTTTCAAAAATAATATTTATAAAAGCTAAATCAGGTTAAAATTATTCTAATCCTGATTTAGCTTAATCTTATTTTTATTCTGCTAGTGCTTTAACTAATTCTCTACAATAAGCAGGAATATCTGCAACAACTCTACCCCAGACAATATTACCATCTCTAAAAGCTGCTTCATCAACCCATGTTCCACCTGCATTAATTATATCATCTTTGATACCTAGAGATCCAGTTGCTTTTCCATCAATAATTCCAGCAGAAATTCCAACAAGCCCTGCATGACATATTAAACCAATAATCTTTCCGGCTTCATAATTTTTCCTGACTAACTCTACAATATCTTCATCACGTCTTATTTTATCAGGAGTCCACCCACCAGGAACTAAAACCCCATCATAATCTTTATCTAAAATTTCAGAAGCAACATAATCAGCCTCTTTGGTTAAACAACCATGTTTGCTAACATATTCTACACCTTTTTCCATGCCAATCACATCAACATCTGCACCTTCTTCTAACATTCTCATATAAACTACCCAGAATTCAAAATCTTCATATCCTGGTCCAATCAGCATTGCAATTTTTTTATTTTTCAATTTCACTGATTTAACCTCCTTACATTATCATAAATTTAAACATGTATTTTCTTAGGTAAATCTCTTGTTGCAACAACATTTGCCTCTGTACCTAATATATTTTCTATAATTATTTGACCCATTTTTAGTGGTGCTTCAATTTCTTTTTCTCCAATTTTAGCCATAGCCTTATCCATTAATTCTAAAGGAATTTGTTTTGTTGTTTTAACCGGACATAATGGTAAAGCACCATTTTTCACCCTAACTGTTGTAGGAAGAATTCTAGTTTTAGCTATAATTTCTTCTTTTGCATAATCTGCACCCTGAGGACAGGCATTTCCCATTATATTTATTATTTCATCACCATCATGCTCAACTGTAACTTCACAACCTTTTGGACAGGCAACACAGGTAATGGTCTGTTTTTCAAGCATTTATTCTCCCTCCTTTTCGATAATATCAACTCTAATTTCACTAACTTCATCTAAATCATCAAGTGTTTTTTGAGCTAGAGGTACACTAATCATCTCACCTGGTTTACCAAATGGCTCTGAGAATGAGTATAGTTTTTCTCCATCAGCATATAGTTCAATATCTATAGCTGTTAAAGGAGTACTAACTCTCATATAAAGTGGTATTCTTTTTCTATCTTCAGCTTCCAACTCAATACTCTGTGGAATTACATAAGCTACATTTTCTCCTGCTTTCACATCTATTTTTTGTTTAGCTCTTTTATACTCACCACTTATATATTTTGCTGCCCAATCACCTGCAATTTCTGATTCTTCTGTAACCCAATCAACAAGATCATGTACATGAAGTACATTACCACAGGCAAAAATACCATCAATATTTGTTTCTCTACCTTCATTAACTATT
>JBNJFG010000016.1:0-40408 GCA_051746665.1 Bacillota bacterium
ACTAATTTAAAGATAGAACCTGGTGGAACAGCTGTCATTGTATTTCGGTTAATCATAGGACGCAGAGGATCATTGATTAATTCCTGATAATCACTGCTGCTGATTCCCTTAGCAAATAAGTTTAAATTAAAATCCGGAAGACTAACAGCCGAAATGATGCCACCTGTATCTATATCCATAACCACAGCCGAAATTCCAGTAGGTGTTGATCTGTCTTCATCATCAGCTGCAAGTGTTCTTAAATTATTATAATTTTCTTCTAATAATTTTTCTACAGCTGACTGCAGTGAAAAGTTAATATTTAAAATTAAATCACTACCAGGTTCTGGATTTTTAATTCCAATAGTTTTAATCTTTTTTCCACGACTATTAACTTCAATCTGCTCAGCACCACGTTTTCCGTTTAAATAAAATTCATATTCTTTTTCAAGTCCACCTTTACCAACAAAATCGCCACCACGATAATTATATCCAGCTTCATTAAATGAAATTAATTCATTTTTATTAATTTCTCCAATATAGCCAGTAGTATGCACTAGTTTTTTTGGATAAATATAATCTCTCATAGAAGATTCTTTAACTAATAACCCCGGCAAAATATCTTTGTTTTCTGCTATAATAACCATGTCTTCCTTAGTTAAATGTCGAGCTAAAAGAATAGGCTCAACAGCTGTATCAACTTCTGAATTATTATAATTAAGTAATAAACGTGATTCAGCTAAACTGCTGATATTAGAAAGTTCATTTAAAATTTTCTGGACTGAACTAGCAGGTGGTATCTCATTCTGCATTAAATATAAATTATAGCTTAAACGATTAGAAACAATAATTTCTCCACGTTTATCATAAATTCTGCCTCGCGGTGCATTAATTGGTCTGACTGAAATTCTATTACCTTCTGAAAGTTCATAATAATATTCTCCACGTACCAGCTGCAGATAAGCGGCCCGGGAAAGTAAAATAACAAAAATCAGAATTATCACTATTTTTATAATTTTATGCCTGTCCACTTAGATCACGCCTTCCCCAGAAAAAATAAATTAAATAAACAAAGAAGGTGATCAGAGCATTAAGTGCTGCCAGAGGCAGAATAATTTCTTTAATTAAGGTTAAATAATTTGCTGTAAATAGGTAATTTTCTTTTAGCATTAAATATACTAGCTCGTGAACTATTGTTGCTAAAAACACAGCAAGAGGTGGAACTAATAGATTTTCTGGAAAAAATCTACCTGATAATAAAGCTGCTAAAAAAGCAACAGCTGTTTTCACAGGTGTAAAAAGCCCGATAAAAGATGTTATAAAAACATCCTGAAGCAGGCCCCCAATCGCTCCATAAATCATTGCATCTTTAGCTCCAAAAATAATCGCTCTAATTACTACATAAATTAATATAAAATCTGGTATTAAAATCAAAGATGGAAAAAATATAGCTATTGTCAGCTGAAAAATTATAAGAAAGATTAAAACCAAAATATTGAGTAGATATTTTTTCAATTTGAACTCTCCATCATTAATATTTTTCTTTTAAATTTCTTCACTCTCTGAGTTACCATCATTTTTTTCACTTTCCTCATTATCATTAATTTCAGCTTCATTTTCTAACTTATTATCTGTAATATCACTTTTATGATTAAAGTTTTTTATAACCATTACTTCCTCTAAAGTTATCTGATGCATCAATAAATTTATATCTGCTTTTTGTGAAAGGCCATAATTATCTGTTTCAACTTTTGCAACTTCTCCTATTTTTAATCCAGCCGGGAAATTGTTTGATAAACCAGATGTTAATATTATATCACCTGACGCTATATCAGCATCCCAGGCAATACTATCCATTATATTGGGCTGATCATCTCTTCCACTTCCCTTAACTAAACCAATTTCTCTAGAGTCAGTTCTGGCAATAATTCCACCTACAACAAAATCGTGATCAGTAATTAATCTGACCTGAGCTGAGCTAATACCTATATTTTCAATTCTTCCAACTAAATAGCCCTGATAACTGATAACAGGCATTCTTTTTTCTAAACCATCCCTGCTGCCCCGATTGATTGTAATTGTTTTTTCCCAGATAGATGGAGAATTTGCTATTACTTCCGCTCCAATCATCTGATAATCAACTTTTTCTTTAAAATCAAGCAGTTTTCTCAGTCTTTCATTTTCTCTATTAATATTTTCTAAAAATAGTATTTGTCTCTCCAGTACACTGTTTTTCTGCCTTAAATCCTTAATTTCTTGATTGACTTCATCAATAGAAAATAAGGTAATAAAGAAATCTTGTATACTCTCTATAAATTGATGAACTAAGTTTAATATGGGAGTAATAATATTATAAATAAGATCACTTAACCAGTTAAACAGCGGCAGATCTATTTCTGCAAAATAGACAAAAGCAAAAAACAAAATAATTAAGACTATTAAGGCTGCTGTGATTAATGTATTGCTGTTAATATTAAACAACATTTACACCCCCTATGAAAGTTTCTTGGGTGTAATTAATATCTTTTTTAAAGAATCAATTTCTTCTAAAGCCATTCCAGTTCCCTTAGCTACACAATCCAAAGGTTCATCAGCAATATGAACAGGCATTTGAGTCTGATCTATTAATAATTTATCTAAGCCCTGCAGTAATGCTCCACCACCGGTTAAAATTATTCCTCTATCCATAACATCAGATGCTAATTCAGGAGGTGTTTTTTCTAAAGTCATCTTAACTGCATCAATAATATTAACAACAGGTTCTTCCAGAGCTTTTTGGATTTCAGCTCCATTAATTTCGATAGTTTTTGGAAGCCCACTTACAAGATCACGGCCTCTAATTTCTTTTACGCCTTCAGGATCATCACTATAGGCAGCTCCAATATCTATTTTAATTTCTTCGGCAGTTCTTTCACCAATCATTAAATTATATTTTCTTTTAACATACTGCACAATAGCGGCATCCATATCATCACCACCAATTCTAATTGAGCGGCTGGTTACAATTCCTCCTAAGGAGATAACTGCAACTTCTGTTGTTCCACCACCAATATCTACAATCATATTACCAGTTGGCTCATGGACAGGCAGACCAGCACCAATTGCTGCTGCCATTGGCTCTTCTATCAAATATGCCTCTCTGGCTCCAGCATGAACAGCTGCATCAATAACAGCTCTTTTTTCAACTTCAGTTACCCCAGAAGGAACACAGATTATTATTCTAGGTCTGACCATTCTGCTTCTTTTGTGTGCTTTTGTTATAAAATAACGGAGCATTGATTCTGTAACATCAAAATCAGCAATTACCCCATCTTTCATCGGTCTTACTGCAACAATATTTCCAGGTGTTCTACCAATCATTCTTTTTGCTTCATCACCAACAGCAAGTACTTCCTGTTTATCTTTTTTCAAAGCTACAACTGATGGTTCTCTAATTAAAATACCCTTACCTTTGATATAAACTAATGTATTTGCCGTCCCAAGATCAACACCCATATCCCTTGAGAATGGTGCACTTAAAAATTTAAAAACCATTTACTTAAACCCCTTTCAAATTATATAAAAATTAGACTAAAACTATAAATTTATAGAAAAATTTAAAATAAACCCTTTTCTTTAAAGCTTAAATATTTATCACCAGCAATTATAATATGATCGATTACTTCTATCCCAACTATTTTTCCTGTTTTAACAAGTTTTTTAGTAATGCTGATATCATCAGCGCTGGGAGTAGGATCACCACTTGGATGGTTGTGAACTAAAATCATAGCTGCACTGCTGCGTCTAATTGCTTCTTTAAAAACTTCTCTAGGATGAACAATTGAACTTGAAAGTCCTCCTCGAGAAATCTCCGGAACAGCAATCACCTTATTTTTTACATCTAGAAGTATCACCCGCAGAACTTCCTGCTTCAAAAATCGCATTTCTCCTGCCAGTAATTCTGCTGCCTGAATTGGATTACTTACCAGATCTTTTTGCTGGTTTCTTAAAGCAGCAATTCGGCGGCTCAATTCTATGACAGCATTAATTTGAGCAGCTTTGGCAGTTCCAATCCCATTAATTGTCTGCAGTTCTTCACAGCTTAAATCCTGCAGCCCTTCTAGGCCTCCATAAAAATTAAGCAGATCCTGTGCCAGTTCAACAGCGGTTCTTTCCCTATTTCCAGTTCTAATAACTAAGGCCAAAAGTTCTGCAGTTGATAAAAATTTACTGCCCTTTTTTAAAAGTTTTTCTCGTGGTCTCTCCTCAGCTGGTAATTCTTTGATGGTAAAATTGGTCTTTAGACCATCCATCAAAATTAGCTCCTTTCTCTTATAGGATTCCATAATTAAATTTGTCTAATAACTTAGCAAGTTGATGTATAGGTAAGCCCATAACTGAATGATATGAACCTTTAATCTCTTCTACAAAAAGACCTCCATAACCCTGAATGGCATAGGACCCAGCTTTACCTATTGGCTCCCCAGTTTCAATATAATTATCAATTTCTTTTTCAGTCATAGTCATCATTTTAACATCTGTTATATTATGATCAACATGACTTTCTTTTGTTTGAGAATTTAAAACAGCAACTCCGGTAATTACTTGATGCTGATTAGAACTTAAATAACTCAACATCTCCTTAGCATCAGCTTCATCTTCTGGCTTGCCAAGAATTTTGTCA
The DNA here is from genome assembly GCA_051746665.1 of Bacillota bacterium. Classification (GTDB taxonomy): domain Bacteria; phylum Bacillota; class Halanaerobiia; order Halanaerobiales; family Halanaerobiaceae; genus Halanaerobium. The sequence goes on from JBNJFG010000016.1 coordinate 4,643, forward strand.
TCATAAACTACAACCGTATCTGCAGCAATAACAATTGCTTCTTCTACCAGCTCAGACACAGATTTAGCCTTTTCTAAGGCAAGTCTCTTTACAAGTTCAACCGGATCACTATCTGTAAATTCCTCCTCATTAATTTTTGATGGAACTATTGTAAATTTCAAATTTAATTTCTTTAAAATTTCTTCTCTACGAGGAGAAGCAGAAGCTAAAACTAATTTTAATTCATTTGTAACATTATTTGCTTTTTTAATCATTAAAAATTACCTCCAGTAATTGAAAATGGTAAATGTTTAAGAGTAAAATAGCTAACTAAACCAACTCCAAGTCCAGTTGGTAATGCCAGTAAAATCAAAAAAGGCAGATAATAAAATATTCCTATATTAGCTATAATTAAGTAAGCTGCTGTTATTTGAGCTGTATTATGAGCCACAGCTCCAATGATGCTGATTCCGATTAAAGATAAATAATCCTTCAAATAATAATATGCAAGATACATTAAAATAAAACTTAAAATCCCACCACTAAAACTTAAATAAAAATTTATTGTCATAAAAGTTCCTGCTAAAAGTGAACCCAGTACAACTCTAAAAATTACCACCTGAAAAGCTGCCGGAAATCCAAATAAAGAAATCGCAATTAGAGATACAATATTTGCCAGTCCTAATTTAGCACCGGGTACAACTGCAGTTAAAGGGAAAAAACTTTCAACTAAATGTAAGACAAGCCCTAAAGATATTAATAATGAAACGACTACAATTTTTCTAGTTTTTTTCATTTTACCAGCTCATCCCATCTATGTCGGAATTTGTGCTTTCCAGCCAGAGGCTTAAAGAATTTGGCACACAGACAATAATTGGCCCTTCTCTATCTATCCAGCCTGTTTTTTCACAAATTTTAAGTGGATCATCTGCCGGTGCTTCCATTACCCGGACTCTACCCTGATTAACCTCAATAATATGGATTCCAATTGGACCTTCTACCTCAAAAATAATTGCTTTTTCATAGCTATCTGCTATGGCGACAGTTTTAATTACTTCATCACCCTGCTGAACTCTTAATATTAATTCATCTTCCTTAGAAGTTGAACCAAAATAATAAAAAGGAATTATTAACAGCGCAAGTGCTAAAACAATTACAAATATAATTAAAATTTTATCATAAAATGTTAAAATTTCTGTTATTTTCAATTTAAATTCACCACAATTTTCTTTTTTACTACCATTACTATATATTTTAACATCTTTAGCTGCTGATGTCCACAATTTAAAGCTTAAGAAAAAACCCGTCCTTAAAGAAGAACGGGTGTCAAAATACTTTTGTTTTTAGTTTTCATCTTTATAGAAAACATCAACTGCATTTACATTACAAGCTTCAAAACAGAGACCACACTCTATACATTTTTCATGATCAATTTCATGCAGTTTTTTAACTTCTCCTGTAATTGCATCAACCGGACAGGCTCTTGCACAGAGCGTACAGCCAACACAATTATCATTAATCTCGACTTTTTCAATAACCCTCGCTTGAGATTCTATTGTTCCTGTCGGACATACTTCTGCACATTTACCACAGTTAACACACTTTTCATGATCAATAATTGCTAAATTATCTTTGATTTCGATAGCATCTACAGGACAGGTTTTTGCACAAAGGCCACAAGCAATACAGCCTACTTCACAAGATTTTCGAACCATTTTACCTGTGTTATGAGATGAACATCTAATATGTGTCTCTGCTGAAAGAGGTGCCAGCAAAAGAATATTACGCGGACATTCTTCTATACATTTACCACAACCTGTACATTTTTCTGGATCAATTTTAGGTAATCCATTTTCACTCATAATTATAGCATCAAAAGGACAAACAGTCTCACAGTCGCCAAAACCAAGACAGCTGTACTGACATTCTTTTTCGCCACCGTTAACTGAGTTTGCTGCTTTACAGGTTTGAATGCCTTTGTATTTTCCTGATTTAGTGGTTTCTTTAATTCCACCACCACATAATAATTCTGCAACAACTTTATCCGCACTATCTGAATCAGCACCCATAATATCAGCAATATCAGAAGCTACTTTATCTCCACCTACAGGACAACCACCAACAGGTGCTTCGCCTCTAACAACTGCTTCTGCAAAAGCACTACAACCTGCATAACCACAGGCACCACAGTTGGCTCCTGGTAGTGCATCATCAACCTTACCAACTCTTGGATCCTGTTCTACTTTAAATTGTTCTGAGGCAAAACCTAATATTGCAGCTAATAATGCTGCAATTCCCCCCATACTGATCAAAGAATATAAATATGTTGGATTCATTTAATTTACTGCCACCTCCACTACATTGAGATGAGACCGGAAAAGCCCATAAAAGCCATAGCCATAATACCTGCAATAATTAAGGTAACTGGCACACCTTTTAATACTTCCGGCACATCGCCAAATTCTAATTTTTCTCTCAGACCTGCTATTAATACAATTGCTAAAGTAAAACCAACTCCCGCACCAAAACCAAAAACTACACTGGCAATAAAGCTGTATCCATTAAGGGGTATCAATAAAGCTAAACCCATAATAGCACAGTTGGTTGTAATTAAAGGGAGAAATATACCTAATGCTTTATATAAGACCGGACTTGTTTTTTTAATAAACATTTCTACAAACTGTACCAGAGATGCAATTACAATAATAAAAGACACATACTGCAAAAATGGTAAGTTTAAAGCCTCTAAAATAAAGGTGTTAATCAGCCAGGTCGCTGCTGCAGTAAGAGTCATAACAAAGGTTGTAGCAAGCCCCATACTGAAAGCTGTTTCAACCTGTTTAGAAACTCCTAAAAAGGGACAAATACCTAAAAATCTAATTAAAACAAAGTTATTTATTAAAACAGTACTAATAAATAATAATAATATTTGATTGAATTCTTCCATTATTTACCCTCCCTGCTGATTTGATTCATGATACCAACTAGAATACCTAAAGTAATAAATGCTCCAGCAGGTAGTACCATAATAACCATTGGACGATACCATTCTCCTAAAAGCGTTAAACCAAAAATTGATCCCATACCAAGAAGTTCTCTAATTGCTCCCAGTAAAACCAAAACCCAGGTAAATCCGATACCCATTCCAATACCATCGGCAATTGCTCTGTGAGTAGGATTTTTAGAAGCAAATGCTTCCTGACGTCCTAAAATCAAACAGTTTACAACAATCAATGGGATAAAAATACTTAATGAAGCTGCAATTCCAGGGAAAAATGCCTTCAAAAAATAATCTGTAAAAGTAACAAAAGTAGCAATAATCAATATGTAACTTGGAATACGTACATTTGCTGGAATTAACTTTTTAATAATTGAAATAACTATTTCAGACATGATTAACACAAATGATGTTGCTAATCCCATTGCCAGACCATTAGAAGCAGTGTTTGTTACAGCAAGGGTTGGACACATACCAATTACCAGTCGAATAATTGGGTTTTCCGCCCAGAGTCCATTTGTAAAGTCTTTTAATAATTCTTTGAAATCGATAGACATTAATTTCCACCTCCATAAGCTGAAGTCACAATATCTAATCCTTCTTCAATTATTTCAGTTATACTATCCGAAGAAATAGTTGCTCCTGCTATAGCCTGAACTTCTGTTTCTTTTTTAGGAGGAGTTTTTATAACTTGATAATCTCCAAAATTTTTGTCTTCAAAATTAGATTTAAATTCTGCTTCGGTAATCCGCGCGCCTAAGCCAGGAGTTTCCTGGTGGTTTAAAACACTAATTTTATATATTTTTTCGTCTTTGAGATCAACACCAATCATAACCTCTATCATTCCATTATATCCTCCACCGCTGTTCTGAAAAGCAACACCGATTTTATTTCCAGCTGCATCATATCCTTCGTAAAAAATATTACCGTTTTTTTCTACTTCATCTACTTCTTCTACATTTGGCAAAACTTCATTAATTGCCTGTTTTTGTGCTTTAGCCTGATTAGCCTCAATATATGGTGTTGTCCACTCATAAACAAAGGTTAAGATTAAAGCTGAAATTATTCCAATTGTAGCCAGAGTAATAATTAAGTTCTTTTTACTGTTCTTTTCCATTTATTTCACCTCTCCCAAACTGCGAGGTCTTGTGTAACGATCTATTAGTGGCACAGCAGTGTTCATTAACAAAATACTGTACATTACACCTTCTGGATATCCACCCCAAAGTCTGATTACAACAACAAGCAGTCCAGCTCCAATTCCAAAAATCCAGCGTCCTAACTTTGTAGTTGGACTGGAAACCATGTCAGTAGCCATATATAAAGCACCAATCATTAGTCCTCCACCAAAAATGTGAAAAATTGGATCTGCACCAAAGACAAAAGTTCCAACAAATACTGCTCCAACCATAGCCAGTGGAATTCTCCAGTTAACATAACCTTTATAAAGTAAATAAGCAAAACCTAATAAAAGAGCTAAAGCTGAAGTTTCTCCAAGTGAACCACCAATTTGACCAACAAAAAGATTCCAGGTATCAGTTGCAATACCGTCCATTTTCATCTTACTTAAAGGTGTAGCAGTCGAAACTCCATCTACAGTCCAGGTTGTCATTAAAACCGGGTAAGCAGCTGTTAAAAAAGCTCTACCTACAAGAGCCGGGTTAAATGGATTTTGACCAATCCCTCCAAAAACCTGTTTACCAAGTCCGATAGCAACTACTGAACCAAAAAATGCTGTCCAGAGTGGAATAGATGGTGGAAGTGTAAGTGCTAACAGCAAACCAGTTACAACAGCACTTCCGTCTTCGATAGTAACTTTCTTGTTTCTAACTTTTTGAAATATATATTCTGTTAAAACCGCACCAACAATAGCTGTCAGAACCACAGATATTGCTCTTGCTTTAAAGAAATATACCGCAGCAAATACTGCCGGCAGCAGGGCAAGAACAACTGACCACATTATTTTTTTTACAGAATCCTGGGCTCTGACATGTGGTGAGGATGTTACAATTAATTCGTTATTCATTATTGATTATCCTCCTTAATTCTCTTCTCTTTTTTTCGCCATTACCTGTGACTTACCAAGACGCAGATGATGTACCAGAGGTATTTTAGCCGGACATACAAAAGAACATGAACCACATTCAATGCAGCTTAATACCTGCCATTCTTCTAATTTTTCCACCATTTCATTTTTTGCATAATTAACCAGCTGGGTAGGCATTAAAAACATCGGACATGCATCAACACATCTTGCACAGTTAATACAGGGAGATGGTTCAAAATCTTCTACCTCATCTTCAACTAAAACAAGAATCCCAGAAGTACCTTTAACTGCTGGAATATTAAGGTGTTTTTGGGCTGCTCCCATCATTGGCCCACCTGTGATAACTTTAGCTGCATCATCCTTAAGTCCACCAGCCTGTTCTATTAAATCACCAATAGAAGTACCAATCCTATAAATTAAATTCTGAGGAGAATTGATTCCTCTTCCTGTAATAGTAATAGATCTTTCATAGAAAGGTTTTCCATCTCTTATTGCATCTGCAACGGCTGCTGCAGTAGAGGTATTATTAACAACAACTCCTACATCAAGTGGTAAACCTCCTGCAGGAACTTCTCTGTTGATTAAAGCATCAATCAACATTTTTTCTCCACCCTGTGGATACTTAGTCTCTAAAGCTTTGATTTCAATATTATCATCATTTTTAGCAGCATCTTTCATACTTTCTATTGCCTCAGGCTTATTTTCCTCAATTCCAATCATAGCTTTTGGAGCACCTGATGCCTTCATTAAAGCTTTTAAACCAAAAATAATACTTTCAGGTCTTTCAACCATCACTCGATGGTCAACAGTTAGATATGGTTCACATTCTGCACCATTTAAAATTACATAATCTACATTTTTATCATCTGGAGTCGACACTTTAACATGAGTCGGAAACATCGCTCCACCCATCCCAACTATTCCTGCTTCTCTAATAATATTTCTAAGTTCTTCTGGATCGAGATTATCTAAATTATCATGTTTTTCTAAACCGGAATTGAGAGTGTCCTCTTCCGCTGCTTCAATTACAACAGCATCAACAGTATTTCCACCTGGATCAGTTACTTTTCTGATTTCTTTAACAGTTCCAGAAACTGAAGCATGAATCGGAGCACAGACAAAACTATCACCATCAGCAATTTTTTGTCCAAGATCAACCTGATCACCTTTTTTGACAAGTGCCTTTAAAGGTGCACCAATATGTTGTTTGATTGGGATTATAACTTCTTCAGGTCTTTTAGCATTTTTTAAGGGTTTATCCTTTGTTAATTCTTTATTATACTCAGGATGTATCCCCTGTTTAAAAGTCAAAGCTTTCACTATAAAATTTCACCCCTTATATGTTTTTTCTAAGAAAAATTTATAATTTATAATTTTGCTAAAAATATATTTAGCATGCAAACCATAATTATTATATACTAATTGTTAAATAAGAACAACATCAAATTGGAAAAAGATTTTATTCACGAACTACTATGAATCCATTATATCCTTCAGATTTTAATTCTTCAAGTGCTGCCTCTGCTTGATCCCTGTTCGAATAGCCAACTACCTGAACTTGATGTGGAGTTGTCTCAGTAATAAAAAGCTCATATCCTAATTCCTCTACTTTGGTTTTTACTGTCAATGCATTATTGTAATTTGAAAAAGCACCTATTTGAACAGCAAATCCACCTTTAATTTCACCCCTTTCTGAAGAATTATTTGTCTCAGTTTTTGTCTGATCTTTTTGATTTGTGTTATCAGTATTTATTGATGAGTTATCAGTATTTTCAGTCGGTGAAACAGCAGCTTCTTTTCCATTGTCAGGGGCAGTTAAATTATTTTCTTGATTATTAACTTCTTTGGGCTGCCCACTATTTTCAGAAGCTAACTGCTGATTAACATTAGTTGTATTTTTTTGTTCTTCAGCAATTTCTGTACTATCATCTTCAACTAAAAATGAAATCAACCAGCTCCCCATTAAATAGCCCACAAATAAAGCTGCTATTGACATAAAAATAACAACTACAATTAAAGAAAATCCCTTTTCATTTTTATTCATTATTATTCACCTCTAATTTTTTTGTCATTATTTCAATTCCAGCTTCAAAAGTTGTATTAAAAGAGCCAGCTGCAATTATCAAATCATCTTCATCAGCATTTTTTAAAGCTTTACTGCTGGCTTCGGCTAAGTTATTAAAAATTTGATATTCAAAATTTTTAGAGCTAATTTTTCTTTCTAAATCTTTAATTTTTATTGATCTAAAAGATTGATTTTCTGCCAAATAAAATTTAGGCTGCTCTTTTAATTTTAAAAATTCTTCTAAAATTGAATCTAAATCTTTATCTTTCAAAATCGAAAAAATAAAATGCAGGTTATTAAATTCTAAACTGGAGTTATTAATATTTTTAGCTAGTTCTTTAAAAGCTGCCTGATTATGAGCAGCATCTAAAATCACAAGCGGTTTTTCAGATATCTTTTCCATTCTTCCCGGCCAATAAATATTTTTTAGAGCAATTTTTATATCATTTTTACTAACAGGAAAATCAGGACTTAATTCTTCTACCGCTCTTAAAGCTATAGCTGCATTTCCAGCTTGATGCTCTCCTAAAAGTGAAAGATTATAATTTTCTACTTCTCTGCCACTTCGTTTTAGACTGATAATATTTTCTTTTAAAGCACCACAGCTTTTTATAAACTCATATTCATCTTTTAAATCAATAAATTTAGATTTTTTTTCTAAAGCTTTATTTTTAATTACATTCAAAGCTTCCGGTTGTTTTACTGCAGTAATTACTTTAGAATTTTCTTTGATTATTCCAGCTTTTTCTGCAGCAATTTGAGCCACATTATCACCTAGAATTTTTCTGTGTTCTAAACTTATATTAGTAATAATAGAAAGAAGTGGATTTTTGATCACATTTGTAGCATCAAGCCGACCACCAAGACCTGTTTCTAAAATAACAATTTCCGGCTCGTGTTGTTTGAAATATTTAAAGGCTGCTGCGGTTACAATTTCAAAAAAACTCTGTTCTAAGTAATTTTCAGATTTTAATTTAGCTGCAGCTTTTTTTACTTCAACCATAATTTCGTTTAAATCATAGGTTGAACAGGCTCTACCATTAATTTTTATTCTTTCGTTGAAATGAAAGTAATGAGGTGAACTGTAAAGAGCTGTTTTAAAACCAGCTTCTCTATAGATTCTCTCTAAAATAGCAGCAGTTGAGCCTTTTCCATTAGTACCTGCAAGATGAATTACATTTAAATTATAGTGAGGATTCCCTAAATGATGCAGTAATCTTTTTATTCTATCTAAACCTGGATTATAGCCAGATTTACTTCCAAAGAGTGATAAAGAATTTATATATTCAAAAGGATCCATTTTTTCCTCCAATTCTTATTTGCAATCAAGAGTATAAATAAGTTAAAATATATTATAGCACTATTATTATTATACACAATATAAAAGAAAAGAACAAAATTTATATATTACTTATTTCGGGGGAGATTATATGTCATTACTGCAGGTATCAATGTTTTCACTCTTTACTGCGCAATTTTTAAAGATATTTTTTATTAGTCCAATTAATTTCTATACTTTTTTTACCTCAGGTGGAATGCCTAGTTCCCATTCGTCTTTTGTCTCATCTCTAGCAATTACAGTCGGCTTAAAATATGGTTTTAGTTCCGATCTCTTTGCTATTGTCACCGTATTTGCTTTAATTGTTACTTATGATGCCAGTGGAGTAAGAAGAGCTGTTGGGCTTCAGGCAAATGTTTTAAATAATTTAATTAAACACCTTGAAGATAAAAGTTTTGCAAATGATAAACAGTTAATTAAAAAAGATTTAAAAGAATTAATCGGTCATACTCCTTTTGAAGTCTTTGCTGGTGTTCTGCTGGGCGCATTAATTGCAATTATCAACTGGTATTTCCTTTAATAATCATATTTATTAACAAAAATAATTATAGAGATTAATAGTAAATAATAAAAATAAAATCAGACTTATATAAAAATCCGTCCCTTAATCACTAATGTGATTTTAAGTGGACGGATTTTAGTATTCTCTATATCCTAATTTATTCAATTTATAACTATAATTTTCGTAACTATAATTTTAATAACTATAATTTTTTAGCTGTTTAAATTTTTTTCAATCTCTGCAGCTACTTTTTCAGCTTTCAGGCCTAATTCTTCTCCTACTTCTTGACCTTTTCCACTTAAACCAAAGCGGTCAAGACCAATTACTAAACCATCACTGCCTACCAGTTTATACCAGCCGCTTGTTACTCCGGCTTCGATAGCTACTTTTAATTTAGCTTCAGGTAATGGATGTTCTGCAGCATATTTTTCAAGTTTCTGTCTTTCTGGGACTGACATAACAACTGCTTTTATTCCCTTATCTGCTAGTAGTTTTGCACTTTCTTCAGCTAAATTAACCTCACTACCACTGGCAAAAATAATTGTATCTGCATCTTTAGGATCACTAACAAAATAACCACCATTGTTATAATTATCAAGACCCTGATATTTTTTAATATGATTTAAATTCTGTCTGGTAAGGATTAAAGCTGTTGGCTGATCTTTTGTTTCTAATGCTTCAACCCAGGCCGCTTTAGCCTCTTCTTCATCTCCAGGTCTTAAAACTTTGAGGCCTGGAATAATTCTTAATGCTTCAACATGTTCTATTGGCTGATGAGTTGGTCCATCTTCACCAACAAAAACAGAATCATGAGTAAAGACATAAATTACAGGCTGTTTCATTAAAGCAGCCAGTCTAATTGAGGGACGCATATAATCGGAAAAAACTAGGAAAGTAGCTGCAAATGGACGTAAACCAGAATGTAAAGCTAAACCATTTGTAATTGCTCCCATTGCATGTTCTCTAACTCCAAAGCGGAAGTTTCTGCCGCTGTAATTTCCTTTTTGTACCTCTCCGTACTCAGCATTATATGTTTTATTGGATGGAGCCAGATCTGCTGATCCACCAACTAAATATGGAATGAGTTCAAATGCTTTTGATAAAGCTGCTCCAGCTGATTTTCTGGTTGCTATCGGAGCTTCGATTTCTAAATCCATAATTTCTTCTTTTAAATCTACAGGCAGCTTAAGTTCCATTGCCTGATCCCATTCTTTTTTAAGTTCAGGGTTTTCTTTAGCCCATTCTGCAAATTCTTTTTCCCAGGCCAGTCTCTGATCCTGCATTTCAGCAGCGTGAGCCCGGAAAAATTCTTTTACCTGATCAGAAACATAAAATTTCTTATCTACTGGTAAATCAAATTTTTCTTTTAAACCTTTAATTTCTTCTTCTCCTAAAGGTGCTCCGTGAGCATCACTTGTATCCTGCTTGGTAGGTGCTCCTAAAGCAATATGTGTTTTAGCCATAATTACTGTCGGTCTATCTTTATCTGATTTGGCCTGATTGATTGCATCTCTCAGCTGCTCAATATTATGACCATCAATGTTTTCTATTACCTGCCAGCCAAAAGCTTTAAAACGATCAGCCACAGATTCTGTAAAAGTTAAGTTTGTGTTTCCAGCAATTGAAATATCATTATCATCATAAATAGCAATCAACTTATCAAGTCCTAAATGACCTGCAAGAGATGCTGCTTCGGAAGTAATACCTTCCATCATACAGCCATCACCCATAATTGTATAGGTGTAATGATCAACAATATCATGTTTTTCAGTATTATATTTAGCAGCTAACATTTTTTCTGCTAGAGACATTCCTACTGCATTTGAAAAACCCTGACCTAAGGGGCCAGTTGTAGTTTCTACTCCATCAGTTTCTCCATATTCTGGATGGCCTGGTGTCTTAGAATGAAGCTGTCTAAATTCTTTTAAATCATCCATTGAAATATCATAACCGTTAAGGTGCAAAAATGAATATAAAAATGCTGATCCATGTCCTGCTGATAGTACAAAACGGTCTCTATCAGGCCAGTCTGATTTTGAAGCATCAAGATTCATTACCTCTCCAAATAATAATGCACCAATATCAGCACAACCAATTGGCATTCCAGGGTGTCCCGAATTTGCCTTTTCTACAATATCTGCAGATAAACCTCTTACTATATTAGCAACTTCTTTTAACAAAACTTATCCCTCCTAAAATTAAATAAAAGCTTTCATTAACATTTTATACTTTATGGCTGCAAATGTCCAGTAAAGTAATAAATAAATTAGCCCTGAGATTGTTTTAATTTATTCTTTTTTTTATTTTGATGGTTATTATAAACAGAAGCTAAATAGATTCCCCCTAAAATAAAGGCCCCCCCAAACATTGTTGTAATTCGGACCTGTTCATTCAATAAAAGCCAGGCTAAAAATGTTGTTAAAATTGGTTCCCCCAGTATAGATAAAGAAACAATTGAGGTTGGAAGATAACGAACCGCCAGATTAAGTATAGAATGACCAACTAAAGTTGGGCCTAAAGCCAGGGCCAAAAATATTAAATAATTATTTGTTCCATAACCACTAAATGGTATATCAAAAATATAAACTCCAATTCCTAAGAACAAAGCAGCATAGCTGTATAAAATATAAAGATAAGGAAAATAATTTAACTTTTTTCTAACTCCTCGACCTATAAAAAGATATGAGGAAGCAAATAAGGCTGCTGATAGAGCCAGAAAATTACCAAATAACTTATCTCCCAGCTGATAAAAATCTCCGATACTGATGATTGAACTTCCAATAACTGCCATAACTAGCCCAATAACTGCTCCCTCTTTTAAATCTTCTCTGGCAAATAAGTATTCTAAAATTATCGTGAATAAAGGCTGCATAGCTACAAAAATCACAGAGTTTGATATATCTGTATATTGAATAGAGCTAATCCACAAAATAAAATGAACAGCCAAGAGAAAACCGACCAATAGTGGTCGGTAATCTAAAAAATAACGTGCATCACTCCGATGTTTAATTAAAAAATATGGAGTTAAAATTAAAACAGTAAATAACATTCTATAAAAAGCAGTTATTAAAGGTGGAGCAGTAGCTACCTTAATTAAGATTCCTGATGTGGATAAAAAGAAAACACCCACAGCAAGCAGTATATATATTTTTTTCTTATAGTCCATTTCTTACACCCGCTTTGTTTATATTTCTACTTCCTGACTTAAATTACTTTCTTCTAAAACAATTATCTGATCATAATGCTTAAATTCTACTTTTTTACCTGAAATCAGCATATATTTAACGGTGTTTTCTTTTACAGTTATTTCAAGCTGACTGCCTTTAAATCGAAGTCTAAACTGATAGTTATTCCAGCCATCAGGTAAATCTGGATGGAAATACAATTTACCATTAAACATTCTCATCCCGGCAAAACCCTGAACAAGTGAAAGCCAGGTCCCCCCCATACAGGCTGTATGTACACCCTGATAGGCATTTTCATTGTAATCATCGAGATCAAGTCGTGCAGTCTGCATAAAGTAATTATATGCCTGATTTTTATAACCTATTTCAGAAGCAATTATACTATAAATTGCTGGTGATAAAGAAGAATCATGAGTAGTTTTTGGTTCATAATAATCATAATTTCTTATTTTTAGCTCATCACTAAACTGATCACCCAGCTGAAGCATCAGCAAAATAACATCAGCCTGTTTGATAACCTGATAACGCCAGACTATTAGGGGGTGCCAGTTTTTAACCAGTGGTAATTGATCTTCTGGAATATTATCAACTTCTATTGGATTTTTATAAAGGAATGAATCATCTTGAGGCGTAATTTCTAGTTCCTCATTATATGGTAAATAAATATCTTCTTTTATTTCCTTCATATTTTCAATTTCTTTTTCATTAAGATCTATTCTTTCTGCCAGACGTTTATATTTTTCTGGAGATTTATCTTTAATGATTTCTGCCATTTTTACTGCAATATCAAGGTTAAACTTAGCCATGTAATTTGTATAGGCATTGTTATTAACTCCAGGCTTATATTCATCAGGACCACAGACAACATTAAAACAAAATTTATTGTCTTTCATTGGAATATAGCTGCCGAGACTGAGCCACATCCTTGCTGTTTCAATTAAAATTTCCAGACCATAATTTTCCATAAACTCCTGGTCGCGGCTTACCTGATAATATAGATTGAGAGCATAGGCAATGTCAGCATTAATATGATACTGAACTGTAGAACCCATAAAAAATCCTGAAGCCTCTTCTCCATTAATTGTTCTCCAGGGAAATAATGCACCATCAAGCTTTATTCTTTCAGCATTTTTTCGAGCTTTATCAAGTGTATTATATCTAAAAAGGAGTAAGTTTCTTGCTACTTCTGGACGCTGAAAAGCATAAAACGGAAGTACATAACTTTCTGTATCCCAAAAATAATGGCCTTCATAGTATTCTCCACTAATCCCTTTTGCAGCGACACTTGTCTGGCCATCTTTTCCAGCTGCCTGTAGAATATGAAAAGCATTAAATCTAAAAGCCTGCTGTAATGCATCATCACCATCAATTTTTACATCTACATCCTGCCAGTAACCTGACATGAACTCCGCCTGTTCTTCAACCAGATTTTCAAAACCTGTAATAGATGCTCTAGCAGCTGAAGCTCTGGCATCACTAAGTGGGTTTTCTCCTTCTTCCAAACTGTGATTAACCCCTACAATTTTGTCAATTGTATATTCTTCACCCTGATTAGCACTTATTTCAAAAATCCAATCCACTCTATTATCTGAAGATCTTTTTTTGACTTCAAGATTTGCTTTAGTATTTTCGTCTATTAAGTGTTCTGCTACATAGGCCACTTTAAATTTTGTGCTTTTTACTTTATGTAAAAGATGACCTGTATTTGTATCAACTTCACTTTCTACAACTTCTAATGCTTTTTTATCTCTCAAATGATGGTGGTTACTGACATCTCCATTAATTGCTGAATTAAGACTGATTTTACCAGAAAAATTTATTGGTTTAAACTGATATCTAATTGCACCTATATGTTCTCGGCTTAAAGAAATTAGACGAATAATTTTAATTTCAATTTTTCTTCCCTGGCGATCTTCCCAGATCAGCTTGCGCCTTAAAACACCCTGTTTTAGGTCAAGTTCCCTTTTATAATCTAGAATTTTACCTTTAAGTAGATTTAGTTTTTCTTCATTAATATATAAATTTATTTCACTCCAATCAGCTAAATTGATCATAGTTTGACCTTTTTTCGGTAAATTGGGTGCCTCTTCTCCATAAATTATTTCTTCAGAAGCATAAACCCCATTGATATAAAAACCGGGAGTAGTGCTTTCTTCACTACCAGGATAATCTTCTTCTAAAGTGCCCCTTAAACCCATATAACCATTGCCAAGAGAAAATATAGCTTCATTTTGATGATTATTTTCTAATAAAAATTCTTCTTCAGTTATTTTCCAGGCCTGATAGGGATAAATAGCTTCTTTATCCATTTTTTTTGCATGATAGTTTCGCAATGATTTTACCTCCTATTTTTTTCACTCTTTAACTTTTAAAGAATAGACTTCTACATCAATTTCTTTTACATTAATTCCCGTATTATTTTCTAAATGCTCTCTTAAAGCAGCTCTAAATTCATTAACAAAATCTCTGATAATTAAACCATAAGTAATTTCTAATGAGAGTTCAACAATTAATTGACTATTTATTTCTTCTACCTTTACTCTTTTAAAAGAAGTTATATCCTTAAATTTTTTAATTAAATACTCAATTAAACTAACCAGGACTCGATTGCTGATACTTAAATTTCCATAAAAACTAAATCTAGGTCTAACAATACTTTTTTCATGGCGTACAGTTTTATTATCTTTTTTAAAAAACAATTCTAAAGAATGAAGCAAATAACCTGAAAAATCCTGTTCTACTTCAATAGTGGGAACTGGAATTACATGTTTGCCTTCATTATTTCTAACTGAAAGTGCTTTTTCTATTTCTTCAGGGGAAGAAATATCTTCAATATCTATATATTGATCAATTCCTCCTAATTCTAAGCGATCATTTATCCTTTCTACCATTCCAAGTGAAGTTCCTAAAATTAATATTCTATCTTCATCGATTTTTTTAATACACTTTTTAACTTCTTCAGTTTGTCTTTCATCATAAAAGAGGGCCCTTCTAATTGCTCCCATTTTACTTTCTTCTCTTTTAGCAGAACTGCCTGCCATAATTTTACCTGCATAAATCAAAAGACCATCATCAACAATTAATGGAATCTGATATTCATTTGCCAGCAAAACCGCTCGATGGCTTTTTCCTGTTCCACTGGGTCCAACAAGAGAATATACTTTCATAATTTAAAAATTACCTTCTTTCCTTCTATTGTGAATAATCCTTAACAGCTTGATTATATATTTTTTTTGAGTTTTTTTCAATAAATTAGGGGAATAAAATAAAAGACCTGCCCATTTAATCTAATGAGCAGATCTTGATAATAGATATTTTGTTTCTTATATTATTTCACTTAGTCCTGATATTTTTTTATTATTAGACAGGCATTCTGGCCGCCAAAACCAAAGGAGTTACTTAAAGCAGCATTTAGTTTTGCTTTTCCTACTTTGTTTGGCTGATAGTCTAAGTCACAGCCTTCTCCACCTTCTTCGAAATTCATTGTAGGTGGTACAACATCTTCTTTAACTGCCATTGCTGTAATAATTGCTTCAACTCCACCTGCAGCTCCTAATAAGTGTCCTGTCATTGATTTTGAAGAGGATACCTTCAAATTATAGGCATGATCTCCAAATAATTTTTTAATTGCAGTTGATTCGTACTGATCATTTAAAGGTGTAGATGTACCATGAGCATTAATATAATCAATTTCTTCTGGCTTCATGCCGGCTCTTTCTACAGCAGCTTTCATTGCTCTGACTGCTCCTTCACCTTCTGGGGCTGGAGATGTTATATGATAAGCATCACCTGAAGCTCCATAGCCAACAACTTCAGCTATAATATTAGCTCCTCTTTTTTTAGCACCTTCTAATGTTTCTAAAATTACTATTCCAGCACCTTCTCCGATTACAAAACCATCTCTATCTTTATCAAAAGGACGACTTGCTTTTTCAGGTTCATCATTTCTTCCTGATAAAGCTTTCATATTACCAAATCCTGCTACAGCTGATGGTGTAATTGAAGCTTCTGTACCACCAGCGATCATGATATCAGCAGCACCTCTTTTAATTGTTTCAAATGCCTCTCCGATTGCGGTTGTAGCGGATGCACAGGCTGTAACTGGATTTAAATTTGGACCTTTTGCTCCACTATAAATTGCAACATTACCTGCTGCCATATTAGAAATCATCATTGGAATAAAGAAAGGACTTACTCTTCTGGGCCCTCTTTTGTGAAGTTTTTCTACCTGTTCTTCAAAAACTTCTATTCCACCAATACCTGATCCAACCATAACTCCAGCCCGATCTGCAATATCATCAGTAATTTCTAACTCTGCGTTTTCTAGAGCCTTCATAGCTGATACTATAGCATACTTACTGTAGTTGGCTAAACGTTTTGCCTCCTTGCGGTCTATGTATTCTCCTGGATCAAAATCTTTTAATTCTGCTCCAATTTGACTTGGATAATCTGAAGCATCAAAATTTTCAATTTTAGAAATTCCTGATTTACCGGCCTTAATATTTTCCCAAAATTCATCTAATTCTAATCCTAATGAATGTACAACACCTGCACCTGTAATTACAACTCTTTTATCCATTAAATTAATCTCCTCCTAATCAAAATGATCGTAAATTTTAATCTATTTTTTGATTTTTAATTTTATAACTATTACAAGCTACTTCAATTTTTTTAGTGTTTTAGTTAAACTTTTTTCGTCTTCAACATTATAAGCATTAAGTGAACGATCAATTCTTCTCATTAAACCCTTAAGCACTCTACCCGGGCCAACTTCAACATAATTTTCGTAACCATCTTCTTTAAAACGCTCAATAGTTTCTGCCCAGCGCACACTATTATTCAGCTGCTTGATTAGAGCAGATTTGATTTCATCACTTTCTTTTACATAATCTGCTGTAACATTGGCGATTAAAGGGATTTGAGCATCTTTAAATTCTATTGCTTCAATAGTATTTTTCAATTCTTCCTTAGCTGGCTCCATTAGTGGTGAATGAAAAGCTCCACTTACAGATAATGGGATTACTCTTTTTGCTCCTTTTTCGGCCAGCAGTTCTTCAGCTGCAGCAACTGCTTCAACTTCTCCAGAAATTACTACCTGTCCGGGAGAATTATAATTTGCAATTGTAATGATACCTTCAATTTCTGCTAAAACTGCTTCAACTTCCTGATCAGCCATTCCTATGACAGCTGCCATAGTTCCCTTTCCTTCTGGATCAGCCTGATCCATCAGCTCACCTCTGCGTCTAACTAATTTTAAACCATCCTCAAAAGAAAGAACTCCGGCTGCATAAAGGGCAGAATATTCACCAAGACTGTGACCTGCAGCTGCAGCAGCATTAATTCCATTTTCGGCCAATACCGCTTTAACCATTGCGCTTACTGTATAAATAGCAGGTTGAGTATTTTTTGTATTATTCAAATCCTCTTCTGGACCATTAAAAATCATATCTTTTAAATCAAAATCCAGTATCTGATCTGCTTTATCGAGTACTTTTTTTGCTGCATCATAATTTTCATATAATTCTTTTCCCATCCCAACATACTGTGAACCCTGTCCTGAAAACATAAAAACTAAGTTATCACTCATTTGAAAGCCTCCAGTTAAATATTATTTTCACTTAATTTCAATATATTTTAGATAATAGTTATTTTTTTATTTTAAGTCATTCCATTCGATAACTGCTGAAGCCCAGGTTAAACCTGCACCAAAAGCTACTAAAACAATCTTATCACCATTATTGACTAAACCTTTTTCTTTAGCTTCTGCTAAAGCAATCGGAACTGAAGCAGCTGATGTATTACCATATTCAGGTAAATTAACATATACCTGATCATCATCTAATTTTAATCTCTTAGCCGCTGCATCAATGATTCTAGTATTTGCTTGATGAGGTACTAATAAATTTACTTCTTCTTTTTTTACCCCTGCTTTTTTTAGAACCTTTAGTGAAGCTTTACCCATTGTTTTAACTGCAAATTTAAAAACAGGTGTTCCTTCCATTTTCAGAAAGTGACCTTTGTTATCAATGCTTTCATGTGAGGCAGGAGTTCTTGAACCGCCAGCAGGTTGATATAAAGTATCTGCTCCTGTACCATCAGCACCTAAATCAGTAGCTAAAAATCCTCCTTTTTCAGCAGCGGAAACTACAGCTGCTCCTGCACCATCTCCAAATAAGACACAGGTACCTCTATCTTCCCAATCTAATATTTTTGATAAAACTTCGGCTCCAATTACAAGCACATTATCATACATACCTGATTCAATAAAGTTGACTGCTGTACTTAGACCATAGACAAAACCTGAACAGCCGGCTCCTAAATCAAATGCTGCTGCATTTTTGGCCCCCAGTTTTTCCTGAACAATACAGGATGTTGCTGGAAACATCATATCCGGTGTAATTGTTGCTACAATAATTAAATCTAAATCTTCTGCCTCAAGCTCTGCATCTTCTAAAGCTTCTTTTGCAGCTTCATAAGCTAAATCAGATGTTGCCTGATCATCGGCAGCAATTCTTCTCTTTTCTATTCCTGTTCTAGTTTTTATCCATTCATCAGTTGTATCTACTATTTTTTCTAAATCATGATTTGTCATTACTTTATCTGGAAGATATTTTCCCAGACCTGTTATAGTTGCTCTTCGCAAAATATTCACCTTCCTTAGTTGGTCTATATAAATTTATATCACTTTTTCGACTCTTAGTCAAGTTTTTCAAAAAAAAAGAAAAGAGATTTTTTTGAAAAATTATCTCCTTTCTCTTATTCTTTTAAATTAAATATAAATCAAATTAAAATAGGCCCAGCTGACATTTAATAATTTTTACATCCTGTTCTTTGACAACTTTACCAAACTGAGGGACTGATATTTTGAGCAGTTCTGCTGTTAAATGTGCCTGGTAACAGGTCATCTTATCTGACTGAATTGTAAAAGGTAAATCACCAAGTTTACCAGCTGAAAGCAAAGTGTTAGTATTAATTTTAATGTTAGCTCTATTTTTTACCATCTTTGCTGAATCTTTTTCGGGTTTATCTTTATTATCCAAATAAAAAATAATGTCAGGATTTAGAAAATTTATTATTGTATTACCTTCTATAAATAATCTTTCTATATCATCATCTAAAAGATTTCTAGCTAACTGATAGGCAGTTGGAAGTTCTGCTGCAGGGCTTTCTAAAAGTATTACTTTATCTGCACCATGGTCTACAACTCTAGCTGTATCAGTTCCTGCTTTATTTATAATTCTAGGATCATTAATCACCTTATATTGATCAAGATCATTATTAACTGATGTTTTAATTACTGCAGTTTTAGAACAGCTGTCTTTCAACATTAAGGAAATCAAAGTTGTCTTGCCAGCCTTACTAGAAGAAGCGCTGACTCCTATCATTTCCATTATTATTCCTCCTTATAACAAAAATTTATTAGATAATTTTATGTAAATGCTTAAAATTTCAAATCATCTATAATTAAATATTAATTCATCTGCTGATAAAAATCAAATTATATGATGTGAATTTTAATTTATTTTTTCTAATTATTTATTATTATGATGATTAGGCTGATGTTCTGTAATATTACCTTTTAAAATCTTAACTCCATGCGGTATAATATCAATCACTGCTTCCAAACATTCTCTTACAGCCTTAGGACTGCCGGGAAAGTTAATGATCAAAGTTTTCCCTCTAATACCAGCTCTGGCTCTTGATAAAGCAGCCTTGGGAGTTATTACCATAGTATCAGCTCTTATTTTTTCTGGAATCCCGGGCACTTCTTTTTCTATAACTTCTAAAGTAGCCTCCGGTGTAATATCTCTTGCAGCAAATCCTGTACCTCCCGTAGTTAAAATCAAATCAGCTGTATTTTTATCTGATATTTCAATTAAAGCTTTTTTAATTTCTTCTTTTTCATCAGCAATAATATCTTCATAAACAATAACAGCATCTGTATTTTCCATCATTTCTTTGATTAGAGGACCACTTAAATCTTTTCTTTTTCCTGCTGCTCCTTTATCACTAATAGTTAAAATTGCAGTTCTTATTTTAAATTCATTATTCTTTTCGTTCATAAATACCACTCTTTCCTCCAGCTTTATAAATTAATTTTACACTGCCAATCTCCATTGTTTTATCAACTGCTTTAACCATATCATAAATTGTAAGCGCAGCTAAATTTACAGCTGTCAGAGCTTCCATTTCAACTCCTGTCTGACCGCTATTTTTTACTTCTGATTTTATTTTAATTTTATTTTCATATTCAAGTTCAAATTCAACTTTGATACTGCTTAAAAGTAAGGGGTGACACATTGGAATTAAATCCGAAGTTTTTTTTGCTCCAGTTATTCCTGCAATTCTTGCAGTTTCAATCACAGCTCCTTTTTTTATATTTCCAGCTTTTATTAATTTTAAGGTTTCAGGCTTCATTTTTATTTCCCCAACTGCTCTTGCAGTTCGCATAGTAATTTCTTTTTTTGAAACATCTACCATCTGTACTTTACCACTTTGATCTAGATGAGAAAGCTTATCTCCCATTTTTTAGCCTCCAATCTGTGACATATTTCTTAAATGTTTTTGTTCTTTGAAATCAAGCTGATGACAGGCAGGTTTTAAGTCAATCGCTTTTAAATATGCAGATTTTATTTCACTGCTGCTCATACCCTCAATTTTTATTTCTTGATTTCCGGCCAGACATGGTTTAAATTTAGCATCTGCTGTTAAACGTATTCGATTACAGCTGCTGCAGAAATGTTCACTTAAGGCTGAAATAAAACCAATAACAGCAGCTTCACCTTTAATTTTAAAATAATTAGCTGGTCCATTTCCACTGTTGACAGCAGGAATAAGTTTATACTTTTCTGTTATTAAAGCTTTAATTTCTCTACTGCTGATGAATTTATCAGCTTCAGTTTCTCCTCCAAGCGGCATATATTCTATAAACCTAAGCTGAAGCTCTTTTTTTATGCTTAAATCCACAAAATCTAATAGCTCATCATCATTAATCCCCTTCATAACTACCATATTTATTTTAACAGGTTTTAAATTTGCTGCTGCAGCAGCTTTTATGCCTGCTAAAACTTCTGTGAGAGCATCGCGTCTTGTGATCTTTTTAAATTTTTCCCGATCAAGAGTATCAAGACTGATATTTATTCGATCCAAACCTGCCTTTTTTAATGCTTCTGCTTTTGAGGCAAGTGATACTGCATTAGAAGTCATTGAAAGATCTTTTAAACCAAGACTGCTGAGCTTTGAAACAAGAAATTCTACATTTTCTCTAACTAAGGGCTCACCACCTGTCAGCCGAACTTTTTTAATGCCCATTTGAATACCAATTTTTACAATTTTTATTATCTCCTCATAACTTAAAATTTCAGAATGAGCTTTGTTTTTTAATCCTTCTGCAGGCATACAGTAGCGGCAGCGAAGATTGCAGCGATCGGTTATTGAAATTCTTAAATAATCTATTTCTCTTCCAAAGTGATCAATTAATTTCTGCATATAATTGCCTCCAATTTATAATTGCAGATTTCTGATTTTTCCAGTTTCTTGACAGTTATAACCGCCTAATTTTTCTATTTCAGATTTTATTTCATTTTCACTTATTAATTCAATTAATTTATTTATTCTTGGATCATCTAAATCTTCTTCTTTGATGATTAAATCATATTTTTCTTCGGCAAGCGGCAGAAACTCAACCCCCATTACTTCAGCGGCTGCTCTTATGCCCAGGGCTGCATCTGCAGAGCCTCTTCCGACAGCTGCTGCTGCAGCAATGTGAGTATATTCCTCTTTTTCATAACCAGAAATTTGATTAGCTTCAATCTCGTTTTGACTGAGTAAATAATCAAATAAAACTCTGGTACCTGCTCCCCGCTGTCGATTAATATAATTAATATTAGCTTGAGTTAAATCATTAATCTTTTCTATATTTTTGGGGTTGCCTTTTTTGAGATATAAACCCTGTTCTCTATAAACTAAATTTACTAATAATAAATTCTGGCCTTTAAAAAATTTTTTTAAATAGGAAATATTATATTCTCCACTTTCTGGATCAAGAAGATGGGCTCCTGCTAAATGAGATTCTCCTCGTCTTAAAGCTGTAAGTCCAGCCATAGAGCCAACTGTCTGCAGTTTTAAATCAAAATTATAATTTCTTTTACGAATTTCATTTCTAATTAAGTCTAAACTCAAATCATGACTACCAATTAAGAGCAGATTATTTTCTATTTTGTTTTTTTCTTTTAAAAGAATAACAGGTGCCCTATCGCCAGGGTGAAGCCCTTCTTTGTTTTCTGCTATCCTCATAATTCCATCTGCTTTTAACATTGATTCCATTGCTGAAGAACCTCTTTTTAAAGGTACAGCAGTATATTTATTTTCAGCTTCACTGATTAAATTAACTCTTAAAAATTCTTCTAAACCTATTTCTGAAGGAACTTTTCTTTTTACTTCAGCTTCAACCTGCTTAAATTTAGGTGGCTGATCAGCCTGCATCGAATAAACTAATTCTCTAATAAATAGATGATTATCCAGCCAGGCAGATAAGGGATAACCAGGTAGACCAAAAACTGGAATTCCACCTGCTTCAGCTGCTATTAATGGTTTGCCGGGCATAATATTTACTCCATGAAATAATATCTCACCCTGTTTTTTTAAAATATCAATTGTATAATCGCCTCTGCCGGCTGAAGATCCTGATAAGATAATTACCATATCACTTGTTTTAACAGATTCCACAAAAGCTTTTTCTATTAACTTTTTTTGATCTGCTATAATTTTTGTTATTTTAATTTCTGCTCCCCATTTTTTTAAGGCTGCTTTTACCATCTGTGAATTAAATTCTACCAGTTCACCTTTTTTTGGCTTTTCAGCTGCATTAATTAGCTCATCACCAGTTGGAATTATTGTTACTAATGGTTTTTGATAAACCTCAATTTCTGTTACTCCAGCCTCTAAAAGAGCGGCCAGATCATAATCACTTAGTTTATGAGAAGCTGTAACCAATAAATTCCCTTTAACTGTACTCTCACCAATTGAGCGGATGTGATTCCAGGGGGGAACTCCTTTTTCTACAGCATAATAATTTTCATCAATCTGGTTTACTTCTTCTATTTTAATAACTGCATTAAACTGTTCGGGAATTGGATCACCTGTATCAACTGGCTGAGCATCAGGGCCAATTTTAAGTTTAACTGGTGCTCTTTCGCTGGCCCCTGCAGTCTTTTGGGCCTTTACTGCAATTCCATCCATTGCTGCTGCATAAAAATCTGGGGCAGAGCGTTTGGCAAACACAGCTTTAACCGTAACCCTTCCTTCTGCATCAACAGTTTTAATTTTTTCAGTTTCAGTTCTAAAATCTTTGAAGCTTTTTTTTAACTTTGTAAGAGCATCATCTAAAGAAATTTTATCTAAATACTTTTTAACCATAGTCTGCTTCCTTTCTCTTATCTATAATTAAGTTTATTCTATTAAAGTTAATTCCACAATTTCTCCTTTATCAATTCCTTCTTGATTTCTAGCAATTTTAAGCAGAGCATCTCCATAAGCTAAATTTGTAATCAGGCTTGATTTAGCAAGTAATGGTTTTGCAAATAGTTTTTCGTTTTCTTTGATAATTTTAACAGGTATATATTCTTCCCTACCTTTATCTGAAACTAAATTTCTGCTTAATTGAGCTTTAATTAAAAATTTTTGATTTTCACTGCCAATATCTGCTGGCTTTTTTTCTCCATTTAAAACTCTGACTATCTCAGCTGCAAAAATATTGTTTACAGTCCAGGCGGAAGCAGGATGACCGGGTAAACCAATAACTATTGTTCCCTCAATTATCGCTAAAATTGTTGGTTTACCTGGTTTTATTGAAAGCCCATGTAATAATACTCCCGGCTCACCCAGAGAATTTAACAGCTCAATTGTCATGTCTTTAATTCCAACTGAACTTCCACCTGAAATCAAAACCAAATCCTGATCGAGCTCTTTTTTTAAAGCTTCTTTTAAACTATCAAATTCGTCTTTAACAATTCCTACTTTTTTTGCATCTCCTCCTATTTTATTTAAATAGGAAGTTATAGAATAACTATTAATATCTCTAATCTGGCCGGCTTGAGCGTCTGCTTCTGCTGGAATTAGTTCATCACCGGTTGAGATCACTGAAATTTTTGCTTTTTTAAATACTTTAAATTCCGTAATACCCAAACCTGCTAAGGCCCCAATATCTCTGGCCATTATTTTATGACCCTTTTTGAAAAGCAATTCTCCCTGAGCAATATCTTCTGCTTTTTGAACAATATTTTCTCCAGCAGCCAGTGCTTTAAAACTTTCAATTAAATTTTCTTCTATTTTTTCTGTATCTTCAATCATTAAAACAGCATCTGCTTTTTGAGGAATCATTCCCCCGGTAGGGATAGCTGCTGCCTGGCCCTTTTTTAATTTAAGCTCAGTTTTTTTGCCGATTTCGATGCTGCCAATTATATCTAAATAAGTAGGCATAGAAGCTGATGCCCCTGCAGTATCAGCAGCTTTTACAGCATATCCATCAACTGTTGAGCGGCTAAATGGGGGCAGATTAACTGGTGAATAAATATCTTCTGCTAAAACTCTATCTAAAGCATTATCTAAGTTTATATTTTTTGTTTTTAAATTTTTGTTTTTTAAAAAAGGCTTTATCTGCTGCCAGAATTTTTCTGGTGGATTTAATTCTAAAAACTCTTTCATATTTTAATTTTCATTCCTTCCACTAAATATCTTTTCTATATTTATAAAAAAATTTAAATAGTAAATTGTTTTTAAATACATATTTTAGATTAATGAAGTAATCTGCCACCAAAATGCTTGAAACAAAACAACAATTATGATTACAATTGTCAGCGGCAGACCGAATTTGACAACTGTTTTATTATCATACATTCCATTATTTTCTCCAATCCCTACTAAGATATTTAAATGATGAAAAGGAAATACATAATGAAGTGCTATAGATGAATAAGCCATTAGAGCAGGTACTAGTGGATTGATACCATATCCCTCTGCAAAGATTATAAAGGCTGGTATTGCAATCCCCATAACTGCTATTACACTTCCTAAAAACAGATGCATCGTCATAGAAATTAATACTATCATCAGTGCAAAAATAAATATATTTGCTGGGATTTCGGCAGGTAAAATGACAGAGGCTATCCAGGAATTCATACCTGTACTGCCGCCTATTCTTCCAATTGATACTGCTGCTGTCAGAAAAAATAAGATGCCAATCGGCACATTTGCCCAGTCCTTAGCTTCTAAAAGATTCCCAACTAAAGGCATGCCCATCAATGCTGCAATTACCAGAGTTATCCAGCCTAAATCAATACCGTGTAATGAGTCAGTTGTCCATAAAATTATTGCTGTAGTAATCCAAAAAATCATTCTTTTTTCTTTATTAGAAAAACTGCCAAGTTCATCTAATTTTTTTGCTATTTCCTCTTTATTAATATTAACTTTCTTTTCTGGTTGAAAAATATATAAAAACAAAATTAAAGTTAAAACAGAAGCAAGTGAGGCTGGAACTCCCATCTGATAAAGCCAACCAAGCCAGCTTAAACTTTGACCGGACATTTCTACAGCTAAAATATTAATTGTGCTGTCTCCTGTTAAAAAAATCATAGATACAGGTACTGAAAAAGCAAAAACTGCAAATCCAATTTTAGCAGCATCATTTTTTGAAAGTGAAGCACTATCTATTACAACTGCCATTACTGACATAATTAAAAAAGATCTCGGCCATGGGTGTGGGATTAGTAAGCTTAAAAATAATGTTAAAAAGAAAATCGAAAAAATTATACTGTTATAAGAATCGACAAATTTTAGTATGAATTTATAAGCAATTCTTTCTCCTAGACCAGAAGATTTTACAGCAGTTGCTATTAAATAGGCACCAATTATAATATAAATTAGAGAAGATGACCAGAGTGAAAACACCTCTTCTGGAGAAGCAATATTAAAAATCAAAAGAGATGATAAAAATAAGGCTGATACATAACCAGGATGAGCAACTTTAAAAGCCCAAAAAACAACTGTCATTAAGCTTAAAGCAAGAGTTTTCTGACCTGCAGCCGGTAATGCCGATAAGTTCAAATTCCAGATTAAAACAGCTACTAATATCCCCAGAATAAAAGTAATTTCTTTTTTATATTTTTTCAACTGCTCCAC
This sequence comes from Bacillota bacterium, assembly GCA_051746665.1. Taxonomy (GTDB): domain Bacteria; phylum Bacillota; class Halanaerobiia; order Halanaerobiales; family Halanaerobiaceae; genus Halanaerobium. The sequence continues at coordinate 30,936 of JBNJFG010000016.1, forward strand.
TCCTAGTAAAATAAAAAGTTAGATTTATTAGAAAATTTAGTATTTTTCCGTTATAAAATATATTCTAGATATCAACTTTAAATCCTCTTTTAATATTAAAGAAAAGCGATATTAAAGTTAAAATTAGATAAAGAAAAAAGGCCGACATCTGCCGACCTCTTTTGCTGATTATGATAGTTAACAGGTACTAAAATGAATTTTTGTAATGGTTACCTATATATAATATATTTTTTATTTAGCTAACTCTTTTTTTCTTTCAATCAGCTTTTCTTTCTTTTCTTTATGTTCCTTAAGTTTTTCTTTTTCACCTTCAACTAAATCTGCGGGAGCATTATTAACAAATCCCTCATTATTTAATTTACCTTCGGCTCTTTTAATCTCAAAGTCCATTTCTTCTATTTCTTTTTCCATTCTTTCTATCTCTTTATCCAGGTCAATCATTCCCTCAAGCGGAAGTATAACTTCTACCTCTTTTACAATTGAAGTTGAAACCTTATCCGGTCTTTCAATTTCATCTCCACCAATTGTCAATTCTTTGATCCGAGCTAAGTTTTCTATATATTCTCTACCTTCTTTTAGAATCTCAAGCTTAGCTTCTGGTGCAGCAAAAATAGCTTTTATTCTGCGGCCGGGATTAACCTTCATTTCATTTCTAATATTTCTTACAGATTTGATGACACTCATTACGAGCTCCATTTTTTCCTCAGCAGCAGGGTTTAAGCTGTTTTCTTTTTTAGCTGGATACTGAGCCCTCATAATAGTTCCTTCTGTTCCAGGCAGTTTCTGCCAGATTTCTTCTGTAATAAAAGGCATTACAGGATGTAATAATCTGAGCAGACTTTCTAAAGTATTAAGCGCATAATATTGAGCTGTTAATTTAGCTTGAGGATCTTCATCCTGATATAATCTGGCCTTTAGAAGTTCAATATACCAGTCACAGAACTCATTCCAGATAAAATCATATAAGGCATTGGACATTTCACCAAAATTATATTTTTCTAAAGCCTCATCAATTTCACCGGCTACAGTATTTAAACGACTCTGCATCCAATTATCAGCAAGTGTTGGTTTAAGATCCTTTTCGTCAACGGCAGCAAGTTCAAAGTCCTCTAAATTCATCAGAACAAAGCGGGAAGCATTCCAGATCTTATTGGCGAAATTGCGGCTGGCTTCCAGTCTTTCTTCTCTAAAGCGCATATCATTACCGGGTGTATTACCTGTAATTAAGGTAAAGCGCAGTGCATCTGCTCCAAATTGATCTATAATATCTAAGGGATCTATACCATTACCCAATGATTTACTCATTTTTCTTCCCTGAGCATCACGAATTAAACCGTGGATATAGATATCTGAAAAAGGTTTTTCATCCTGGAATTTAAGCCCCATAAAAATCATTCGGGCCACCCAGAAGAAAATGATATCTCTACCGGTTACTAAAACATCAGTCGGATAAAAACTCTCTAAGTCAGCTGTATCTTCCGGCCAGCCTAAGGTTGAAAATGGCCAGAGAGCAGATGAAAACCAGGTATCTAAAACATCTTCATCCTGACGCAGGTTGCTGCTGCCGCAGTTAGGACAGCTTTCAGGTTCTTCTTTACTTACTATTACCTCATCACAGTCATTACAGTAGTAAACCGGAATCCGATGACCCCACCAGAGCTGGCGAGAAATACACCAGTCGCGGATATTGTTCATCCAGTTCATATATACTTTTGAAAAACGGTCAGGTACAAAATCAATGTCACTATCTTCAACAGCTTTAATTGCTGGTTCTGCCAGCGGCTGCATCTTAACAAACCACTGCTTGGAAATTAAAGGTTCAATTACTGTATCACAGCGGTAGCATTCTCCCACATTATGCATGTGATCTTCGATTTTAACCAGTAAGCCTTCTTCTTCAAGATCTTCAATCACTTTTTTGCGGGCCTGATAGCGGTCCATTCCTGCATAAGCTTCTCCTGCCGCTTCTGTCATTTTAGCATCTTCATCAATAACTTCTACAATTTCTAAGTCATTGCGGCGGCCTATTTCGAAGTCATTTGGGTCATGAGCAGGTGTAACCTTAACCATTCCGGTTCCAAATTCACTGTCAACATATTCATCAGCTATAATTTTAATTTCTCTATTTACTAAAGGTACAATCACCTTTTCTCCAACCAGATCTTTGTAACGCTCATCTGAAGGATGAACAGCTATTGCAGTATCTCCCAGCATGGTTTCTGGTCTAGTAGTAGCAATAGTAATATATCCTTCTCGATCTTTATATGGATATTTGTAGTGATAAAATTTACCTTCAGTTTCTTTGTGTTCAACTTCGATATCACTTAAAGTTGTATGACAGCTTGGACACCAGTTAACAATATAATCTCCCTGGTAGATTAAACCTTCTTCATATAATTTGATAAAAACTTCCTCAACTGCATCTGAACAGCCTTCATCTAAAGTAAATCTTTCTCGAGACCAGTCACAGGAAGATCCCATCTTTTTCAGCTGGTTAGTGATTCTAGTTCCGTATTCTTCTTTCCACTCCCAGGCTTTTTCTAAAAATTCATTTCTTGTTATATCCTCTTTTTCAATTCCCTCATCGCGCAGTTTATCTACAACCTTAACCTCAGTTGCAATACTCGCGTGATCAGTGCCAGGCAGCCATAAAGAACGATAACCCTGCATTCTTTTCCAGCGGGTTAAAATATCCTGTAAGGTATTATCTAAAGCATGTCCCATATGTAATTGCCCTGTAATATTTGGGGGTGGCATGACAATACTAAAAGTCCCCTTTTCATCCTCTATTTCTTCCCTTGGTGCAAAATAATTGTTTTCCAGCCAGTAATCATACCATTTATCTTCACTTTTAGCTGGATCATAAGTTTTTTCTAGATTTTCCAAATTAATTCCCTCCATTATTAAACTAGTATTTATAATAACTTTTGAAATAAAAAAAGCTCTCCCATCCAGTTAAGGACGAAAGAGCATTAAATTCGCGGTACCACCTTAGTTCTTCCTGTAATTATCCAGAAAGCTCTCATTTTTTAACGACTGCTGTGCCGTTACTGATTAATTAAGTGAAATAAAATTAATAAAAATTAACAAATTTAATATTCCAGTTCATCAGTAAAACTCAGAGACGACTTCATTTTCTTTAACTGCCGGAATCTTTCAGCCGCTGGACTCCGTTCTCTTTCAGCTTCAGGAAAATTACTACTTCTCATCTTAGTTTTTTATTATTTAACTATCGATATAATAATATCTTATCGAAAGGTCTTCTGTCAAGAGTTAAAATTCGATTTTGAGAATCAGTGATTCGAAAAATTAATTTGAAGTTGGATTCTCAATTACTTCTACTTCCAGACCGGCTTCTTCAAATTGAGGCATTATTTTTTCTGCTGGCCCCACAATAACTGTGAAAATAATTTCTGGATATAATTCTTCTGCAAAAATCTTCTGTACTTCAGCAGCTTCCAGCCCATTATACTGTTTGATAAAATTATTTAGATAGTCATCAGATTTATTATTAAATTCCTTTTGATATACTATTTCATCTAAAACATCAATTTGATGCTGATATGCCTTGGGGAAAACTGCATTATATAAATTGATATTTTCAAAAAGTTCTTCTTTTTTAAATGGTTCAGTTTCATTTTTGATTTTTTGGATTTCTTCTTTAACCGCTTCCATTCCCAGTAGAGCTTTTTGGGGATCCAGACTTAAGTTAATTAAGTAAGCACCGCCAAATTGATGATATCTAGTCTGAGCATTAATACCGTAAACATAACCTTTATCACTGCGTAAATTTTCCATTAAGCGGCTGTTAAATGAGCCGCCACCAAAGATTCTATTTCCCATCATAAAAGGAATTCTTTTCGGAAATTTACTGCTGTAGAAATTATATCCCATCCGCATATTAGCCTGGGTTGCATCACTTTTATTAACAACTATAATTTTTTGGTGCAATTTAGGATTAACCTTCACCTGTTTTTTATTTAAGTTATCTTCATTATTTTCCCAATCCGAAAAATTATTTTGTAGTTCTTGTTTAATTTTCTCTAACTCATAATCTCCGCTGATAGCAATTACAATATCCTCTGGATTAATGGTTTTTTGATAAAAATTCATTAAATTTTCTGCATCAACTCGACTTAAAAAATCAAGAATTAAATTGTAATTATAATTATAACCATAGGGATGCTCTCCGTATAAATTTTTAAAAAAATGCATATTTAAAAGAGAAGAATCATTATAAAACTGCTGCTTATAAAACTGTTCTGATTCTTTAACTGTTCTCTCAAAATGATTTCCTTCAAATTCTGGTCTTCTTAAAACCTCAGCCAGCAGTGATATAAGTTCACTGTTTTCAGTTTTAAGCGAGTTACCACTAATAGAAATTCGATCAGAATCTGCACTTAAATTTAACGACAAAGCATTAATCTCTTTAAAAAGTGAAAGCTCACTTTCCTTATAATTTTCAGTTGCTAAAAGCATAATATCCGTCATCAAAGAACTTATACCTGCATTATTTTTATTTTCATTTATTTTTCCACCATCAATATAGCCCCTCATTTCAAAAATTGGTAGACTTTTATCCTGAGCTAAGTAAAATTTCATGCCATTACCTAATTTAAAAAGCTGATAATCAGGTACTTCAATCTCAGGTTTTTCATTAACTACATCTGCAAGTTCTTTAAAAAGTTCTGGACTTAAATTTTGCTTTTGAGCAGCTGTACTTAAGGTTAATAACAAAAGGAAAACCAAAGTATAAACTACTATTCTATTTATTTTTTTCACTGCTGAGCACCACCTTTAGCTTCAGGTAAAATATACCCTTTTGTCCGCTGATTCTGCTTAAAATATTTCTGAGCAATTTGCACAACTTCTGCTTTAGTTAAGTTATTTATATATTCAATTTTTTCCTGCAGCAGTTCTGGGTTATTAAAACGCAGTTCATTTAAGGCATAAGTAGAAGCTGCCGAATTAATGTCTTTTTGCGAAAATATTAAAGTTTTTTGATACTGCTTTTTTACTATTTCAAATTCTTGAGCAGTTATCCCTTCCTCAAAAATTTTCTGTAGTTCTCTATCAAAAGCCTGCTGTGCCTGTTCTACTAAATTCTGATTTGAAGGAATAAAATAAATTAAAGCAAAAGATTCTTTCCGCAGGGGATACATAAATGCTCCACTATTTAAAATTATTCCGGATTCTTTTTGCAGCTTTTCCTTTAGACGTGAACTCTGATTATTTGCCAGTATATCAAGGAAAATTTCTAATGCAGTTAATTCAAGATTATCTGCTGCAGGTATTTTATAAAGCTGAAGAGCATAAGGAATATTTGTATTTAAATGAACTTTATGTGTTTTTTCAGCCAGCTGTTCCGGCAGTACAAATTCTCTGCGATCTAATTTTTGCGAACGATAATCAGCATAATACTCTGCAGCTAATTTTTGCACCTCTTGAGCTTCCACATCACCACTAACAACAACTAGTGCATTATTAGGAGAATAATAACGCTGATAATAACTTTGTAATTCTGCTGTAGATATATTATTAATATCATCCATCCAGCCAATAACATTATGCTCTAAATAGCTATCTGGAAAAGCATTTGCTTTAATTTCTTCAAAACCTCGCGCAAATATATTATTTTCTGTTCTCATTCTTCTTTCCTGTTTAATAACTTCACGTTCTCTATTTATTTCCTGATCATTAAATCTTAAATTATGCATTCTATCTGATTCTAGGGCCATTACAAGCTCCAGTGTTGAAGATGGAACCTCATGATAGTAATAAGTATAATCAAAGCTTGTAGCAGCATTTAACTGACCTCCAACTGATGAAATTAAATCATCGATTTCACCTTCAGGAACATTTTTAGTTCCTAAAAACATTAGATGTTCTAAAAAATGAGAAATCCCTGTTTGACCTTCTATTTCATCTATAGAACCAACATTATAATATATTGAATATTTAACTAGAGGAATTGAATGGTCAGGAAAAATCATAAACTGCAGCCCGTTATCCAGTTTAAAACTTTGATATTCTGGCTGTTCTAATTTTATTTCAGCAGCGGCTGTTGCTGAAAATATTAGTGTTATTAATAAAATAGAGATAAAAAATAATACCTTTTTCTTGTTTGAAATTAATCTATTTATATTTTTTTTCAATTTTATCTACCCCCTCTAAATATTTTAAAGCTTTATCTAAATCTTTTGGGTAATTTAGATTAAAAAATAACTTTTCTAAATTAAAATTTATTTTTAATAATTCTTCACTAATCACTTTTTTACTACTTTTATTATAAAAAGATTTAATTTTTAAGTTATCTGCTAAAATCTCCGCTTTAATTTTTGCAATTAATGAACGCTGATAAACAGCAGCTAAAGGTTCTAAATAATTATTATAGCGCGGAACAATTATTTCCTTTTGCGGATCTTCTCTTATTTTTTCTTTGATAAAATTAAAATATTCACTATTTAAAAATGGCATATCACAACCGCAGATAAAATTATAACGGCTCTTAGAAAAATATAGGCCGGTATAGATTCCAGCCAGTGGACCCATATTTTGATATATATCTTCTTTGATTTCTGCTCCTTTAAGAAAAGAATATTTTTCTTTTGAGCCCACAACTATAACCTTCTTAAAATTATGATCTAAATTATTATAGATATATTCAATTAACTTCATTCCAGCAAAAGAAATCAGAGCCTTATCACTGCCAAAACGGCTGCTCTGACCTCCTGCTAAAAGTACTGCATTTATATTAGGCATATAACCTTCCTTTATTTATCTTCAAGTACATGCTCAAGACCCTGGCCAAAAAGACACATTACATGATCATCATCAAGTGAATAATAGACTGAACGCCCTTCTTTACGATATTTAACCAGCTTATTGTTTCTCAACACCCGCAGCTGGTGAGATATAGCCGAAGAACTCATATCAAGCAATTCTGAAAGATCACAGACACATAATTCTCTTTCCTTTAGGGCATAAAGTATCTTAATTCGAGTTGGATCCCCCATTGTCTTAAATAACTCTGCCAGATCAAAAACGTCTGACTCCTGCAGAGTCTTTTCTTTCATCAACTGAACTACCTTATTATCTGGATCAAAAACCTCACATATATCACATCTTGCTTTTTCTTTAAGTTCTGCTGTCATATTATTCACTCCAGTTTAATTTATTCTCACAGATATTTTTTAGATATCTTCTGTTTTTAAAATTCTCATTACATTAAATACTGCCATTAAAGCAACTCCCACATCTGCAAAAACTGCTGCCCACATGGAAGCCATACCAAAAATACTTAAAATCATAACTACAGCTTTAATTGAAAGAGCCATAATAATATTCTGCCAGACAAGCTTTTTTGTTTTAGCAGCAATATTTAAGGCTGTAACAATTTTTGTAGGCTCATCTGTCATTAAAACAACATCAGCTGCTTCAATTGCTGCATCTGAACCAAGTCCACCCATAGCTATTCCCAGATCAGAGCGAGCCAGTACAGGTGCATCATTAATTCCATCACCAACAAAAGCAAGTTTTTTAGATTTACTTAAGAGTTCTTCTACTTTAGCAACTTTTTGATCAGGTAATAATTCTGCATAAAAATTATCTAAACCAAGCTTAGCTGCAACTTCGGCTGCGGTTTCTTTATTATCACCAGTCAGCATTGCCAAATTATTAATACCAAATTCTTTAAGTGCAGAAACTGCAGCTTCTGCATCTGCTTTCAGCTGATCAGAAATTACAATAGAAGCTAAAAAATCTCCATTTTTGGCTAAATAAACTGCAGTACCTGTACTTTTAACTTTTTTGAAGTCAATATTATTGTTCTGCATAAGTCTTTCGTTTCCTGCTAAAATTTGATCATTATCTAGTACAGCTTTAATACCAGCTCCTGAAATTTCTTGATAATCACTTTCAGCAGAATGTTTTTTATAATTTCCGGCAGCAGCCACAATCGATTGCGCTATTGGATGATTTGAAAACTGCTCAACTTCTGCAGCAATTTTTAATATTTCCTGGCGGCTGTAATCACTGTAGATATTAACTTTAGTTACTTTGAAATTACCCTCTGTTAAAGTTCCAGTCTTATCAAAGACTATTGTATCGAGCTCATTTAAAGCCTCCAGATAATTTCCACCTTTGACTAAAATTCCATTTTTAGAGGCCAGTCCAATTCCACCAAAAAAACCAAGTGGAATAGAAACAACTAAAGCACAGGGACAGGAAACAACCAGAAAAATTAAAGCCCTATAAAACCACTGACTAAAGGCTGCACCTGTAACTAATGGCGGTATTACTGCAACTAAAACTGCTGTTAATACCACAAAAGGAGTATAATAACGGGCAAATTTGCTGATAAACTGTTCTGTTGGAGCTTTTTTTGAACTTGCATTTTCTACCAGCTCTAATATTTTTTTGACAGTAGAATCTTTATACTCTTTAGTCACTCTAACTGTTATTAATTTATTTAAATTAATCATTCCACTTAAAACTTGATCACCTTCTGTCACATCTTTAGGCAGTGCTTCTCCTGTCAGAGCTGATGTCTCCAGTGCTGTTTCTCCACTGACAACCTCTCCATCAACAGGAATTTTTTCACCAGCTTTAACTGCAATTAAATCTCCAATTTTTAATTTTTCAGGCTTTATTTCTATAATTTCTTCGTCTTTAATCAAATTTGCAGACTCAGCTTTAATGTTCATCAAGTCTTTAATTGAGCGGCGCGAATTATTGACTGCTCTTTCCTGAAACAATTCACCAACCATATAAAAAAGCATTACTGCTACAGCTTCTGGATATTCTTTAATTCCAAAAGCACCTAAAGTAGCAATCACCATTAAAAAGTTTTCATCAAAAATCTGGCCCTGACCAATGTTATAAAAAGCAGCTTTAAGAACTGGATATCCAATCAAAAAGTATGCTGCTATGTAGGAGGGCAGAGCTAAACTGTTAAAAATTGTATTGTTAAAAACATTAAAATGAGAAAAGCTAAGAGCAAAAGCAAAAAATAGAGCCCCTATAAAAATATTTTTCTTTTGCCAGAGATAAGATTTTAGAGATGATTTATCTGCCTGATTATCAGATTTAGGCTCCGACTTATCTCTAACCTTGACTCCTGGTTCTATTCTATCCGAAATTTTTTGTAATTCTTCTTTTATTTTTTCTAATTTTGAATCTTCAGCTGCCACTTTCAAAGTAGATGTTGCAAAATTCAGTTCTACTTTTTCCATTCCCTCAAGTTTTTTAACCTGATCTTCTATTTTCAATGCACAATTAGAACAGTTTAAGCCTTCAAGCTCAAATTCTTTTTCATTTTTTTCTTTATTTTTTTCTATTGTATTCTGCATTATTACACCCCAGTTTTATATTTATAATGTATGAACAATTATTCAAATGTTTGTTTAACTAATTATAAAATATATACTGAGCAGTGTCAAGATGAAAAAAGATTTATTAAGTTAAATTTGAAT
>JBNJFG010000017.1:0-38691 GCA_051746665.1 Bacillota bacterium
TGGCTGATTCTGGAGAAGATGAAATTGCTTTCTGTAGTGACTGTGATTATGCTGCAAATGTGGAAAGAGCTACTTCTAAAAAAGTTGAGATTGACTTTGAAGTAGAAGCTGATTTTGAAAAAATACATACACCTGAGATTAAAACTATTAGTGAATTGGAAGAATATCTGGAAGTTCCAGCTGCTAAAATGATTAAAGCAGTAGCTTTGGTTGCTGATGGTGAGGCAGTATTAGCCTTAGTTTCTGGTGAAGATGAATTAAATGAAATTAAATTAACCAATTATCTTCAGGCGAATGAATTAAGAGCTGCTGAAGAGGAAGAATTTGAAGAATTATTTAATAGTGTTCCTGGATTTATCGGCCCAGTAAACTTGACTGGGGTTAAAGTTGTTGCTGATCAGAGGTTGAAAAATATGTCAGGAGCTATTGTTGGAGCCAATGAAAAAGATTACCATTTAAATAATGTTAAAGCTGGTCGAGATTTTGAAGTTGAGGCATTTACTGATCTTCGTTCAGTTAGAGGTGGAGAAAGATGTCCTAACTGTGAAAGTGGTAAGTTAAATATCAAAGATGGAATTGAAGTTGGCCATATCTTTAAATTGGGAACAAAATACAGCAAAAATATGGGTGCAAATTATCTTGATGAAAATGGAAAAGCGCAGCCAATAGTTATGGGAAGTTATGGAATTGGTGTTACTCGCCTGGTTGCTGCAGCTATTGAACAAAATAATGATGAATACGGTATTAAATGGCCGAAAGCAATTGCTCCTTATCAGATAATAATTCTTCCTTTAGGTAATGATGATGACGTGCAGGAAAAATCTGAAGAAATTTATCAGAACTTAAAAGCAAAAGGCTGGGAAGTATTAATCGATGACCGTAATGAAAGAGCAGGAGTTAAATTTAACGATTCTGAGTTAATTGGAATTCCTCTGCGTTTAACAATCGGATCTCGCTCTCTTGAAAATGGTGTAGTTGAAGCATTGATTAGATCAGAAAATAAAAAATTAAAAATAGAATTAGATAATTTAGATCAGGAAGTTGAAAAATTATACGAAGAGATTTCTTAGGGTTTAATCAACTCTTTGGAAGGAGTAATTAATGATAAAGGCACTTAGCTCAGTTAAAGAAAACAATTTATATAAATATTTAATCTGTGATCAAAAACAAAAAATTATATACTGTATTACAGATTCTCAAAATAAATCTGAAATAGAAAATGATTTAAAAGAAAAATTATTTTTGGATAAAAAAGATTATCAGCTTAAAATAATTTCGGATTTAACTCTAAAAGAAGAATTATTTTTAATCTGGCCGCAGATAATCAAAAATTTTGAGACATATTTTTCGTTTAGTACAAACTGGTTAAAAAGAGCTCAGCTCTTTTTGGAAGATCAGGAACTAAAAATTAAGTTGGAAACAAAAATGGCTCAAAAAAAATTGGCACAGCCGAAAGTAATTAATTTCTTAGAAAATAATATTGGTAACTATTTAAGCCAAATTAAAAAAATTACTATTCATAATGGTGATTTTTTACCAGAAATTGAGCAAAAATCAGATCCAGCTAAATTTAAACAGCGTTCAGAAAGAAAAGCACCTCCTTCTCAAAATAATTCGAAGGGTGGTTCGCGTTCTTCTGGCAGCCGCTCAAAAAAGAATAAAAATCGTTATGGTCGAGTCATTAGAGGCCAAAAAACACATGATCTAAAAGAACTTGATACTGAAATCCCTTCAGTCATAGTTGAGGCTGATTTATTTGATATAGATGTTCGTCAGACTCGAAACGGTAGTTATTTATATATCTTAAAAATCACAGATTATGACAGCTCTATTTCTGCTAAATGCTTTAGTGATGAAAAAGATGGTTTTTTAGATAGCCTAAGCAGAGGTGATCGCCTTAAAATAAGGGGTAAAGTTGCTTTTGACCCATATAGTAAAGAATGGGGAATGATTTTTAATGATTTAACAAAATTAGAAAAAATACAGCGCCAGGATGAGGCTGAAGAAAAAAGAGTAGAGCTTCATCTGCATACTCAGATGAGTTCTATGGATTCGGTGATGAATGTTAAAGAGGTAGTTAAAAGAGCCGGTGATTGGGGTCATAAGGCAATTGCAATTACTGATCACGGAGTTGTGCAGGCTTTTCCTGATGCATATGCAGCCGGTCAAAAACATGATGTCCAGATTATTTATGGAGTCGAAGCTTATTTAGTAGATGATGGGGAGCCGATTATTAACAATTCCTATTCTGCAGCTATAGATGAGACAGAATTCATTGTTTTTGACTTAGAGACCACAGGTTTAAATCCATCTCAGCATGAAATAATTGAGATTGGGGCTGTGAAATTTAAAGCTGGTGAAAAAATTGATGAGTTTAAATCTTTTATTAATCCAGGTGTTAAAATCCCTGTTAAAATAACTGATATAACAGGGATAAATGATAGAATGGTCAAAGATGCTCCTGGACTGGAAAAGGTAATTAATGATTTTATTGAATTTGCTGGAGATGGAGTTCTGGTTGCCCATAATGCAGATTTTGATTATGGTTTTATTAGAACTGCTCTAGAAAAACTAAAAATTAAAAGAGATGATTATACTGTTTTAGATACGCTGGGGCTGGCTCGAGCTCTAGTCAAAGACAGTAAAAATTATAAACTAAATACATTAGCTAAATATTTTGATGTTGATTTAGAAAATCATCACCGAGCTCTTGATGACGCTTCAGCAACAGCAGAAGTTCTTAACAATTTACTGCAAATTATTAAAGAAGATGGCTCAGATAATTTAAATCAAATTAATAATTATATATCTAAAATTGACTGGAAAGATTTAAGACCTTTTCATGCAGTAATCCTTGCTAAAAATAAAAAGGGTCTTAGAAATCTTTACAAATTGATTTCTATATCTCATTTAGACAATTTTTATAAAAAACCAAGAATTTTAAAAAGTGTACTTTTACAGCACCGTGATGGTCTAATTATTGGTTCTGCCTGTGAAGCAGGTCAAATATATAAGGCTTTTGTTAACAATAAACCACGAAATGAGATCAAAAAAATAGCAAAACTTTATGATTATCTGGAATTACAACCGCTGGGTAATAATCAATTTTTGATTCCGGATAAAGTTAATTCAAAAGAGGATTTAAAAAATATTAATAAAAAAATATATCAATTAGGACAGGAATTAGATAAGCCTGTTGTTGCAACTACAGATGCTCACTTTTTAGATCCTAAAGACAGCATTTTCAGAGAAATTCTGCAAACTGGTCAGGGTTTTAATGATGCTGACAAGCAGCCGCCAATTTATTATAGGACTACAGCAGAGATGCTGACAGAATTTGATTACTTTGGAGATGAAATAGCAAAAGAGATTGTAATAGATAATCCCAATCAGATTGCTGATCAAATCCAAAATATCAAACCAATACCTGATGGACTCTTTACGCCTGAGATAGAAGGTGCCGAAGAAGAAATTAGACAGATGTCCTATGATAGAGCCCATGAGTTTTACGGAGAAAAACTGCCGCAGCTGGTAATTGATCGCTTAGAAAAGGAACTTTCTTCTATTATTGAAAATGGTTTTGCAGTTATTTACTTAATTGCACATAAACTTGTTAAAAAATCTTTAGAAGATGGTTATTTAGTAGGCTCAAGGGGTTCTGTTGGATCCTCTTTTGTGGCTACAATGACAGAAATTACAGAGGTTAATCCACTGCCTCCTCATTATCGCTGTCCTGAGTGTTCAAAACATGAGTTTATTACTGATGGCTCGATTGGTACTGGTGTTGATTTACCTGATAAAGTTTGTCCCCATTGTGGAACAGAATTTATTAAAGACGGTTTTGATATACCATTTGAAGTTTTTATGGGTTTTAAAGGAGATAAAGTGCCTGATATTGATCTCAACTTTTCAGGAGAGTATCAGAGCAAAATTCACAAGTATACTGAAGAATTTTTTGGCAGAGATTATGTATATAAAGCGGGAACAATTTCTACAATTGCAGATCGAACAGCTTTTGGTTTTGTTAAAAATTATCTTGATGATAAAGGGATGAATGTTAAAAGAGCTGAAATTGATCGTCTGGTCGCTGGTTGTACTGGTGTCCGTAAAACAACTGGTCAGCATCCTGGGGGATTAATGATTGTACCGAAGTCAAATAGTATTTTTGATTTTACTCCTATTCAACATCCAGCTAATGATCAGGATACAGATATTAGAACAACTCATTTTGATTATCATTCAATTAGTGGTAGAATTTTAAAACTTGATTTACTAGGGCATGATGATCCTACATCACTTAGACTGCTGCAGGATATGACAGGTATTGAACCAAAAGATATTCCACTTGATGATCCAGAGACAATGAGTATTTTTTCAGGTACTGATATTTTGGGTGTTGATCCTGATTTACTGGGGACTGATATTGGAACTCTTGGAATTCCCGAATTTGGAACTTCTTTTGTTCAGCAGATGCTCAGAGATACCAGGCCCACTACTTTTGCCGAACTTGTTCGAATCAGTGGTCTTTCCCACGGAACAGATGTCTGGTTGAATAATGCTCAAAATTTAATTAGAGATGGCAAAGCAGAACTGGCTGAAGTAATCTCAGTACGTGATGACATTATGAACTATCTGCTGCAGAGAAATGTTGAACCATCAACAGCCTTCTGGATTATGGAGCATGTTCGTAAAGGTAAAGGCTTAACCGATGAAGAAGAATTGGCAATGAGGGAAAATAATGTGCCAGATTGGTATATAGATTCCTGTAAAAAGATTAAATATATGTTTCCAAAGGCACATGCTGCAGCTTATGTGACTATGGCTTATAGAATAGCTTATTTTAAAGTTCATTATCCTGCTGCTTTCTACACAGCTTATTTTTCTATTAAAGCTGGTGATTTTGATGCACAGCTTGCCTGTAATGGCAAAGAAAAAGTAATCAATAAGATTGAAGAACTTGAAGCTTTAGGTAATGAAATGACTGCTAAAGAAAGCGGGACTCTTACAGTGCTAAGAATTGTACTGGAAGCTATGATGAGAGGTATTGAGTTTTTGCCTGTTGATATTTATGAATCTGAGGCAGCTCGTTTTGTTAAAAAAGAAGAAAACAAACTTTTAGCACCCTTAATTAGTTTACAGGGACTGGGGGAAAGTGCTGCCGAAAGTGTTGTTATAGAAAGACAAAAATCAGATTTTACCTCAATCGAAGAATTATCAAATAGAACCTCACTCACTTCTACAGTTATTGAAGTACTTAGAGAACACGGTTCTCTAGTTGGAATGCCGGAAAGAAATCAACTTTCTTTATTTAAATAATTGATGGTGTTAGCTGCAAAAAAGTTCTTTTATAACTATTACCATCATAATTATACTTGCCCTTTATAGTTCCAGCATAGCTGGCTTATCTAAAAAACTTGCAACTATAAAAAAGCTGTGATAGAATTATAAAGGAAAGAGTTTTGATAAATACTAATGTTGATTTTTAGGAGTGGGGAGTCTTCCCACTCTTTTATTATAGTTTAAGTAAAATTTTTCAAAATAAAATTAAATATTTAAGAAAGTGGGGTGTTTTATTTGGGGAAAGTTGCTGAAACAGTAACAGATTTTGTGCTTCCAATTGCCCATAGTGAAGATTTAAATTTAATTGAGGTTGAATTTCTAAAAGAAGGCAGTGATTGGATTCTGCGTATTTTCTTAGAAAATAAAGATGGTGATTTAACTATAGAAGAATGTGAAAAAGTAAGTAGATCTTTAAGCATGATTCTAGACGAAGAAGATCCAATCGATAAAAGCTATATATTAGAAGTTTCTTCTCCTGGGATTGAAAGGCCACTCAAAACAGAAGCAGATTTTGAGCGCTTTCAGGGAGAATTAATTGCAGTTAAAACTTTTAAGAAAATAAATGGTAAAAAAGAGTTTATTGGAACTTTGGAAAAATTTGAAGATGACAATATTACTTTAACTCTTAAAAATGATGAAGAAATAACAATTGATTATAGTCTAGTAGCTAGAGCTAATTTGACTTTTGAAATTTAATATTAAGGGGGGAAAAGCATGAATGTAGAATTCATTCAGGCCCTGGATGATATAGAAAAAGAAAAAGGTATATCTAAAGAAGTATTATTGGAGGCCATTGAAACAGCCTTAGTTTCTGCATATAAAAAAGATTTTGGTTCTAAAGATAATGTTCGAATTGAAATTTCTGCAGAAGCTGGAGAAGTTAAAGTTTATTCTCGCAAAGAAGTTGTAGAAGAAGTTGAAAACGATAATAGCGAGATTTCTTTAATTGAAGCTGAAAGAATAGATAGTAAATATACTATAGGAGATATAGTAGAAATTGAAGTAACACCTGCTAATTTTGGACGTATTGCAGCTCAGACTGCTAAACAGGTTGTAATGCAGAGAATTAGAGAGGCAGAAAGAGACGTAATCTTTGATCAATATAAAGAAAAAGAGGATGAACTAATTACTGGAACAATTCAGCGGTTCCATAATGATAATATTTTAATTGATATGGGAAAAACAGAAGCATTATTACCACCATCTGAGCAAATTGCTGGAGAAAGATATGAAATTGGAGAAAGAATTAAACTTTATGTAGTTGAAGTTAGTACAACTAATAAAGGACCTCGAATTTTAGTTTCCAGAACTCATCCTGGATTATTAAAAAGACTCTTTGAAATTGAAGTTCCAGAAATTTTTCAAGGTTTAGTTGAAATCAAAGCCGTTGCTAGAGAAGCCGGTCAGAGATCTAAAATGGCAGTTAGCAGTTCTGACAGCCAGGTTGATCCTGTGGGAGCTTGTGTTGGACCTAAAGGAATGAGGGTGCAGGCTGTTGTTAATCAATTAAATAATGAGAAAATTGATATTGTGAAATGGGATGATGATCCAGAAGTATTTGTTGGTAATGCTTTAAATCCAGCTGAAGTTATTAGTGTTGATATCAATAAATCTGATAAAATTGCTCAAGTTGTTGTTCCTGATTTTCAATTGTCATTAGCAATTGGTAAAGAAGGCCAGAATGCCAGACTTGCAGCAAAATTAACAGGCTGGAAAGTAGATATTAAAAAAGAATCTGAAATTGAAGCTGAGCCTGAGAATATTGAAGAGATTAAGGCTAATGCCTCAGAACTTAAGGAAAACTTAGAAAAATTTGAAGAAGCTGATGAAGCTGAAGAAGAAATTTCAGAGGCTGTAAGTCCAAATGATGATGTTGAAGAGGTAAATGAAGATTTGATTGAAGAAATGTCTGATGAAGTAGAAGAATTAGAAAAAGAAACTGAAGAACTTTAAAAAAATTAAATTATCTAAAAAACTAAAAAGATCTTAAGGAGGATTGAGATTGCAGAGCAGAAGTCCTATTCGTAAATGTGTAGGTTGTGGTGCTAGAAGAGATAAGATTGAACTTTTAAGAGTGGTGAATAATAAGGGAGATATTTTAATTGATCCAGGAGAAAGAATAACTGGAAGAGGTGCTTATCTCTGTCCTAATATGGATTGTTTAGATAAAGCAGTAGAAAAAAATTCACTAAAAGAAGCATTAAAGATTGATATTTCTGACGAAATTTATGATAAAATTTCGGAGGAGATTAAACATGGTTAACTAACAGTAGAATATTTTGGAGGTGCAAGTATGGCAAAAATTAGAGTGTATAATCTAGCTCATGAGCTAGATATGGATAGTAAGGAAGTAATTGATATATTAAATGAACTTGATATTGAGGTATCAAGTCATATGAGTACAATAACTGATGAAACAGCAGAACTTGTAAAAGGCATGTATGCTGAGAATAGTAAGGAAGAAGATGTAGCAGATGAGTTAGGTGAAGCAGATGAGGTGGATCTTGCTGAAGAAGAAACAGCTGATAATTCAGATGCTGAATCAAATGAAGAAGCTTTATTAATAGAAACACCGATTACAGTTAAAGAGTTTGCTGAAGAAATTGGTGAGGCTCCTAATAACTTAATTGTAGAATTAATGAATATGGGAGTTATGGCTAATGTTAACCAGAGCCTTGATGAAGATACTCTGGAATTATTAGCTGAAGAAATTGGTATTTCAATTAAGTTTAAGACTAAAGAAGAAGAAGAAACATCAATGCGAGTTGGACCTGAAATTGAAGACAAAGAAGAGGAATTAGAGCTGCGTCCTCCAATTGTTACAGTAATGGGCCATGTTGACCATGGTAAAACAACTCTTTTAGATGTTATTAGAAAAAGTAGAGTTGCCGGTAGTGAAGCTGGTGGAATCACTCAGCATATAGGTGCTTATCAGGCAAAAGTTAATGAAAAATTAATTACTTTTATTGATACACCTGGACATGAGGCTTTTACAGCAATGAGAGCACGTGGGGCTCAGTTAACTGATATTGCAATTTTAGTTGTAGCTGCTGACGATGGAATTATGCCGCAGACTGAAGAGGCAATTAACCATGCTAAAGCTGCAGGAATTCCAATTATTGTTGCTATTAATAAAATTGATAAAGCAAATGCCGAACCAGAAAGAGTAAAACAGGAATTAACCGAATATGGTTTAGTCCCTGAAGATTGGGGTGGAAACACAATTTGTGTTAATGTTTCTGCACTGCAGGAACAAAACATTGATGAGCTTTTAGAAATGATCATTTTAGTATCTGAAATGGAAGAACTTAAAGCTAACCCTAACCGTCTGGCAGATGGTGTTGTAATTGAGGCTGAACTTGATAAAGGTAGAGGTCCTGTTGCAACTATATTAGTTAAAAACGGAACTCTTAAAGTTGGAGATCCTATCTTAGCAGGTTTAACATCTGGTCGAGTTAGAGCAATGTTCAATGAATATGGTGATTCTTTAACTGAAGCTGGACCATCATCAGCTGTCGAGGTACTTGGTTTTAATGAAGTTCCAGCTGCAGGAAATTTTGTGCAGGTACTTGAAGATGAAAGACAGGCAAGAGATGTAGCTTCTGATCGACAGGATGAAAGAAGACAATCCGAACTGAAGTCTGATGCTAAGGTTTCATTAGATGATCTTTTTAATCAGATTCAGGAAGGTGAAGTTAAAGAATTGAATATCATCATAAAAGCTGATGTTCAGGGTTCTATTGAGGCTTTAAAAGCTTCACTAATTAGATTAGGCACTGATGAGGTTACAGTAAATGTTATTCACACCGGTGTTGGTGGAGTTAACGAAACTGATGTTAACCTGGCAAGTGCTTCCAATGCAATTATTATTGGATTTAATGTTCGTCCTGATAATAAAACTATTAAAGCTGCCGAAAAAGAAAAGGTTGATATTAGAACTTACAGAGTTATTTATAAAGCAATAGAAGACATTAAAAATGCGATGGCGGGTCTGCTTGATCCTGAGTTAAGAGAACAAGTTACTGGTAGAGCAGAAGTTAGAGACACCTTTAAAGTACCTGATGTAGGTATAATTGCAGGTGCATATATTACTGATGGTCATGTAAATCGTAATTATGATGCCCGTTTGTTAAGAGATGGAGTAGTTATTCACGAAGGAACAATTTCCTCTCTTAAGAGATTTGAAAATGATGTAAGAGAAGTAAAATCTGGTTATGAATGTGGAATTGGAATTGAAAATTATAATGATATCAAAGTTGGCGATATCATCGAATTCTATACTTATAAGGAGATAAAAAGGTCCTTATAGATAGAGGTGAGAAAAAATGGCAAATAAACGTGCAATAAGAGTTGGGGAATTACTGAAAGAAGAAATAAGTCAGATTGTTTTAAGGGAAATGAAAGATCCAAGAATTGGTTTTGTTTCAATTACTGATGTAGAAGTCAGTGGAGACTTAAGACATGCTAAAGTCTTTATTAGTGTTTACGGTACTGATAAAGAAAAAGAAGAAACCTTAGCAGGCCTTCAGCAGGCACAAGGTTATGTTCGTAAACTTGTTGGTGAAAGAGTAAAAATTCATCACACACCAGAAATTATTTTTAGATATGATGATTCTATTGAAAATGGAGTTCATATTTCAGAAATAATTAAAGACCTTAAAGATTCAGGAGAGATAAAGGAGTCTGACTCTGATGCAGAAAAAAATTAAAGAGATTATTAAAATCATAAATGAAAATGATAATTTTCTAATTGTTGGCCATGTAGGTGCAGATGGTGACAGTATTGGATCAGTAACTGCTTTAACTAGATTGTTAAGAATTAAAAACAAAAAAGCCAGAGCCTATCTTAATCGAGATACTCTGGCTCCTTTTTCTTTTTTAGAAGTTAAAGGGGAAGAATTTTATACAGATTCCAAGAAATTGAAAGAAGAAATATCAACTTCATCTTATATTCTAATCACCCTTGATTCAGGCAATTTAGAGCGGGTAGATTTAGATCAAGATTTAATTGAAAATGCTCAATTTATTATCAATATTGATCATCATGAAGATAATAGTCGGTTTGGGAAAGTAAATCTCGTCCAGGATGACCGAGCAGCTGTTGCAGAAATTATTTATAATTTTGCTGCAGAAATGATTAATTCAAAGCTGCCTTTTGAAATAGCTGAACCTCTGGCAACTGGTATTATTACAGATACCGGTGCTTTACGCTATGAAAATACTACTTCTAGAGTCTTAAAGATTTTAGCTGAACTAATGGATGCTGGTGTTGATATTTATAAGATTAATAAAAAAATATTTGGCAGTATAAGTTATAAAGCTTTAATTTTAAAGGGGCTGGCACTTGCTAATCTTGAAAGAAGTGAAGATGGTAAAATAGCCTGGCTTTATGTGAGCCGTCAGATGATGCATCAAGCCGAAACAGATTACACAGAAGGCCTGGTCAGCATGGCTAGAGATATTGAAGATGTAGAAATTGGGATTCTTTTTACTGAAGAGGAAGAAAAAGAAATTAAAGTAAGTTTACGGTCTAATTTTTATGCAGAAGTAAATCAGCTTGCAGCAGAATTTAATGGTGGCGGCCATCCTAGAGCAGCAGGTGCTACCGTAGAAAAAACTCTGCAGCAGACCATCAACTTAGTTGTGGAGGCAGCGAAGAAATATGTTTAATGGAACAGCAAATATTTTAAAACCACCTGGAATTTCATCTTTTGCCCTGATTAAAAAATTGAGAGGTCTTTTAGATGAAAAAAAAGCAGGTCATACAGGCACTTTAGACCCTGCAGCAGCAGGAGTTTTAGGAGTATGTTTTGGTAAGGCAACAAAAATCATTCCATTTTTAGATGACAGCCACAAAGAATATATTTGTGAAATGAAGCTGGGAACTAGAACTGACACTTTAGATTTAGAAGGTGAAGTTATTAGAGAAGATCTTAATTGGAATAATTTAACTGAAACAGCAGCTGCTGCTGAAATACTCAAATTCAAAGGTAAACAGCAGCAAATACCACCGATGTATTCTGCTCTTCATTATCAGGGAGCCCGCCTTTATCAGTTAGCCCGCAGAGGGATTGAAGTTGAGCGTGAGAGCAGAGAAATTGAGATTTTTGATATTGAGATTTTAGATATAAATTTACCTCTGATTCGCTTTAAAGCAGATGTTTCCAGAGGTACTTATATTCGTTCTTTAGTTAGAGATATTGGAGAAAAGCTTAATACAAATGCAGTAATGACCTTTTTGCTGAGAACCAGATCAGGACCTTTTAAAATAGAAGACTCTGTGAGTTTTGAAGAAGTTGAAGAACATGGTGCCAATATTCTGCTCAAAAGTCATGAAATTTTAGATATTCCGCATTATACAATTAAAGATCAAGAATATAAGCGGGCAGAAAATGGTAATTATCTAATTCCAGACAATTTCATAGAATCTGAGATTGAGCTAGAAGTTGATGATTATTTTTTAATTTTTTCTGAATCTGGAAAGTTTTTAGCTATTGGTCAATATCAAATCAAAGACGATTATTCAATTTATCAACCACTTAAAGTTTTTATTTAATGCTGGAGGAAATTATATGCAGGTTATAACAAGTAAAGAATATAATAAATATCATAAAAGCAATACCTGTCTTGCAATAGGTGCATTTGATGGCCTGCATAAAGGTCATCAACTAATAATTAATGAGGCAGTAAAAGAGGCTAGAAAAAATAATTATCCAGCTGCTGTTTTATCTTTTCATCCTCATCCCTTAGAAATTATTCCTGGTAAAAACCCACCTCCTTCAATTGTTTCCCGCAAACAAAAAATTTCAATACTGGAAGAGATGGGCATAGATTATTATTTTGAACAGGAATTTAATCAGGAATTTGCAGCTTTAAGGGCTGAAGAATTTATAAATAATATTTTGATAGATAAAATAAAAGTTGATACTGTTGTAGTTGGTGATGACTTTCGCTTTGCTCATAAAAATGAAGGTAATGTAGAGATTTTAATGGAAATGGCTGAGCTGCATGGTTTTAAGGCCAATATAATATCTCAACTACATGCAAGTGATGATAGAATTTCTAGTACTAGAATAAGAGGGCTTTTAAAAAAAGGAAAAGTAAAAAAAGCTAAAAAATTACTTGGCAGGCCATATCAAATCTGTGGTGAAGTTATTCATGGTAAAAAAATTGGTAGAGAACTTGGCTTTCCAACTGCTAATATAAAGCTGGAGACAAATTATGCACTTCCACCTGAAGGAGTTTATGCAGCAAAAGTTAAATTTGAGGGTGAGGAATATGCTGCTTCAGCAAATTTAGGTTATAATCCTACTTTTAGCAATAAAAATATTTCTTTTGAAGTTTATATCTTAGATTTTGATAAAAAAATTTATGGTAAGAGATTATGTGTAGATATTATAGAGTTTATTAGAGATGAAAAAAAATTCGAGACTAAGGAAGAATTAATTAAACAGATGGAACAAGATATTCTTTACACACGCAATCTTTTATGTTAAAATTATAAAGAAAGTTTTAAATTACCGTTTGCTAGGATTACGATTCTCCGACGTTGTCTTGGCTTATGGCGAATTAGATTCACAGGAGGTGAATTTTTATGATAAGTAAAGAGAAAAAGCAAGAAGTTATTAAGGAATATCAATTAGAAGAAGGCGACACTGGTTCTTCTGAAGTACAAATTGCTCTTTTAACAGCAAGAATTTCTGAATTAACTGATCACTTAAAAGAACACAAAAATGATCATCATTCAAGAAGAGGTCTTTTGAAGATGGTTGGTACTAGAAGAAAATTATTGAGATACTTAAAAAATAATGATGTTCTGCGTTATCGTGAACTAATTTCTAAATTAGAAATTCGCGGTTAATAATGCATACTAAAAGAGCGGGGCAATCCCCGCTCTTTATTTGAATAAGGAGGAAAAAAATATGAAAGAATGGACAATCGATTATGCCGGTGATGAATTTAATTTTCAAACTGGTAAACTGGCCAAACAGGCCAATGGATCTGTTGTAGTCCGCTGTGGAGACACCCAGGTTTTAGTTACAGCAACTATGGATGATCCCAGACCAGGAATGAACTATTTCCCACTGATGGTTAATTATGAGGAAAGAAATTATGCTATCGGACAGATACCTGGTGGAGTTTTAAGAAGAGAAGGTAGACCAAGAGATGAAGCAACACTTGCTGCTAGAGTTATCGACCGCTCTATCAGACCATTATTTCCAGATGGATATAGACGTGATGTACAGATAGTTGCTACTATTTTATCTGTAGATGATGATCATGATCCAGAAGTACTGGCTTTAAATGGAGCTTCAGCTGCTCTGACACTATCTGATATACCTTTTGCTGGTCCAATTGGTGGAGTAAAAGTTGGATTAGTTGATGGTGAATTAATTATTAATCCAAATGACGAAGAAAGAGAAAACAGTGATTTAGATTTAGTAGTAGCTGGCAGCAAAGATGCTATCATGATGGTAGAAGCAAGTGCTAATGAGGTAAGTGAAGAAAAAATCTTAGAGGCAATGGATGCTGCTCATGCTGAAATCAAAAAAATAATTTCACTACAGGAAGAAATTAGAGAAGAAGCCGGCAAAGAAAAAGTGCCTTTTGAATCTCCAACTGTAGATGATGAGATTCAAGTCCAGGTTGATCAAATTCTTGAAGAAAAAATGAAAGAAGCAATTCAAATTCAAGAAAAGAAAGCTAGAAACAACAGACTTGATGAACTAAAAGATGAATTAAAATCTACAATTAATCCTGAAGAAGATGAAGAAATTGACAAGCAGCTTGGTTTAGCTTTTGAAAAGATGATTAAAAAGTCTGTTAAGAGTTTAATCATTGATGATGGTGTTCGTCCTGATGGTAGAGAATATGATGAAATTAGACCTATCTGGGCAGAGGTGGATTTTGTACCAAGAGCTCACGGATCAGGTGTTTTCACCAGAGGTGAAACTCAAGCTTTAAGTGTTTTAACACTTGGTGCTTCAAGTGATGAGCAAATTTTATTTGGTCTTGGTGAAAAAGAAACTAAAAGATATATGCATCACTACAATTTCCCATCTTTCTGTGTTGGTGAAACTTCTCCAATGCGTTCACCAGGAAGAAGAGAAATTGGTCATGGTACCTTAGGTGAAAAAGCATTATTGCCAGTTATTCCTTCTGAAGAAGATTTCCCATATACAATCAGAATTGTTTCTGAAGTATTAGAATCTAATGGATCTTCATCTCAGGCAAGTATTTGTGGTAGTAGTTTATCACTGATGGCTGCTGGTGTACCAATTAAGGCACCTGTTGCAGGTATTGCTATGGGATTAATGAAAAAAGATGACGAGATTGTTGTTCTATCTGATATTCAGGGTTTTGAAGATTTCCATGGAGATATGGACTTTAAAGTTGCTGGTACTAAAGATGGTATTACAGCTTTACAGATGGATATGAAATTAAAAGGTCTTTCTTCTGATGTCTTAAAAGAAGCATTAGAAAAAGCTAAAGCAGGTAGAATGCATATCATGGGTAAAATGCTGGATGTTATTCCAGAACCTCGTCCAGAATTATCCGAAAATGCACCTGCTATTATTACTATGAACATTGATCCAGAAAAGATCAGATTTGTTATTGGTCCTGGTGGAAAAATGATCAACAAAATTATTGATGAAACTGGAGCCAGTATTGATATCGAAGATGATGGTCTGGTTAAAATAATGACTGAAGATCAAGAAGGTGGACAGCAGGCTAAAGAAATGATTGCTCGTCTAACTGAAGAGGTAGAAGTTGGTAAAATATATCAGGGTACAGTAAAAAGAATTATGGACTTTGGTGCTTTTGTAGAGATTCTGCCAAATAAAGATGGTCTTGTTCATATTTCAAAATTAGCTGATCGTCACGTAAAAGAAGTTGGCGATGTTGTTTCTATTGGAGATGAAATTCCTGTAAAAGTTATTGAAATAGATAATCAGGATAGAATTAATTTATCTCTTAAAGATGCAAAAAAAGAATTAGAAGAAAAAGAGTAAATATATTATAAATAATTGGAGATGAGCTTTAAATGATCTTAGGTAAACATGTTTCTATAGCTGGCGGCCTTGATAAAGCATTTAAAAGGGCAGCTGATATCGGCTGTAATTCAATGCAGATTTTTGTTAAAAATCCACGCGGCTGGAAAATGCGCGAGGTTGAGGCAGGAGAAGCATCAGAATTCAGGGCAGCAAGAAATAAATATCAGATTGATCCAGTTGTAGTTCATGCTGCTTATTTGATTAATTTAGCCTCTCCAAAAGATAAATTGTGGGGAAAATCAATTTCAGCTCTTAAGTCTGAATATGAACGTTGTGACAGGCTCGGAGCTGAATACCTGATTTTTCATCCAGGCAGCCATACCGGTTCTGGTCTAGAAAATGGGATTCAGAGAATTGCTGAGGCTTTAAATGAAATTTTAGCTGAAGTAAAAAATGAAACTATGATTCTCCTAGAAAATACAGCTGGGGCAGGAACAAGTATTGGTGAAAATTTTTCAGATTTAAAGTCTATAATAGAGGCTGTAGATCATTCGGAAAGACTTGGGGTCTGTATTGACACCTGTCATGCTTTCACTGCTGAGTATAATCTGGCAGTCAAAGAAGGTTTAGCTAAATTAATAAATGATTTTGAAAAGATAATTGGTCTTGAACATTTAAAGGTAATTCACCTCAATGATTCTATACATGACTGCTGTACAAACAAAGATCAGCATGCTCATATCGGAGAAGGGAAAATTGGGAGTGAAGCTTTTAAAAATTTAATAAACCATCCTAAATTGAAAGATAAAGTTTTTATTTTAGAAACACCCCAATTTGATGATCAAAAAGAAGATGATGATGTAATATTATTAAAGCAATTAAGGGAGGACTAACCTTGTCTGCTAGTGCCGAAATGTTATTAGAAGTTGGAAATACAATAAAAAAAGAGATTGAAGCTGCTTCTGGTAATGAAATATTTATTAGAGCTCAATTAAACAATAAGCATATAATTGAAGAAATTGAAGTTTTGGCTAGGGGCAACAGTAATTCTGCACCTGCTGTAATTAATAATATTATGGCTGGAGAAATGATAATTCACAATCATCCATCAGGTGATCTAACACCATCTGCTGCAGATATCAGGCTGGCTGCAAAAATGGCAGCAAGAGAAGTTGGATTTGCTATTATTAATAATCAGGCTGATAAAATTTATGTAGTAGTAGAAGCAGGCACCAAAAAAGAAAAGCAAAAATTAGATAAAGAAGAAATTTTAAGTTATTTTAAAAAAGAGGGGAAACTGGCGCAAGCACTTGAGCGTTTTTCTGAAAGAGAAGAGCAGCTTGTTACGGCTGAAAAAATTATTGATTCTTTTAATAAGCATCAATTTGATTTTATTGAGGCTGGAACAGGAACAGGTAAATCCTTTGCCTATTTAATACCGGCTCTTTTTTATAATAATTTAAATCAGGCAAGAATAGTTATTTCAACAAATACAATTAATTTACAGGAACAGCTGATTAATAAAGATCTTGTTACTTTGCAGAGAACTTTAGATTTTGATTTTAATGCTGTTTTAGTTAAAGGCAGAAATAATTATCTCTGTCTGCGTAAATTTAAAAACTTTAAGAAAAATTTTGATAATAATGAGTTAGAAGTAGATGAAGTTCTTTTTAATGAATTAAATGAGTGGAAAAAACAGACTGAAAGTGGAGAAAAATCAGAAATAAACTTTCAGCTAAAAAAATCAATTTGGAATCAAATTGCAGCAGAAAGTGATCTCTGCTTAAAAACATCCTGTCCTTTTTATTCAAATTGTCATTTTATGCAGGCCCGAAAAGCAATATATAAAGCTGATATTTTAATAGTTAACCATCATCTTTTATTATCTGATGCTAGAGTTAAAGATGATACAGGTTCTGTAGATCGAGGTATTTTACCTAATTTTAATCATTTAGTTATAGATGAGGCCCATAACATTGGTGAGATTGCAACTGACCACCTTGGCCACCCTTTATATCAGCCGCTGCTTGATAATTGGCTGAAGCGTCTGAGTGGTGATAAAAACTCTCTTTTATCGGAAATTAGAGAGGATATAGCTTTTACTGTTGATAGTGATCAAAAGCGGCTGAGAGACTTGCTTGATCAACGATTAATTCCTACAACCCAAAAAATAAGGGATTTAATTCCACAGTATTTTAATGAATTAAAAGATTTAATTGCAGATTATGAAGATAAAAAAATAACAGTTGATAAAAATCTGCAGTCATCTCCAAAATGGCAGGAATTTTATAAGACTGCTCAGGATCTAGCTGCTTATTTAAAAAATGCTTTTTCCTACTTACAGATTATATATGAAAACTTATATCTCGGTTTAGAAGCTGAAACAGATGAAAATGAAATGAAAATTAAATCGAGTATCAACCGCTGTCATGATCTTATAAAACGAATAGAGTTTAATTTAGAGGCAGCAGATGATGATTATGTTTTCTGGCTGGAATCAAGCTATTATCGAGGTACTGAACAGATTGTCCAGAAATCTGCACCAATTGATGCAGGTAAATTTTTACCTGATATGCTCTGGTCAAAATTAACAAATATAATTTTCACCTCTGCTACCATAACTGCGGCTAATTCTTTTGATTATTTTTATAGAGAAACAGGGATCAAAAAAGCAGAAGAATTAAAAGTAGAATCACCCTTTGATTATTCAAAACAGGCTGAATTATTAATTCCACTTAATTTTCCTGATCCAGGTAGTAATAAATTTTTAAAAGAACTGGTTGTTAATCTTAAAAAGATAATTTCTAAAAGCAGAGGCTCAACTATGGTTTTATTTACTTCTTACAGAATGTTGAGTTATTGTTTCAATAATTTAAAAGATGAGCTGGAAGAACAGGGAATTAGAATTTTATCGCAGTCTAAGTTGTCTCGTAATTATATTATGCAGGAGTTTAGAGCAGAATATAATACAGTCATCTTTGGAACCTCAAGCTTCTGGGAAGGCGTAGATTTACCTGGGGATATTTTAAAGTACTTAATTATGGTTAAACTTCCTTTTCCAGTACCCGGAGAGCCGTTATATCAGGCAAAAGAAGATTTATTAAAGGAAAAAGGATTAAATCCGTTTTACAATCTTGCTTTACCTCAGGCAGTTATTAAATTTAGACAGGGTTTTGGTCGATTAATTCGTTCCAAAAAAGATAAAGGGTTAATTATTTTATTTGATAGAAGAGTAAAGAGCAGATCATATGGAAAGAAATTTTTAGATTCTTTACCAGCAGGATGTCCTGTTTCAGAAATTAATTGTAACGAGCTGCTTGAAAAAATAAACAATAATGGAGCTTAAATATGAAAAATAAAAATTTACTTATTCAGATCTTTTTTATAATTGTAATAATTAGCTTTTTTTCCACAGCTGCTTATGCTGCGCCCAGTTTGAGCTTGATTTATGTAATTCAACAGGGAGATACTCTATCAGAAATAGCAGGAGAATATAATGTGGATTTAAATCAATTAAAAGCAGAAAATAATATATCAAATGAAGCAAATATTAAAATGGGTGATGAGTTAGTAATTCCACAGGATAATAAAAAAAGTAATATAAATACTAAAAATAAAGAAATTTTTAGAGACTATAGACCTCAAAAATCTAAAATTTCTTTTGCTATTAACACTCATTATGCTGCCAGAATTAATCCAGGCCAGCAGGCACCTGATATCGATAAAATACCAAAAGATAAAATCATTAATTATTATGTAGGCCCAGGAGACACACTTTATGATCTTGCGCGCGATTTTAGCACCACAATTGGTACTATTTTGGCTTTAAATAATAAAGAAAATAGTTTTTTGCGCAGTGGGGAAAAAATCCGCTTACCTGTTCATAATTTAACCTCACATCAGCTTTTAAATAAAAGAGTAAGTAAACAGGAACTTAATCTTTTAGCAAGAGCTATTCATGGAGAAGCGCGAGGAGAACCATATTTAGGACAGGTAGCTGTAGCTGCAGTTATTATCAATAGAGTTTTAAGCAGGCAGTTTCCTAATACATTTGCTCAGGTTATTTATCAGGGAGGACAGTTCTCAGCTGTTAGTGATGGGCAGATCAACCTAACTCCAAATCAGACTTCTTATAGAGCGGCAAGAGACGCTCTAAGAGGAAGTGATCCAACTAATGGAGCTCTCTATTTTTATAATCCTAAAACAGCAACTAGAGTCAGCTTTTTTAGGGGTCGAAGAGTTATTACTAAAATAGGAGATCACCTCTTTATAGAATAAAGGTGTATTTTTTGAATTATAGAACAGATAAAACTTTCCAGCTTTTTAAAACAAAGCTGGCTTATTTTTTTTAATATAACTATCAAATTAATTCTTTGATTGACTAACAATCTAAAATAAAGGATGATGATAATGGAAATTAAGGTAGAAAGATTAAATAAAGAAGTAGAATTACCTCAATATCAACACTACGGAGAAGATGCAGGACTTGATCTTCATGCAGCAGAAGAATTGACAATTAAAAGCGGAGAATATAAACTAATAAAAACAGGTTTAAAAATCGCTGTCCCTCAAGGTTATGCAGCTTTTGTTTATCCCCGCAGTGGTTTAGCTTTGAAAAAAGGGGTAACTGTTTTAAATGCAGATGGAGTTATAGATTCAGGTTATAGAGGTGAGATTGGTGTTATTTTAATTAACCATGGTCAAAAAGATTTTGAAATAAACTTTAATGACCGTATTGCCCAGTTAATAATACAAAAAGTAAATATAATTGAATGGAATGAAGTAGAAAATTTAAGTGAAAGTCAGCGTGGAGACGGCGGCTTTGGCCATACTGGTGTTAAAAAGAATTAAGAAAGGAAAATTACTATGACAGAAATTAAAGTACCTGCAACATCTGCAAATCTTGGTCCTGGTTATGATACCTTAGGCCTTGCTTTGACTTTATTTAATAATTTCAAAATCAAAAAAAGAGATGATCAGCAGCTTAAGATAAAAGTTATTGATAAAAATAATGATAAAGAAATAAAGATTGCTGACTCAGACAATTTAATTGCTCAGGCTTACAAACAATATTTTAATTTTTTAGAAGCAGAAATAATTGGAGCAGAGATAATAGAAGAAATGAATACCCCTTTAGCTAGAGGTCTCGGCAGTAGTGCTTCCGCAATAATCGGTGGCCTGGCAGCAGCTGCAGTAATATCTGGCAAATTAATATCAGAAAATGATTTTATACAGCTTGCAGTTGAACTGGAAACACATCCTGATAATGTTGTACCAGCTCTTGTTGGAGGTTTAACAATAAATTTTAATTGCAATAACAACTATGATTATTATAAAATAGACGTAGATCAAAATATTAGTTGTATTTTATTAGTACCTGATTATGAGTTAAAGACTGAAAAATTACGCCAGGTTTTACCTAAAGAAATAAATTATAATCAAGCTATTTCAAATTTAAGTAGAATCAGTCTTTTAACTGCAGCTTTTATAAATAAAGATTATAAATTATTAAAAACTGCAATGGATGATCAGCTGCATCAGCCTTATCGGAAAAAATTAATTAAAGGATTTGATAAAATCATAAATACAGCTTATAATAATGGTGCTGCAGGTGCAGCTTTAAGTGGAGCTGGTCCAACAATCTTAGCCCTTACAGTTGAAAATGAGAATTTGATTGCTAAAAAAATGCAGGGAATTTATAACTCACTTGCAATAGATTCTGATTTTTATATAGTTAAAGCCAGCAACAGCAGTTTATATCAGAGCCTAAAAGAGGAGATATTTAAAGATGTATAAAGCAGCTTTAATTGCTAATCAAGAATCTTATGATTCATTTATGAGATTTTTTGAAGAAAATAAAAATAAAATAGAAAAATTAGCATCAAAAAAAATAGAAATAGATTACATATTAAATACTTCTTCAGCAGCAGATATTAATTTTGATCAGAAAATATTTTCTGGCTCTAAATCTATCAAAGCAGCAGCCAGTTTTGATGAGATACTTCTTAATTCTAAAGTAGATATTATTATTGAATTAAATCCAACTGAAGAATCTAAAGATTATATAATTAAGAGTTTAAAAAATGATAAAAATATAATAACTATCAACAAAAAAGTTATTGCTGAAAATTTTAAGGAAATTAAAAGTTTAGAAAAAAAATATCAGGGCAGAGTCTATTTTTCTGCAGCTTTTTCCCCACTACCTTTAAAAACACTAATTGATAATTTTTATGGTCTGGATGAAATTGAAGCTGTTGATGCTATTTTAAATGCGACCACCAATTATATTTTAACTGAGATGGAAAAAAACACAATTTCGATGAAGGAGACAATTGAGCAGGCTAAAGAAGCTAGTTATACTGAAGAAAATCCTGATTTAGATTTAACCGGTTTAGATAGTTTGTATAAGATTGTTTTATTATCAAATTTATTTTATAATATTGTTGTAGATCCAGATATAGTTAAAGTTAAGGGGATTAAAGGGATTACAAGTTATGATTTAATTTATGCAGAAGAACTGGGTTATAAGATAAAACTGATAAGCTCAGTTAAAAAAGAAAAAAACAAATTGTATATAGGTGTTAGACCAAATTTAATCAAGAAAAATAGTTATTTAGCCTCAGTTAATGAAAACAGTACTGCTGTTGAATTTATATCTAATTATAATTCAAAAATAACTTTGAAAGCAGAAAATACTGATTCAGCACTATTTAATCTGATGAGTATAGATTTGATTAATGCAGTTAAGCATAATAATAACAATAAAATGAAGCTTGAGTTAGAAAAAAAACCAGAAAATGTTTTTGATTTATATCATAATCGAAAGAGATCATTTTATATCAGACTGCAGCTGGAAAAAGATGAAGAAATTATAGAAAATATAAAAAATATATTTTCAGAAAAAAATCTAGCAGATTTAATTTTGCATGATAATTTAACTGAAACACCACTGCTGCCAGTAATAATAATGACTAAGAAAATTAAGGAAAAAGATCTAGAAATAATACTGCGAGAAGTCGAGAAGCTTAAAGGAGTATTAACTGTTAATAATATTATACCAGTTAAAGCAGAATAATAATTTTATAACAATAGGAAGGTGAAACAGTTGTCATTAATTGTACAAAAGTATGGAGGAAGTTCAGTAGCCGATGCAGATTTGATTAAAAATGTTGCCCAGCGAGTAATAGAGGGATATGAGGAAGGCCATCAAATGATTGTTGTTGTTTCAGCAATGGGAGATACAACAGATCATTTAATTGAATTAATGGGTGATATAACTGATGAGCCAGATCCAAGAGAAGTAGATATGCTTTTAACTACAGGTGAGCAGGTTTCAATTGCACTTTTAACTATGGCAATTCATTCTTTAGGTTATCCGGCAATATCTTTAACCGGCAGCCAGATGAAAATAAAAACTAATGAAAAGCATAATCAGGCAATGATTACTGATATTGACACAACCCGCTTAAAAAAAGAGTTGGCTGAAAATAAAATTGTTATAGTTGCTGGTTTTCAGGGGGTTAATGAAAACCAGGATTTTACAACATTAGGTAGAGGTGGTTCTGATACAACAACTGTAGCAGTAGCAGCGGCTATCAATGCAGATCGCTGTGAAATTTATTCAGATGTAGATGGAGTTTATACAGCCGATCCAAGAATAGTAAAAAATGCAAGCAAGTTAGATGATATTTCATATCAAGAAATGCTGGAATTGGCTAATTTAGGTGCTAATGTCTTACATCCAAGAGCAGTAGAACTGGCAAATAACTACAATCTCAAGTTATACATAGCATCAAGTTTTAATAAGATTAGAGGGACAATTGTTAGAGGGGATGAAAAAATGGAAGGTAAAAAAAATGTAATAGGAGCAGCGAGTGATTTAGGAGAAATTAAAATTACAGTAGAAAAAGTACCTGATGAGCCTGGTATAGCTGGTAAAATGTTTAGATCTCTGGCTGATTTTGGAGTAAATGTTGATATGATTATTCAGAACTTACAGCGGGATGAACTCAATGATATCACATTTACAATTAATCAAGAACAGGAAAAACTGGCGGTAAAGGTATTGGAAAAAATTAAAGGTGAATTAAAATTTAACAACTATAGTATTGATCGAGATGTTGCTAAAATTTCTATAGTGGGAGCGGGAATGCAGTCTACACCTGGGATTGCAGCTAGAATGTTTACATCCTTAGGTGAAAATAGTATTAACATTGGTATGATTACGACCTCTGAAATTAAAATTTCTTGTCTAATTAAAAAAGAGGATGCAAATAAAGCACTTAATGTTTTACATCAGGAATTTAAATTAGATGAGATTAATGATTAAATATTGCAAAATCTTTATTTTTAGCATATAATTAATTTAGATAAATTTAGCAGTTAACCCAACTGTTTATAATTAAAATCATAACATGAGGAGGCTAAAACATGAATGTAAAGAAAAAAGGAGAAGTATATCGCTGTGATATTTGCGGTAATGTTGTCGAGGTAAAAGAAGCTGGCGGTGGAGAACTCATTTGCTGTGGGGAACCAATGAAGCTAGAAGAATAACTCATAAAAATTTATTAGGGCCCGGGGTTTAATCTCCGGGCTTTTAAATGCTTAAAGCAGAAAAATTAAATGGTTTTTATGTATTTCTTAAAGGATTTTGCTTCGTTTGCGAGAAGTTAATATAATAGAATTTATTATAAGGAAAATTATTATAATCTATTATTAATTTCTTTATTTTTGTTAAAAATTAAATGAATTGTATATTCAGGGAGGAAATTTATAAGATGAATTATTTTGAAAAGAAAAAAATAAAAGATATTTTAGAAGATAAAATTGATAACTATAAAGATGTTATTGTTATGGGATGGGTTAGAACAAAAAGAGTCTCAAAAAATATTGCCTTTATAGAGATCAATGATGGAAGTACACTTAAGAATCTGCAGCTTGTTATTTTAAATCCAGATCAGCATCCGCTGGCTGATATTAATAGAGGTGCCAGCATCAAGGTTAAAGGTTATATCGATAAGGTTGAAGGTAGAGAACAGGATGTAGAAATGAAGGCTGAAGAAATTGAAATCATTGGTGAAGCACCTGAAGATTTCATTCTCCAGAAAAAAAGACACAGTTTTGAATTTTTAAGAGAAATTGCTCATCTAAGAGCCAGGACCAATACTTTTGGAGTTGTTAATCGCTTCCGCAGTAAGATGTCATATGCGGTACATAATTATTTTTATAATAAGGACTTCAAATATGTTCATACTCCAATTATTACCTCAGGTGATGCAGAGGGAGCCGGAGAAGTATTTAAGGTTACCACTCTTGATTTTGAAAACCTTCCTAAAACGGAATCTGGAAAAATAGATTACAGTCAGGACTTCTTTGCTGAAGAAACTGGATTAACAGTTAGTGGACAATTAGAGGCAGAATTAATGGCTACAGCACTTGGGGATGTATATACTTTTGGACCAACTTTTAGAGCTGAAAACTCTAATACTTCCCGTCATGCTTCAGAATTTTGGATGATTGAACCTGAAATGGCATTTTGTAATCTGGATGAGATGATGACTTTGATGGAAGATTTCATTAAAAATTTATTTAAATTTGCAGTTGAAGAAGCAGAAGCAGAAATGGACTTTTTCAATAAGTGGATTGATGAAGGTCGGAGAGAAATGATTGAAAATATCATCGGCTCAGATTTTGGCAGAATAACTTACACTGAAGCAATAGAAATTTTGGAAAATTGTGATCAGGATTTCGAATTTCCTGTCAGTTGGGGAATTGATCTGCAGTCTGAACACGAAAGATATTTAACAGAAAATCATTTTAAAAAGCCAATAATGGTTTATAATTATCCCAAAGATATTAAAGCTTTTTATATGCGTCAGAATGAAGATGGAAAAACAGTTGCAGCAGTTGACTGTCTGGTACCAGGTGTTGGCGAGATAATTGGTGGTAGTCAGCGTGAAGAAAGATATGACCAACTAAAGAGCCGGATGGAAGAATTAAATATGGACTTAGAAAAATATGAGTGGTTTTTAGATATTAGAAAATATGGTTCAGTTCCCCACTCGGGTTTTGGACTTGGTTTTGAAAGACTACTAATGTATTTATCAGGAATGCAGAATATAAGAGATGTTATTTCTTTCCCTCGTACTCCTGGTAGTGCTAAATTTTAATAGTAAAAAATTAATTT
The DNA here is from genome assembly GCA_051746665.1 of Bacillota bacterium. Classification (GTDB taxonomy): domain Bacteria; phylum Bacillota; class Halanaerobiia; order Halanaerobiales; family Halanaerobiaceae; genus Halanaerobium. The sequence continues at coordinate 25,522 of JBNJFG010000017.1, forward strand.
AATGAGGAGATAATAAATGATAAATAGAGAGAGCTTAATCTTGAACATTTCGTTAATACTAATCTTAGTTTTGGGTTTCAGTTTAAATGTTTTAGCTGCTGAAAAAATTAACAGTGATTTGCTAGTGTTTTCTGCCGAACCTGAAGGGGTTACAGCTGCTGTAGCTGCAGCAAGAGAGGGTAAAGATGTTACCCTCTTAATGAGCAGAAAAAAGCCAGGTGGATTAATGACTTATGCTGCCTTGAATTTTTTAGATTTAAATTATGACAGTAGATCTAGAAATATTAATCATGGAATTTTTTCAGAATGGCACCAAAAGTTAGGCTCCTCTATTTCTTTTCCTCCTCAAAAAGCAGAAGCAGCATTTGAAGAAATGCTGGCAGCAGAAAAAAATATTCGGATTTTAAATTCTGTTAAACTACAGTCAGTAAAACTTAAACAGGGTGGAATTGAATCCTTAAAAGTTGAAAAGGATGGCACAGTTTATGATTTAAGCGCTGATTTTTATATTGATGCATCACAGGATGGAGATCTGGCAGCAAAAGCAGGAGAAGATTATTTTATTGGCACAGCTGATATAAATCTAAAAAATAGTTGGATGGCTTCTACTCAGATATTAAAATTTTCTAATGTTGAGCCGGCAGAATTAAAAAAAGCAGTTAGAAATAATAAATATCAAAATAGTCACTTTAAAAATGATCACGCCTGGGGATTTTCTAACTTTGGGAAAAGTTATCAGCCTCAAAATAAAAATCTTCGCTTAAGGGGTTTAAATATAGTTTTTATTGAAAAAAATGGAGATTATGATGCTTATATTAATGCTCTGCTGTTATTTAATGTAGATCCTCTTTCTGAAAAATCGATTGCAGCGGCTAAAAAAGAAGCAGCAGCAGAAGCTAAATTAATATTAGAATATTTAAAAAATAATTTAGAAGGTTTTGAAAATGCTAAATTAAATGATTTACCTGAGGAACTTTACCGCCGGGAAAGCCGACATTTCATAACTAACTATCAGTTAAAAATCCAAGATATATTTAGACAGAAAATGTTTGATGATACAGTCACTCTAGCCTCATATCCGCTTGATTATCAGGCAGCTGCTCAAGATTATCCAGGATTTGTTTTATTTAATCCAGAATATTATTCAATTCCTTTAAGGACTTTAATTGCTGAAAAAAATAATAATCTAATGATTGTTGGCCGCAGCAGTGGATATAGTTCTCTGGTGGCAGCAAGTGCCAGAGTTTTACCTCCAGCAATGAATACAGCTGAAGCTGCAGCTATTGCTGTTTCCGAAGCTATCGATAAAGATAAATCTCTGCTTCAAATTGCAGCTGATAATGAAAGTTTAAAAAAGATTAGGTCAAACTTAAAGATTGATCTTGCAAAATATCCAGCAGAATCTCCAATAATAGATGATTCACAACTTTTAGGAAGTATTGAAAAATTACTTTCCTGGGGCATTACAATTGGAGGCTATAATAATAATTTTAAATTAGATAAAGCACCTAATGAAAAAGAATTTACAGCAATTATTTTAAAAATCATGCAGAAAAAAGAGGCTGAAAACCTTTATGAATGGGTTCCAGGCAGTCTTGAGACTCTTAGTGTAAATCAAAGTTTAACTACTACTAATGCCCTTAAATTGCTGCTGGCAGCGGAAAGTCAGCGTGTTTTGGAAATGGAAGAAGAAGATTATTATAAAAAAGCTTTAGAAATGGACTTAATACCTGGCAAACTAATTTTAGTTTTAGCAGAAGAGAAAATAATGAGCCGCAAAGAAATGATTATTCTGGCTGCACATTATTTAGAACGTTTTGAAACTCCATCCGACTTGAAAGATATTAGAGGTGAATATTTTGACTAAAAAAATCAGTTATCATACATATTATCCCTCTCCAATCGGCATTTTAAAGATTGAGTTTAATAAAAATTCTTTATTAAATATAGAATTTGATGATCATTTAAGAGAAGTAAAAAATAATTGTCAAAAGAATTTTTATGAAGATCCAAAAATTTTGAAAATCTATAATCTGATTTTTGATCAGCTGAATCAATATTTTTTAGGAAAAAGAAATTCTTTTGAAATCCCTCTGCAATTAGAGGGCAGTGATTTTGAGCTAAAAGTTTGGAATCATCTCAAAAAAATTCCTTATGGCAAAACATATTCTTACTCTGAAGTAGCTGCTGATATTGGTAATCCAGGTGCTGCAAGAGCTGTAGGCCAGGCTAATTCTCGCAATCCAATATCAATTATTATTCCCTGTCATAGAGTCATCTCAGCTGACGGCAGTATTAATGGTTATGCAGGTGGAGTCTGGAGAAAAAAATGGCTTTTAAATCATGAAAATAATAAAAGTAAAAATGTAGAAAGGAAGATTTCTTTTGTCTAAAGAACTGAAAAAAAGAGAAGAAATTGATGGAAAATATAAGTGGAATTTAAATGACATTTATACTGATGATTCAAGTTTCGAATCAGAACTTGAAACTGTATTAGAAGAAGTAAAAAGCATTAAAGAGTTAAAAAATGAGTTTACAGCTAGTGCAGCTAAGCTGCTGGAAGCTTTAAATAAAATTATTGAGATTGAAAAGAAAACAGCAAAATTGTATTCTTATGCACATATGAAATATGATCAAAACACACAAAATGATAAATATCAAAATTATAAAAATAAGGCTATGATGTGCTACAATAAGCTATCTAATTCGACTTCATTTATGGTGCCAGCAATTATTAAACTGGGAGAAGATGAATTAGAAAATTATAAAAGCCAAAATAAAGAGCTAGAATTTTATAATCATTTTTTTGATAATATTTTAAGACAGAAAGACCATTATCTTTCTGCAGAAGAAGAAAAAATTCTGGCGCTGGCTGGTGAGGTTACACAGAGTTCTGAAAATATCTTCAGCATGTTAAATAATGCGGATTTAGAATTTCCACTGATTGAAGATGAAAATAGGGATGAATTACGTTTAACTCACGGCAGATATATTGATTTATTAAAAAATGAGGATCGTAGAGTTAGAGAGGATGCCTTTGAGGGAATGCATGGAGAATACGAAAAGCTCGAAAATACCTTTGCAGCTGTACTTGATAGTTCAGTTAAAGGTGATGTATTTTATGCTCGGGCAAGAAAATATGACAGTGCCTTAGAATCTGCTTTAGATAATGATAATATTTCAACAGATGTTTATAATAATTTAATTGATACTGTTTCTGATAATTTAGAGCCATTACATCAGTATATGGAGTTAAAAAAAGAAATGTTAAATTTAGATGAGCTTCATATTTATGATGTTTATAAACCTCTAATTGAAGATATTGATCTTAAATTCAAGTATGAGGAAACAAAAGAAATTATAAAAAAAGCTGTAGAACCTCTGGGTCAAAATTATATTGAAACAGTAGAAAATGGTTTTAATTCAGGCTGGATAGATGTTTATGAAAATAAAGGGAAACGCTCTGGCGCTTATTCCAGCGGCTGTTATGGTGTGCATCCATATATTTTAATGAATTATACTCAGGATATCAGCAATTTATTTACCTTAATTCATGAAATGGGTCATGCAATGCACAGTTATTATTCCAATGAAAATCAGCCTTATTTATATGCTGATTACAAAATATTTGTAGCCGAAGTTGCTTCAACCCTAAATGAAAATCTGTTAATAGACTATATGTTAGAAAATGCAAAAAGCAGAGAAGAAAAACTTTATCTTCTAAATTACTATCTAGAAGGCTTTAGAGGCACAGTTTACAGGCAGACCATGTTTGCTGAATTCGAAAAAATGATTCACGAGAGTGTTGAAGCAGGAGAGAGTTTAACTTCTCAGGCGATGAAAAGCATGTACCGGAAATTAAATAAAAAATATTTTGGTGACACATTAGTAATTGATGAGAAATTAGATTATGAATGGGCTAGAATTCCTCATTTCTACTATAATTTCTATGTCTATAAATATGCTACTGGTTATTCAGCGGCAGCAGCACTGGCAGAAAAAATTCAGAATCAGGGCCCAGCTGCAGCAGCAAAATATCTAGATTTCTTAAAGGCTGGCGGTAGTGATTATCCACTAAATATTTTAAAAAATGCTGGTGTAGATATGAAAAAGTCGCAGCCAATAGAAAATGCAGCTGCTAAATTTAAAAATTATTTAAAACAGCTGCAGGAATTAGTATAAAATTAACTAAAATTATAAAATAAAAATTATAATTAGTTACTAAAAAATTCAATTATATCTTGAGCACATCTTTCTTTTTCCAGCTCATTGATTATTACATGGGATGATTTTTGATAGATCTTTTGGTCTACTAAAAATTGTCCCATATTTTTATTTAAAAATGTTTTAATTTTATTAGTTTCCACCTGTTGATCATTAGTGGATAAAATTAATTGAGTTTCAGTATCTATATTAGCAGCTGCCTGACGCCCCTTTTTAATCAGTTTATATAATTCTGCCAGTGCTTTTGTATAATAATTAAAACTGTAGTTTTTATGAAAATCTATTTCTGCCTCAGTCAGATTTTCTTCATCCAGCTTAAAATTGTTATCCAATTTTTTTATAAAATGCTTAATTAAAGGTGTAAAAACTATTTTCTTATTTTTTGTAAAAAAAGCGGGAGCAACTAATGATAATTTTTTTACTTCAAATTTAGAAGCAATTAAAGCTGCAAGCAGTCCGCCCATTGAAAGTCCAGCCAGATAAATTTCTTGAAAATCATCTTTTAAATAAAGATAGCTATCTACAGCTTTTCGGAGCCACTGATCTGCATTACTATTTAAAAAATCATTAATATTAGTTCCATGTCCGGGAAGACGGGGAATGTAAACGGGAATATTTAAATTTTGATTAATTTTTTCAGCTGCATACTGCCAGTTACTGCTCTTACCTCCAAATCCATGTAAAAGTAAAACTGCTTTTTGCTGCTGCTCAGATTCGAATCCTAATTTAATTTCTTTTGCCAGAGGATTAATTTTAGTTGAAGCATCTATTTTATTTAAATTCATTATTATCACCCTTATCTTTTATCTAATTTTACTACAATTTTAGCTTTAATTCAAAAGATCTCTAACTAAATGAGATATTATGATTAAAAATATTAGCTTTGGGTTGGATTTATTTTTTTGTTAGAGTTTTGATAAATTGTAATTAAATTGTAGTATATTATATTTTAAATTTAGAAGCAAAAGTGATAGAATAATAGCTAGATAATTGATAAAAAACAAAATAAATAGAATTATTAGGAGGTGAGAGTTTAATAGTATTTTACTATTAAACTAAAATATGAAAGATAAAATTATGAAAACTGCAGAAAGTTTAAGAGATGATATGATTTTAAGCACTCAGGAATTAGTAAGGATTCCAAGTGTTGAGGCAGAAGCGGCTGGAGATTACCCTTATGGTGAAGAAGTATATAAGGCTCTGGCCAAATCAATAGAAATCTCTGAAGCTATGGGTTTTGAAACAAAAAATATAGATAATCAGGCGGCTCATGTTGAAATGGGAGCAGGAGAAGAAATTTTAGCTCTGCTCTGCCATGTTGATGTAGTGCCTGAGGGAAGCAGCTGGACTTATCCCCCTTATGCAGCTGAAATTCATGATGGAAAGATTTTTGGTAGAGGTACAATTGATGATAAGGGGCCAGCAGTTGCTGCCTTATATGCTATGAAAATTGTAAAAGAACTGGATATCAAATTAAATAAAAGAGTCAGATTAATTCTGGGAACAAATGAAGAATCAGGAATGGCTTCATTAAAATATTATTTTAAAAAAGAAAAAATGCCAGAACTTGCCTTTAGTCCTGACGCAACATTTCCGGCAATTCATGCTGAAAAAGGGATTTTAGATCTTAAATTTACTGCAGATTTAAAAGAAGCAGATAAAGATGGTTTGAAATTAGAAAAAATTAAAGGTGGAAATGCTGCCAATATGGTTCCAGATTATGCAGAGGCAGTTATAAGTGGAATTAAAAAAGAAAAATTAGAAGAACTTTTAGCTGAGATTGATTATGAAAAAGCTGATCTAAATCTTAAAGCAGATAATGATAAACTTAAATTATCATATACAGGTATCTCAGCTCACGGCAGTATGCCTGAAAAAGGGGAAAATGCTATTTCTTATTTAATTAATATTTTAGCTGAACTGCCGTTTGCAGGTGCTAAAACAAAAGAGTTTTTAAGTTTTTATCAAGAAAAAATCGGAATCGAATCTGATGGTGCTTCAATTGGCTGTAAAGATCAAGATGATGTTCCAACAGCTTTAACTTTCAATACCGGTGTAATTAAAGGTGATCAAAATAAAGTCGAGTTTATAGTTAATATTCGCTACCCGGTCAAATCAACTGCAAAAAAAGTAGTTTCTGATATTAAAGCTAATCTTGAAAGCAAATTAATCAATTTAGAAATTTTAAGTGATGCAGAGCCATTATATGTAGCAAAAGAGGATCCCTTTATTAAAAAGCTGATGTCTGCTTATCAGGCATTTACAGGTGATAAAAGTGATCCAATAGCAATCGGAGGAGGAACTTATGCTCGTCTAGTTGATAAAGGAGTAGCCTTTGGTCCACTTTTCCCGGGTCAGGCTGAACTAGCACATCAAAAAGACGAATTTATCATAATTGATAATCTGGTTAAGAGTGCAGCAATTTATGCTAAGGTAATAATTGATATTGCAGGGGTGAAAGAAGATGAATAATGAAGCTGAAGAGCTGCTTCAATTTCTTAATAGTTCTCCAACTGCTTTTCATGCTGCAGCTGAATTAAAAAAAGAGCTGCGGCAGTCAGGTTATAAAGAGCTTGATCCCAGTCAGCGTTGGAATTTAAAAGAAGGTGGAAAATACTTTCTCAGCCGTAATAAATCAGCAGTTATTGCCTTTATTACAGGAGAAGATTTTTTAAATCAGGGTTTTAGAATGATTTCTTCACATACAGATAGTCCGGCTTTAAAAATTAAGCCTGATCCCATAATAAAAAAAGATGGCTATTATTTATTAAATACTGAAATTTATGGTGGACCTATTTTAAATACCTGGTTTGATAGAGATTTATCTTTAGCGGGAAAAGTGGTTTTAAAAGATGATAATTCTTTTGGACTTAAGGAAGAATTAATTGATTTTAAAGAAAAATTAGCTGTGATACCTAATCTTGCTGTTCATTTAAATAAAGATATCAATAAAAAGGGCAAGATAGATAAGAAAAAAGATTTAAGAGCTTTAATAACACAGTCTATAAATGGGGAAAGAAATAATAAATCTTTAATGCTTAAAGACTTAATTGCAGAATTTACTGCTCATAAAAAAGAAGATATTTTAGAAGCTGAATTATATCTTTATCCAACAGAAAAGGCAGAGTTTACTGGCAGAAAGCAGGAATTTATTTCTGCAGGCTGTCAGGATAATTTATCAATGGTTCATTCAACCTTAAAAGCTTTGACTGCTTCAGCCTCTAAACCATGGACTCAAATGGCTATTTTTTATGATAATGAGGAGATTGGAAGCACTACTCCTCAGGGGGCTGATTCTCCTTTTGCAGGCAATATAATAGAGAGAATAATCTATAACTTGGGAGCTCAAAAAGAAGATTATTACAGTATTATTGAAAAATCATTTCTATTATCTGCTGATATGGCTCATGCCCTGCATCCTAATTTTAGTGAAGAATATGATCAAAATAATCGACCAATATTAAATAAAGGACCTGTTATTAAATATAATGCAAATTTAAAATATACTACTAATGCCTCAACTGCTGCTGTTTTAATTGATTTAATGGAAAAAAATAATATTTCTTATCAATATTATACAAACCGCAGTGATAAAAAAGGTGGCTCTACTATTGGGCCAATTGCAGCTACCCAACTTGGAATTAAAAGTATGGATCTAGGTAATCCACTGCTTGCTATGCACTCAACTAGAGAATTGGGTGGTAGTTCAGATCATGCTGAAATGATTAAATTGATGTCTTTATTTTATCAAGAAAAATAAAAAAATAATAAATTTATTATCAGGAGGAATTAGATTGTCAAAATTTAAATTTTCTAAATTAGAAAATAGAAATAATACAATGTCTGAAAAATGGGATAGAACTAAAGAAATTTTTAATAATGAAGATATATTACCGATGTGGGTAGCAGATTCTGACTGGCAGACTGCTCCTGCAGTTAAAGAAAGTCTGTTAGAAAGAGCAGATACCGGTATTTTCGGCTACAGCTTTGCTGATCAAAGTGTTGAGCAGGCAGTAGAAAATTGGCTCAAAAAAAGATTTGATTTAAAAATAGAAAAAGACTGGTTGATTTTTGATACTGGTGTTGTACCAGCTATTAACTTCAGCTTAAAAGCAATAACTGAAGCAGGTGATGCAGTAATTATTCAGCCACCTGTTTATAGACCATTTTTTGCAGCTGCAGAGAATAATAACTTGCAGTTAATAGAAAATGAATTATTAAATAAAGATGATCATTATCAGATGGATTTAAAAACTTTAGCAAAGCAGATCAAAGAATCAAAAAAACAGGATCAGCCGGTTAAGGCAATGATTTTCTGCAGTCCACATAATCCAGTCGGTAGAGTCTGGGATCAGGCTGAACTGCTTGAACTGCTGCGGCTATTAAAAAAAGAAGATATTTTTCTTTTAAGTGATGAAATACATTCTGACTTAGTTTATCCTGAATATGAACATCAGCCAGTATTAAAATTACTGCTGGAGAGAGATGAATTTAAAGAATATCGAAAAAAGGTAATTACTTTTATGGCTGCCAGTAAAACTTTCAATATAGCAGGTTTACATACTTCCTACACAATCATTGAGTCAAAAGAGCTTCGTGCAGCTTATAATGAGGCAAAGGAAGGTTTTGGTACAAGCAACAGCCCCTTCGGTCTTCTAGGACTAAAAAACGCCTATAACGAGGGAGAAGAGTGGCTTGAAGCCCAGCTTGAATATTTAAAGGATAATTATAATTTTCTAAAAGAATATCTTGAAGCTGAGATTCCTCAAATTAAATTAACAGCTGCAGAAGGAACATATTTAGTCTGGTTGGACTGCAGTCAGCTCGGTTTTGAAAGTGATGAGCAGTTAATAGAATTTATGAATCAAGAAGCTAAAGTTGGTCTTAACCCAGGCCGCTGGTTTGGAGATGCAGGTTCAATGTATATGCGGTTAAATTTAGCCTGTCCTCGTAAAAGACTAAAAAAGGGATTAAAAAGAATAAAAAATGCTGTAAAAGCATTAAATTAAACTATAAGGTTTAAAGGAAAGGAAGTTCTATTTTGACTAAAGTAGTAGTTGTTGGTGGCGGCCCTGCAGGGATGATGGCAGCTCTGCAGGCTGCTAAAAATGAAAACCGAGTTATTTTAATTGATAAAAATAAAAATCTTGGCAAAAAATTACTGATTACCGGTAAGGGTCGCTGTAATTTAACCAATTATTCGGATTTAAATCAGCATATAAAAAATATAGTAGATAATCCAGAATTCATGTACAGTTCTCTGGGTGAATTTGATGCTTACAGACTCTATTATTTTTTTGAAGGATTAGGTTTATCTTTAAAAATTGAAAGAGGAGATCGGGTTTTTCCAAAATCAAATCGTTCTCAGGATGTATTAAAAGTAATGCAGAGAGAACTTTTTGAAAATAATGTTGAAATTATACAGGACAAGGTAGAAGAAATTATAATTAAAAATAATAAAGCAGCAGGAGTTAAGCTTAAATATCAGGGCCAGCTTGAAGCAGATAAAATAATTTTAGCAGCTGGAGGCAGTTCTTATCCTCAAACTGGATCTGACGGCAGCGGTTTTCAGCTAGCTCAAAATTTAGGCCATCAAATCATTGAGCCAGAACCTGGATTATGCGGCTTAGAAACTAAAGAAAAATGGATTTATCAGGCAGAAGGTTTAAAATTAAAATATGTTGATTTAAAATTATTTAAAGCAGAAGAAGAGATTTATAGTGATTTTGGAGATTTAGAAATTAGAAGTAATTATTTAGATGGACCTCTGATTATTTCAGCATCAATGCATCTTGATTCTGAGCCTGAGGCTTATCAGCTAGAGATAGACTTAAAGCCTGCTCTTGATTATCAGAGTCTGGACAGAAGAATTTTAAGGGATTTTGAAAAGTACAGCAATAAATACTTCGGCAACAGTCTGGATGACTTATTACCGAAAAAAATGATTCCAATTATTCTAGAATTATCTTCTATAGATTACCAAAAAACAGTAAACCAGATTACTGCAGCTGAAAGAGAAGAATTGATATACTTATTAAAGGCTTTAAAATTAAATATAAAAGCTAAAAAAGGTTTTGAAAGAGCAATAGTTACCAGAGGTGGAGTTGATACAGCAGAAATTAACCCTAAAACTCTGGAATCAAAAATAGTTAAGGATTTATATTTTGCAGGAGAAGTAATAGATGTAGCAGCAATGACAGGTGGTTATAATTTGCAGATTGCTTTTTCTACTGGCTATAAAGCTGGAAATAATATAAATTAAAAAGCAAAAAACCGCAGCCAGCTGACTGCGGTTCTGTTCAAAATTCAATTATATTATTAATTACTCAGCGTCTTCAGCTTGTTCTTCTTCACCCTGAAGTTTCTGTGTGATTACTTGATTTACAGAATTCATTAATTGATTAAAATGATTCTGAGCTTCATAGAATTCAGAAATTTTATCATTTTTCTTCATTTTTTGTTCCATTACCTGTAATTCCTGTTTTTGCTCATCACTCATCTGCTGGCCATTCTGCTGCATCATTTGTGCCTGCTGATACTTAGCATTAAGCTCATCTAACATTGCTTTTGCATCTTCATCTTCAACCATAATTTCTTCTTTCTCTTTAAGTTCTTGAAATTCTTGTGACTCAACAATTGATTCTGCAAGATTATCCGCATGTTCCATAACTGTTGCCATTTAATTTCACCTCAATTAAAGTATTTAGATTTATTTTATTTTCTAATAACCATATTTATGTTAACATCCACTAGAACTTATGTCAAATAAGAATCAAAAATTATAGGGGGAATTTATGATGTCTAATGAATTAAAAATTGAAGTATATTCTAAAGAATGGTGTCCATATTGTAAAAAGGCAAAGGCATTTTTAAAGAGTAAGGGCTTAAAATTTGAAGAAATTGATATTGAAAAAGGGGATAATTATGAGGTGATGCAGGGGAGAACAGGTGGAAAAACAGTACCTCAAATTATTATAAATGATCAGAGTCTTGGGGGCTATGATGATCTGATAGAATTAGAAAAGCTTGGTGAATTTAATAAATTAATAGGCAGAGAAGTAAAAGATTTATCTACTAAAGAATGGGAACTTGTAATTTTAGGAGCAGGACCCGCTGCTTTAAACGCTGCCCTTTATGCTGCCCGCAAAGGAATTGATCTATTATTATTAACTAAAGATATTGGCGGCCAGGTAATTACTACTAATGAAATTGATAATTATCTCGGTAAAGCTGATACCACTGGTGCTCATTTGATCTATGATTTCTGGGATCATATAGCTAAATATGAAGTAGAGACAGTAATCGGGGAAGAAGCAGTTGGGATTGAGGATCAGGGCCAGAAAAAAGTTATAAAAACTGATAACGGCAAAGAATATTTAACCAAGTCAGTAATTATAGCAACTGGAGCCCAAAAACGTCATCTCGGTATGAAACAGGAATATGTTTTAACTGGTAAAGGAGTTCACTACTGTGCCAGCTGTGATGCTTTTCTTTATAAAGGACAGCCGGTGGCTGTAGTAGGTGGAGGAAACTCAGGCCTTGAAGCAGCTTTAGATCTAGCAAATATTGGCTGTGAAGTTGATTTATTAGAAATTCAGGATAAGTTAATGGGAGATGAATACCTCCAGCAAAGAATAAATAAAAATGAGAAGATAACTGTTCATACTTCAACTACTGTTGACCAAATCATCGGTGAGGATAAACTCGAGTCAATTATAATTAAAGATGTAAATGATGATAAATCTGAGGAATTAGATATTAACGGTTTATTTATTGAAATTGGTCTAATTGCTAATAGTGATTTTGCCCAGGATCTACTGGAAACAAATAAACAGAAAGAAATTTTAATTAATGACAGAAATGAAACTGGAGTCGAGGGTATCTGGGCTGCAGGAGATGTTACTGATATTATTGATAAGCAGATTATCATTTCAGCAGCTGAAGGAGCAAAAGCGGCATTGAGGGTAAATCAGTATTTAGAATAATAATTTGCCACAGATTATAATCCTATGTATAATGTAAACAAATGGAGGTGTATATAAGATGGCTGCAGAAGAAGTACAGAAGCATATTTTTATATCTGGAAAGGTACAGGGAGTAGGATTTAGAGCTTTTATTAGAAGAGAGGCAGCTGTTTTAAATATAAGAGGCTGGGCTAAGAATTTAATTGATGGTCGAGTTGAAGCAGTTATTCAGGGGGATAAAAATAAAGTGGCCCAGATGATAGAAAAACTTAAAGAAGGACCTTCTTATGCTAGAGTTGATAACTTGAAAATTAATGAGGAAGAATTAACAGAGTACAGTGATTTTCAAATAAAATTTTAATGAATCTAATGATAATGACTTTGACGATCAAGAGGTGATAATAATGGCAAAAGCCTTAATTGCTGTAGATTTACAGAATGACTTTTATGAAAAAGGCGCTTTAGCTGTTCCTAATGCATCCGAAATTAATGAGCAGGTTAATAAACTTTTAGAATCTGATAAATATAAGGTGATTGTTGCTTCACAGGACTGGCATCCTGCTTCACATTTAAGCTTTGCCTCCAATCATCAGCAGGAACCCTTCACTCCTTACAGTGATGAGCAGGGTCTGGGACCAGTTTTATGGCCTGATCACTGTATTGAGCTAACTAAAGGCGCAGAATTTAATTCAGAAATAAAGACAAAAGAATTTGATTATATACTGCGTAAGGGTACAGCTGAAGAGGTAGATAGTTATTCAGCCTTTCAGGATAATGATGGCACTGATTTGGGATTGGCGGGCTTACTAAAATCTTTAAACGTTAAAGAAGTTGATATAGTAGGTCTTGCCTTTGATTACTGTGTTAAATATACTGCCTTAGATAGTGCTAAAAATGGATTCAAAACCAGTGTTATACTTGCTGGCACAAGGGCAGTTAATCCAGAGCAGGATCAGCAGACTAAGGCGGATTTAAAAGAAGC
>JBNJFG010000018.1:0-38111 GCA_051746665.1 Bacillota bacterium
TCCATGATCAGCATAAACTTCTGCAATTCCCTTACCAATTCCACTAGAAGCACCGGTAATCAAAGCAACTTTGTCAGTTAACTTAGCCATTCAAACCACTCCTTTTCTAATATTGTGAATATTTAAACTTAATTATAATATATTAAAGAAAATTGAATATGTCAAACTTATGGACGGTTTTATAATCAAATTAAATTTAATAAAAAAAGTAATAAAAAAGAAGGAATTTCTATTTATTTACATAATTATATATTATATCTAATAAAAGGAGGTTTTTTAATGGCATTACATAACAAAATTGGCGTATTAGGTGAAGAAATTGCAGTCAGGTACTTAAAAAAAGAAGGTTATTATATTGTAGAAAGAAATTACAGAAACAAATTTGGAGAAATTGATATCATTGCTGCTAAAAATAGCTGTACCATTTTTGTAGAAGTTAAAAGCAGAAGCTCAGAAAACTATATTCAACTGGCAGAGTCTCTTTTTCAAAAGCAAATGCATCACATCAGAAGAGCTGCTATTTATTATTTTGCTGAAAAAAATATCCATTTAAGTTCGATTCGTTTTGATTTAATTGCCCTAAAAATTGATCCTGATGCCAAAAAAATTGATAAACTTAAACATTTTACAAATATAATTGAATAATTTAGTCTTCTTTTTTGATAAGCTTACAGCATTTTAGATTGATTATTAGTCTTTTGAAAGGAGCAAATATGTATTCATATCTTTATTCAGCTGTAATCCATGGAGTCAAGGCAGAAATAGTAAGGGTTGAAGTTGATATTTCTAGAGGTTTACCAGGCTTTAATATTGTTGGTCTTGCCGGTAAAACTGTTAGAGAATCTGCAAAAAGGGTTAGATCAGCTATCATTAATTCTGGTTTTGAATGGCCTGTAAAAAAAATAACAGTTAATCTTGCACCAGGTAATATTAATAAATATGGCTCCCACTTTGATTTAGCGATAGCAGCAGTTTTACTGGAATGTTCAGGACAAATAACTATAAAAAATAAAAGCAAAAAAATATTTGCAGGTGAATTAAATTTAAATGGAAATATAAATCACGTCAAAGGCGTATTATCAATGCTTTTAGCTGCCAGAGAAAATAATTTTATGGAAGCTGTACTACCTGCTGAAAACCAAAAAGAGTCCTATTTAGTTAAAAATTTAAATTCATATTTAATAAAACATCTTTGGGAGATCAGTAATTTAGAAAATAGTTCAGAAAATAAGCTGGCTGATCCGATACTAAAATCAAATTTTTCTTTAGACTATGCTGATATTTCTGAAATAAGAGGTCAAAAAAATGCTAAAAGAGCAATCATAACTGCAGCAGCTGGAGGTCATAATCTACTATTAATTGGTCCACCTGGCTGTGGTAAAACTATTTTAGCTGAATCAATAGTTAAGTTATTAGCTCCTTTAAATAAAAAAGAACTGCTTGAAACAGCTTCAATATATAGTATCAATAATAATTTAAATGAACTTAATTTAATAAAAAAATATCGGCCTTTTATAGCTCCACATCATTCTATTACTTCTGCTGCCTTAATTGGTGGTGGTCATATACCGGTTCCAGGCGAAATATCGCTAGCACACAACGGAGTTTTATTTTTAGATGAACTGCCAGAATTCAAAAATAGAGTACTGGCTAATTTAAGAGAACCACTGGAGAAAAAAAGAATTAAAATTGTTCGCCAGCAGGGAAGTTTTTATTTTCCAGCTGATTTTCAATTTATAGCAGCTATGAATCCCTGTCCCTGTGGTTTTGCAGGGGTAAAGGATAGAAAATGCAAATGCTCGGAAAGAGATATTGTCAGGTATCAACAAAAATTATCAGGCCCGCTAAAAGATCGAATTGATCTGCAGATTGAAGTTTTACCTTTAAAAAAAGATGAGATTCTATTAAAGAAATCAAAAAACGAAGCTAAAAATCATCTTAAAAAAATAAAAATAGCCCGCAAAATGCAGGCTAAAAGATATTTAGATACAAATCTCAAAAATAATTCTGAACTCCAGTTAAAAGATATAGAAAAATACTGTCAGCTTGATAAAAAAAGTAAAAAAATACTAGACCAAGCCTATGAACGCCTAAAATTAAGTGTTCGAGGCTATATTAGATTAATGAGAGTAGCCAGAACTATTGCAGACTTGAATAATAATTATAAAATAAAAGAAACAGACTTAATTGAAGCGGTTGATTTCCGCTGGTATGCAGAAAAATCAGAAATGCTTCTTTAGATACTTAATTAAAGGAACTCCAAGTATCAATACAACTGCTGCCTCACTTAAGCCAATTTGAATAACGTTTAACCAGTAAGGAAGTCCAAATAATGTATGTAAATAAATACTAATTAAAAATGCATTAAATAAAATAGGACTTAAATAAGCAAAAATATTATCCCTATTTTTATAAGTAACATAGGCAGCTAAAAGAGTAACTAAACTTCCACCAACTATATCGATCATACCTAAGCCACCAATGACATTAGCCAGCAGAACACCTAAAAATAAAGCTGGTACTGCTTCTGGAAAAATAATTGGTAAAACTGTTAAGGCTTCTGCAGCTCTAAATTGAATTGGCCCAAAACTTACAGGAGCCAAAAAATATGTTATAACAACATATAAAGCAGTAATTGCTGCTCCACGAGCTATTGTTTTTGTATTCATTTTCTTATCTCCTTTCATAAGAGCTTATATATATTTTAATCTCTGCTATCTTATTCTGGAACTCTGCCAAATGATTTGCGGTGAATTGGCGAAGAGCCGTGCTCTTCTAAAGCAGCTATATGTTCAGCAGTTCCATAACCCTTATTTGATTTAAAACTATATTCAGGATACTTTTCAGCATACTTAAAAATAATATTATCTCTTGTCACTTTCGCAATTATGGAAGCGGCAGCAATTGCATTAACATAAGCATCACCATCAATTATTGTTTTTTGCTCAATAGTCAAATTAGGAATTGCAGCATTACCATCAACTAATAAAATATCAGGATTATTATTTAAATCAGGCAGCAAATCTTTAACAGCTCTTTTCATGGCAGTAAAAGTTGCTTCTCTAATATTATATTTATCAATTTCGCTGCTGTTTGCTTGACCTACTCCAACCTTTGCCTTAGCTTTAATTTCAATAAATAATTCTTCTCTTTTTTGGCGGGAAAGTTTTTTTGAATCATCTAAACCATAAATTTTTTGATCTGGATCTAAAATTACTGCTGCAGCAACAACAGGTCCTGCCAGGGGCCCTCTTCCAGCTTCATCAATACCAACTATTAATTGATATCCCTGAGCAATTAATTTTGATTCTATCTCATTCATCTGCTCCCACTTAGTTATTATAGCTTCTTTTTTGGTGATCTTCCGCTGCAGTTTTGCTGCAATTTTTTTAACACCTTTACGAGAATCCGCTTTTAGAAATTTAATTATTTCAGGCAGTTCTTCATCAACTTCCAATTCAGAAGCAAAAAATTTTAGTTCTTTAATTGTAAAATCTTTTAAATCATCCAGTTTTTTAAAATTATCTAATTTAAGTTTTAGATCATTCTCCATCATCAGTGTCCACCTTTGGTTCAGCAGCTTCTGCAGGTTTTTCCAGAGTGATTTGACCCAATTTACCATCACGGAAATCATTAATTACTATTCCTGCTGCCCGATTACGATCAACTTTACCCCCGGTCATTAAGCAGCCTCTTTTACGTCCTATATCAGCTAATATATCATAAGACATTGTTTCTAAATAATCAAGATCATAAGCATCTAATAAGATATCTTCATTAATTTCAATAATAAACTCTATTAATTTATAAGCAGCAAGTTCAAAATCGAAAATATCATTACCTACAGCACCAGTTAAAGCTAATTTATAGGCCATATCTTCATTTGAAAATTTTGGCCATAAAATTCCTGGTGTGTCAAGCAATCTAATTTTTTGGCTGACATTAACCCACTGCCTGCCCCGAGTAACCCCCGGCTTATTACCAATGGTAGTTATATTAGAGCCCGCAAGTAAATTTATTAGAGCTGACTTACCAACATTGGGAATCCCGATGATCATTGCTCTTAAACGGCGAGGATTTCTTCCTTTTTGAGCTAGTTTAGCAGCAATTCGATCATAAGTATTATTCAAAATACTTTTTAAATCACTTACTCCTTCTCCTGTCAGAGAATTTAGTAATACTGCGTCTTCATCTGTCTCATCTTGAAAATATTTTATCCATTTTTTATTATACTCAGAATCAGCGAGATCTTTTTTATTTAAAACAGTTACCTTAACCTGCTCATTAATTAATTTTCTAAGGTCAGGATTTTGACTGCTTAAAGGAATTCTTGCATCAGCAACCTCAATTACTATATCAACTAATTTTAAATCATCTTTCAATATTCTCTTTGCTTTGGCCATATGGCCAGGATACCATTGTATCATATTTAAAACTCCTCAAAAAATAATAAAATTTTATAATCTAAATTTAACTTTTATATATTGAAAAAAGGTGGAGAAGTTCCCCACCTTAGTCTCAAATAATTACTTTCTTTCTTCTCTTTTCTCTTTAATTCTAGAAGCCTTACCTCTTCTATCCCGTAGATAGTAGAGACGAGATCTTCTCACATCACCACGGCGAACCACAGTAATAGTATCCAGCTTAGATGTATGTAGTGGGAAAGTTCTTTCCACACCAACACCATGAGCAATTTTACGAATAGTGAAAGTCTCGCTCACACCACCACCATTTCTTCTAATAACAACACCTTTAAATGGCTGTAATCTTTCTTTTCCACCTTCAGAGATTAATACTTTAAGATCTAATGTATCTCCAACAGCAAATTCGGGAATATCATCACGAATTTGTTCTTTTTCTATTTCATTGATAATGTTCATCTATAAACCTCCTCTCAAAAAATCATTAAATTTATGCTTCCCACCAGGGATCAGACAATAAGCGGTCCATTATTATTGAAGCAGCACTTCTAACTGAAAGGTGATTAAAATCGCCTCTACCCCAAATCGGATAAAGCATATAATCACAGTCAGCAATCATCTCTTTAGTTAATCCATAACCTGTTCCATAAATAATTAAAAATGGACGATCAATTTTCTGTAATTCCTTACGCATATCTATATAGGATATGGTATTAGGATATTCGCGGGCATCAGTAGCAATTAATAAAGGTTCTTGACCGGTTTCCTCTTTTATTTCTGCTTTAACATCTTCTAATTCAGAAGCAATTTCTAAAACAGAAAAAGCCTGATGTCGATTATATACATAATCAGCACCTCTGCCGCCGGTCCAATAGTCTTTAACTCTTTCTACTAATTCCTGCTGTGATTTTAAATTATTTATTATATAGTATTTTTTGATATCATATGTTTTTGCAGCTCTTGAAATATCGTGTAAATCATAGTTTGTTACAGTTGTTGTTATGACCTCATCCAGTTTATTATAAATAGGATTATGGACTAAACCAAGATAGACATCTGCCTCAATTTTACTCATCAACTTCACCCTTTAGTTCCAGCTTTATTTCTTTAAGTAATTCTTTTTCTTGATCACTAAGTTTTTTATCTTCCAGTAAATCTTTTCTTCGCAAAAGAGTTCTTTTTAAAGATTCTTTTTTGCGCCAGCGTTCAATCAGCTGATGATTACCACTAACCAATACATCAGGAACTTTAAGACCGTTAAACTCTCGTGGCCTGGTATAATGAGGATGTTCTAAAAGTCCATTATAAAATGAATCTTTTTTCGAAGAATCTTCATCACCTAAGACATCACTTAAAAGTCTGGATATTGAATCAACAAGCACCATTGCTGGTAATTCTCCACCGGTAAGTACATAATCACCAATCGAGATTTCTTGATCAACAACAGTATCCCTAACTCGTTCATCAACACCTTCATAACGGCCACAAATTATTGTCAAACCTTCTTCTCTGCTCAGATCTTTAACTAAGTCCTGAGTCAGTTCTTTACCCTGAGGACTCATTAAAATAGTTTTTGATTTAACTCCTCTTTTATTTTGAGTATCCTGCCAGGCTTTAAAGATCGGTTCTGCCTTCATCACCATTCCAGCTCCTCCACCATATGGTGGTTCATCTGTAGTATGATGTTTATCCTCAGCAAAATCACGGATATTAATTGTCTTAATATCAATCAAGTCTTTTTCTCTGGCTCTTTTTAAAATACTTTCACTAAAAGGTCCCACAAACATTTCGGGAAAAAGAGTTAAAATATCAAAAAACATAAATTCAGCTCCTAAAGATCTAAGATTCCTGGAATTGGATCAACAATAATTTTCTTATTTTCAAGATCAATCTCTAAAATCATCTCATGACTGGCAGGCAGCATATATTCTTTTTCCTGGCCTTTAACCAGAAAAATATCTGCGCCTAAAGTATCGACAACATCTATTAATTTTCCTAAATATTTGCCAGATTCTAAATAAACCTCACAGTCCATTAAATCACTGACATAATAGTTGTCTTCTGGAAGTAAATATTTTTCAGACTCATCAATTAAGACCTGATAATTTTTAAGTTTTTCGGCTTCATCAATAGAATCTACATCAAAAAACTTAATTATTACAAATTGTTTATGGAAACGAATATATTCTATTTCCAGTTCTTTAAGCTCTTTTCCTCTTTTTAGATAAACAGCATCTAAATCAAGAAAACGCTCAGGAATATCAGTTGTCGCTTTGACACGCACCTCACCTTTATTTCCCTGAAAACGAGTTATTATTCCAATTTCTAAGTAATTATCACTCAATTATTTCACCAGCCTGAAAAAATTATTTAATATCAACTTTTACATTTGTTCCTTCTTTTGCTGCTGCTGCATTTGCTACAGTTCTAATTGCTTTTGCAATTCGGCCTCTCTTACCAATGACCTTACCCATATCTTCATCTGCAACAGAAAGTTCTACAGTGATAGAATTATTTTCTTCAATTCTATTTACCGAAACTTCTGAAGGATCATCTACAATTGATTCGGCAATAAATTGTATTAGTTCTTCCATGGAGAAAACCTCCTTTTAATTACTCATTACCGTGATACTTTGCCATAACACCTGACTTCTTTAATAAAGTCTTAACTGTATCTGAAGGTTTTGCACCATTATTTAACCACTTGAGTGCTTTTTCTTCATCAATGTTATAAGTCTCTGGTTCAGTTGTAGGATCAAAGAAACCTAATTCCTCAACGAAATATCCTTGAGGAGCTCTCTTGGAATCAGATACAATAATTCTGTATGATGCATTACGCTTACTACCAATTCTTTTTAAACGAATCTTAACCATCTATCAAACACCTCCCCTCATTCGCACATTAAGTGCAAATTTGCATTAGGGCCAAAAGCCCATCAAATAATTTTTATTATTGATTTTATATTAATTGAAAAATGGCAGATTTAAGCCTCCACCTTTTTTCATTTTTCCACTGTTTAATTGTTTCATCATTTTTTTAATCTGTCTAAACTGTTTTAAAAGACGATTAACTTCCTGAATACTGGTTCCACTACCCTGAGCAATTCTTTTGCGGCGAGAACCATTAATTACTTCAGGATCTCTGCGCTCTTCTGGAGTCATTGATGAAATAATAGCTTCAATATAATCCAGCTGTTTATCATCAACCTGCATATTTTTTAGCTGTTTGGCTCCTCCCATTCCTGGTATCATACCAAGAATTTCATCCATAGGACCCATATTTCTAACCTGCTCCATCTGCTCCATAAAATCTTCTAAAGTAAATTCATTTTTTCTTAGTTTTTCTTCTAAGGCCTGAGCTTTTTCTTTATCAATGCTTTTTTCTGCTTTTTCAATTAAACTTAAAACATCGCCCATACCGAGAATTCGAGAAGACATTCTATCTGGATGAAAAGTTTCTAAATCAGCTAGTTTTTCACCAGTACCAGCAAATTTAATTGGTTTACCTGTGATCGCCTTTATAGATAAAGCAGCACCACCACGAGCATCACCATCCATCTTAGTTAAAACAATACCATCTATATCAAGACGCTGGTCAAAGTTTTTAGCAACATTAACTGCATCCTGACCGGTCATTGCATCAACAACCAGCAGAATTTCATCTGGCTCTACTGTTGATTTGATTGACTCAAGTTCTTCCATCATATCCTGATCAATATGCAGACGACCTGCTGTATCAAGAATAATGGTGTCACAGTTATGAGAAGCAGCATAATTAATACTTCCCTTAGCTATATCAACCGGATTACTATCTTCACCCATTGAAAATACTGGCAGTTCTAATCTTTCACCTAAAACCTGCAGCTGTCTAATAGCGGCTGGTCTGTAAACATCTGCAGCAGCTAAAAGTGGGTTTTTACCATCTTTAGATAACTTGCGGGCCAGTTTACCGGCACTGGTAGTTTTACCAGAACCCTGCAGACCAACCATCATGATAATTGTTGGTGGCTCAGATGAAACAGCAATATCTTCTTTACTGCCACCCATCAAATCCTGCATTTCTTCATTTACTATTTTAATAACATGCTGGCCGGGAGTTAAACTATCCATAACTTCCTTACCAACAGCTCTTTCTTCGATTTTAGAAATAAAGTTTTTTACAACTTTATAATTTACATCAGCCTCTAAAAGAGCCATCTTAACCTCTTTTAAAGCTGCTTTAACGTCTTTCTCTGACAGTTTACCCTTTCCTTTTAACTTATCAAAGGTATCCTGCAGTTTTTCAGCCAGACTGGAAAAAATCATAATATACCCCCTCTAGAGGATCGATTTAATCGATTCTAGTTTTTTGCGTAAATCTTGATTCTGATCTTCAGCTAATATCCCTTTAGCTGTCATCATATCATCTAAATCATTTATATTTTTTCTAATTCTATTATACTTTCTTAATAGTCCTAACTTAGCCTCATAGTTTTCTAAATTTTCCTCGCTTCTATGTAAGTGATCATAAACTCCCTGGCGCGAAATGCCGATATTATCAGCTATTTCCGACAGTGATAGATCATTATAGAAGTAACTATTAATAATTTTCTGCTGTTTTTCTGTCAGCAGTGAGCCATAAAAATCAAATAACATTGTTATTTTCATTGTTTTCTTTAGCAATATAATCACCTGTAAAGTTAATTTACTTAACACAAGTGATAGTATACGATATTTTGGAGCTTTTGTCAAGCTAAAATTTCAAAACATCCTTAATTTTTTAATCAGTTAAGATTGAGCCCCGATAAATATAATATCTTTCCAAATTAACTTTTAAAAAGAACTAAAATTCATAAACAAATTAAACTGCTTTACCCTCCTGATCAGTGCCTCCTGCACTGCAGTCAGCTGTAAACATCGTGTTTACAGAAGCAGTTTAATTATGTTTACTCATTAAGTTCTATTAGAAAAAGCTAATAAGTCAGATCTATTATATTTATCAGGACTCAATCTTTTCCTTATGAATAAAAACAAGATCAAGTTTTGAAATTTTAAGCTTAACAAAACTCTCTTGATTAATATCTGGGTCAATAGATTAACCACAGAACTGATTAATATTACTCTTCACTGCTAAAAAGTGCCTCAATAAATTCGTCTGGATCAAAGTTCTGCAGGTCTTCGGCTGCTTCTCCAACTCCAATTAATTTGATTGGAATCTGCAGTTCATTTTTAACTGCAATCACAATTCCACCTTTTGCAGTTCCATCCAGTTTAGTTAAAGCAATTCCATCCACACTTACTGCTTCATTAAATAACTTTGCCTGAGAAATTGCATTTTGACCTGTTGTAGCATCTAAAACTAAAAGAACTTCTACCTCTGCTTTTATTTTTCCAGCTTCTCTATCAATAACTCTTTTTACTTTTTTAAGTTCCTCCATTAGGTTAGTCTGTGTATGCAGACGACCTGCTGTATCTACAATTAATAGATCAACATCTTTAGCATTAGCAGACTGAACTGCATCATAGGCTACTGCTGCTGCATCTGAACCTTCCTGCTGCGAAATTACATTAACACCTAAACGATCTCCCCAGATCTGCAGCTGCTCAATAGCCCCAGCTCTAAAAGTATCACCAGCAGCAAGCATAACTTTTTTACCCTGTTTTTTATAACGACCAGCAATTTTAGCAATTGTTGTTGTTTTTCCAGCACCATTTACACCGACAACCATAATAATGTTCAGCTCTTTATCAAAATTAAAGCTGCCCTCATCATTTTGCAGCATGCTTTTTAGTTCTTTCTGAAAATATTCCATCAGTTCTTCCGGCTCTGTAATTTCTTCTACCTCAACATCTTCTTTTAATTTTTCAATTAAAGCAAAAGTGGTTTTAACACCAACATCTGCCTGGATTAAAACTTCTTCCAGTTCTTCAAATAACTCATCATCAATATTTGTTCTGCCTGCAAAAATACTTGTTACCCTATTTACAAAACCTTCTTTTGTTTTTTTTAGTCCATCTTTTAATCTCTGTAAAAATCCCACTTATAAAGCCTCCTTGATATAATTATCATTAAATTCTGCTGCCTGATCCAATTTTAAAGATACTAAACGTGATACACCAGATTTTTCCATAGTTACCCCGTATAAAGAATCAACTTCAGTCATCATATAACGACGGTGAGTTATTATAATAAACTGAGCGACCTTGGCATATTTTTTGATAAAACTGGCAAATCGAACTATATTAACATCATCCAGTGGAGCATCAATTTCATCCAAGACGTAAAAAGGACTTGGTTTAACCTGAATGAAAGCAAAAATTAAGGCAATTGCTGTTAAAGCTCGTTCTCCACCAGAAAGCAGTGATAAGCTTTTTAAAGTTTTACCTGGAGGTTGAGCATGAATTTCAACTCCTGTAGTCAGCATTTCATCAGAATCTGTTAATTTAAGTTCAGCTTTTCCACCCTGAAATAGAGATTTGAAAACTTTAGAAAACTCTTCTTTAACCTGATAAAAAGTTTCTGCAAACATTTTTTCCATTGATTCTTCTATATCTGAAATAACTAATTCGATCGAATTTCTGGCATGTTTTAAATCATCCTGCTGTTCATGCAAATAGTCTAATCTATCTTTTAACTCAGCAAACTCTTCTACTGCTGCTTCATTAATCGGATGTAATTTTTCCATTTGCTTTTTCAATTCTCTGATTTTAGTTTCAACTTCTGCTTCATCTTCATCACTAATTTCTATTAAATTACTTTCATCAATTTGGGCTGGCTCTAAATTATAGTCTTCCAGCAGTATAGAATTAATATTTGTTAATTTATCATCTAATTTTGTATATTTTAAATCAAGCTGATGAAAGGTATCTTTAATTTTATTTAATTCCTGCTGCAGCTCTTTTGATTCTTTTTCTTTATGCTCAACTTCTTTTTCTAAATCTTTAACTTTTAAAGTTAGTTCCTCTTTTTTTTGTTTTAAAGACCTGCCTTCAGTTTCCAGTTCTTTTTTCTTCTGCTGTAGTTTAACTTTGCGCTCAGCAATTTTTTCTAAATCAATGCTTATCTCTTCTATTTCTTTTTCGCGTGCCTTAATTTCTTTGTTTTTTAATTCTAGATTTCTTTTTTTCTCACTTAATTTTTCCTGAGCGTTATTTCTTTTTTCAGATATCCTAGCTCCATCTAATTCTAATTCTTTTAATTGAGGTTCAATTTCTGCTAAATTTTCTTCTTTAATATTTAAAGCTGCCTGCAGATCATTAATCTCAATTTTTAAATTCTCAATTTCAGCCTTTGATTTTTCAATATTATCTTCTTTAGCAGCAATTGAATTTTGATTATCTTTTAAATTATTATCTAGATTAGAAAAACTATCCTGTCTTTTACTTTTATCATTTTTTAATTCATTTAAATTTTCTTCGATTCTATTTTTTCGATTGATTATATTATTTTCTTCCATTTTTAAAGATTGAAGCTCTGATTTCAAAGTTTCTAATTTTTCCTGTTTTTGATCAAGCTTGTTTTTATCATTTTCTAATTTTTTAACAAGAGATTTACCTTTTTGCTGTAATTTTAATTTCTTTTCTTTGAGATCTTTTATTTTTCGGCTGCGCCCAATTAAGTCGCGGCTGTTGCTGGAACTGCTTCCTCCAGAAATTGCTCCCCCAGGATAAACAACATCTCCTTCGGTAGTAACAATCCTAAAACTTCTTTTAATATTTTTAGCCATCTTAACTGCATGATCAAGATTATCACTAACTACTATCTGACCTAAGAGAAAATTAAATATATTTTCTAAACGCTCGGGGAAATCTACTAAATCTACTGCCAGACCAATAAAACCTTCCTGCTCAGATAATTTATTTAAATAACGATCGCCGAGACGAGAACCATTAACCATGTTTAAAGGTAAAAAAGTAGCACGGCCTCGCTTATTCTTTTTTAAATACTGCACAGCATCACGGGCGGTCTGATCATCTTCTACAATGATGTTCTGCATTTTTGCCCCTAAAGCAGTTTCAATTGCCTGCTCATACTCAGCTTTTACAGAAACTATTTCAGCTACTACATCAATTAAGCCGCTAAATTTATCTCTTTTTTCTAAAATGCTCCGAACACCGTTATAATAACCTTCATAGCTGTCCTGCATTTCTTCCATCAGCTGCAGGCGGGAATTATAATGCTGAAAATCTTCTTTAGTTTTTAAAAGCTCATCTTTGCCAGTTTCTAAAGCCTCTGCCTCATCTTTGATTGTTTGAGCTAATTTTTCTAATGTTTTTTCTGCTGCTTCAATTTCTGTTCTGATTAGAGATAGCTCTTCTTTTATTTGATCAGCTTTAGCCTTTTTATTTTCTATTTTCGAATTAATTTCAGCTTGAGATTCTGATATTTCCTGAAGTCTATCATTAGAAATATCAACTCTTTCTTTTAACCTTTCTAAAGCTGAATTTTCAGTTTGGATTTCTTCTTTTTTAGTCTCAATCTTATTTTCTTTAGTTTCGATTTGCTGTTTAAGCTTTTCTATTTTTTTTCTGCTGCTGTTTATTTTATGCTTTAAATCATTAATTTCATTTTTAACATTTTCCTGATCAGAGTTAATAATCTCAAAATTTTCTTTAGCTTTTTTAACTTCTTTTTCCTGCAGTTTACTCTCTTTTTTTAACTTAGTTATTTTATGCTTTAAATTTTCTTTATTTTCTATGTAATTATTTTTTCTTTCCTCAATTACATTTAAATTATTATTAATCTCATTCACTTTGTTTTGATTCTGAAAATAATCATTACTAACTTCTTCTTTTTCATTTTTTAAGTTTTTCAATTTATCTTTAAAATTATCAAGTTTATATGATAATGCATTATATCTGCTTTCTTTTTCAGTTAATTTCTTCTGAGCAGTTTCTCTTTTTTGACTAAGCTCTTTAAATTCTTTTGAATGTTCTTTCCACTGCTTATTTAATAAGCTAATTTCTAAATCTGAAAGCTCATCTTTATAGCCCTTATATTTTTTTGCTTTTTCTGCTGCTTTTTCTAAAGGGTCATGTCTTTTTTCCAGTTCATCTACTATATCATGAATCCTGTTTAAATCTGTATTTGTATTTTCCAATCTTTTTTCTGCTTCTTCTTTCCGAGATTTGTGTTTCATAATCCCGGCAGCTTCTTCAAAAAAGAGGCGCATCTTATCTGGCTTAGATTTAATTATGGAGTCAATTCTTCCCTGTCCAACTATTGAATAACCATCACTTCCAAGTCCACTGTCCATTAAAAGCATCTCAATATCTTTTAAACGGCAGGAAGCACCATTGATTAAATAGTCACTGCGGCCGTCATCTTCTACCTGACGTCCTAAAGTTAACTCCTTACCTTCAACCGGTAAATCTCCATTAGAATTATCAAAAAAGAGAGTTACACTGGCCTTCTTTTTAGAATTTAATTCTTCACTTCCAGAAAATATAATATCTGACATTCTGCTTCCACGAAGATTTTTGGCACTCTGCTCACCTAAAACCCAACGAATAGCATCCACTATATTACTCTTACCACTGCCATTTGGACCTACTACTGCAGTGATATTTTCTTCAATTTCTATATCTGTTTTATTGGCAAAAGATTTAAAACCTTTCAGCCTAATTTTTTTTAGAAAAATATTAACCACCAACCTCACACTTTAGCCTGATTTACAGTTAAAAACCTACCCTCACGGATAGGTTTTAAAAAGCTCGTGATTTATCTCGGCTCTACTAAAAATTTTATAGCTGTTCTTTCTTCTCCATCGATTTCAATTTCGGCAAATGCAGGTATCATTATTAAGTCCATTCCATTTGGAGCAACATAGCCCCTTGAAATTGCAATTGCTTTGATAGTCTGATTAACTGCTCCAGCCCCAACTGCCTGTAGTTCAACTTTCTTTTCTTCCCTCACAACTGCTGCTAAAGCACCAGCAACAGCCTTTGGATCTGATTTTGATGAAACCTTTAATTCTTCCATAAATAGTTTAACTCCCCCTTGAAATAATATTAATAATTTTTTCTCTAAAATAGGTGGAGAATCTTATAGGTTATCAAAATAACCTTGAGAATATTTAAACAGCTAATTATTTATTTCTTGATTAAAGGTGTTTTTCCTTCTTTATCGCTTAAATTAGCCTATATTTTTTAATTTAGCAACTTCTTGCTCACTTAAATATCTAAAATCTCCTTCTTCAAGACCCTCAAGGGTCAAAAATGCAAAAGCAATTCTTTTAAGTGAAGCAACAGGAAAACCTGCTATTTTACACATTCTACGAACCTGTCTATTTCTACCTTCATGAATTACAACATCAAATTCAGTCTGATAATCTTTATATTTCACATTAGATATTTCAGCTGGTGCTGTCTTTTGACCATCAATAATCATTCCAGCTTCAAATTTCTCGAAATCTTCACGGCTTAATTCACCATCTGCCCAAACCCTATATTTTTTATCAACTTCTTTTTTAGGATGAGTTAATTTATAGGTTAAATCACCATCATTAGTCATAATTAAAAGTCCTGAACTATCATAATCAAGTCTACCGGCAGGATATAATCTCTGTTTTAAATCAGGTATTAAATCCATTACTGTTGGCCTATCTTCAGGATCGGAAACAGTTGTAATATATCCTTCTGGTTTATTTAATAAAATATATCTTTTCTTTTCTTCACTAATAACCTCACCATCAACAACAATTTCATCCTGCTTGGGGTCTACCTTAAATCCCATTTCTGTAACAATTTCCCCATTAACCTTAACTCTTCCCTCTGCTATGATTTCCTCTGATTTTCTACGAGAAGCAACCCCTGCATGGGCCATAACTTTCTGCAGTCTTTCCATTATTTCACCTCAAAATTATAATAATATTTTAATGTATTTATCTTCGTATTGATTAAGCTTCTATTTTTTAATTAGCTTCTATTTTTTCCTCATCATCTTCATTTTCTTTTTTCTCTGCTGCTGCAGCTTTTTCGGCTGCTTCTTCAATTTCTTCTGCAAATAATTTTTCTACTCTTTCAATCTCCGGCAATTCGTTTAAATCTTCAATATCTAGATATTCTAAAAACTGGCCTGTAGTCCCATAAATAATCGGATTACCAATAGTTTCTTTTCTGCCCACTTCTTCTATTAATTCATATTTGCTTAAAGTACTGAGAGTCCTCTCAACACTAACTCCTCTAATTGCCTCTATTTCAGAGCGGGTAACAGGCTGTCGATAAGCAATAATAGCCAGTGTTTCCATAGAAGCAGTAGAAAGAGAAGAAACCTTTGTGATATCAAATAGCTGCTCAATTTCAGCAGCGAATTCTTTTTTGGTCTGAAATAAGTAGCTGTTATTATATTCTTTTAACTGGATCCCAAATTCTAGACTCTGGTATTTCTGCTCTAGATAAATAATAATTCTTTCTAGTTTTTCTTCAGAAAAAGAAGTTATTTCTTTAATAACTTTGTGCGGCAGCTTTTTTTTACTGCTAAAAATAAGTGCCTCAACCAGGGCAATATCTTTTGGTTTTAAATCTTCAAAGCCCAGATTGTCAAGCAGCTGCTGTTCTTTTTCTCTTCTTTTATTACTAAGATAACTTATATTATCTTCGCTCATTAACTGACCCTCCTCCAGGCAAACCCAAAAGATTTACTGGCAGACTTCAATTTTTATCACTGCAGACTTTAACTACTATTACTTTTCCATGCTAATTCTAATATCTGAAAAATTACTATCCTGTATTACCTTAATTCTTTTTCTCTTCATTAATTCTAATAGGGCTAATAAACTTACTACTATTTCTAATTGATTATTTTCTTCCTTAATCAACTTAAAAAATGATATTTCTTGATTAAACTGTCGGATATCTTTTAAAATATCTCTAATTTTATTACCTATATTAAATTCTTCTTCTTTTAGATATTCAAGTTTAGGATTCTTAAGTATCTCAGTTTCCTCTTCTTTTTCGGCTGTAATTGCCTTAACAACCAGCTGATGCAGTTCAGAAGCAGAAATCTCCAGATCAACCTGAAGCAGATCCGGCATTAATTCTTCTAAATCAACCTGAGCCTGATAGCGATTCCCTGCTTCTGCTTCCCATTCTTTTAGAAGTTCAGCAATATTTTTAAATAATTCATATTCTCTTAAGCGGGTAATTAATTCATGCTCACTTTCTCTTTCCTCAGCTTCAGCTTCTGCAGGCAGCAGTGCTTTAATTTTTATTTCAATTAGCTCAGCTGCAATAATTAAAAATTCACTGGCCAGATCAATATCAAATTCTCGCATTTGATCAAGATAATCAAGATATTGATCAGTAATTTTGGCAAGTGAAAGTTCTGAAATATTAATTTCATTTTTTTTAACCAGCTGATATAAAAGCTCCAGCGGTCCTTCAAAATCATCAAGCACAAGTTTATAGTCCATAGTCTAACCTCTTTCTCCTATAATAATAGACGATACATAGTATTTACCAGTGGTCCAATAACACTCCACAAAATACCTGTATAAGCCATTAGTAAAAGTAAAATCATTCCATAAGGACCTTCCAGCTTTCTAATATATTTATCAAATTTCGGTGGTAAAACACCCATTAAAATCTTAGAACCATCAAGTGGTGGTATCGGCAACAGATTGAAAAAACCTAAACTTAAATTAATAATAACTGCCAGCTGAAAGAAAACAAAAATAGTCTGAACTAAACTGCCATATCCTGCCATTTGCAGTTGATATAAAGTTGAAGAACTAAAAAAGACTACTATTCTTGCTATAAGTGCAAATAAAGCTGCTAGAAAAAAATTTGCTCCAGGTCCTGCAAGACTGACCAACATCATACCCTGTCTTGGCTTTTTATAATAATTAGGATTAATCGGCACAGGTTTTGCCCAACCAAAACGTCTGGTTAAAATCAAAACTAAACTTCCCATTGGATCTAAATGAGCAAGGGGATTTAAAGTTAATCTACCCTGAGATTTTGGGGTTGGATCTCCTAATCTATATGAAACATAACCGTGCATAAATTCGTGTAATGATAAAGAAAATAATAGTACTGGTATTAGTAATAATAATTCGTATACTGTATTCATTATTTCACCTCTTATAAAAGACAGATAAACTAAATAATTTTTCTTAAATATTCTAATGCTTCCTGGCGATTAGTAATATTTTTTCTTAGAATTTGATCTCTAATTTCCAATAAATATTCTTTTATTTCTGGCCCCTGCTCTACCCCTAGTTCTAATAAATCGTGTCCTGTAACAGGAATTTCTAGTTCTTTTCTTAACTTTAGATGATTAAAAATTTCTTCTACATAATCCTGTTTAAAATTATTAATTGCAAAAAACAGCAGTTCTTCTACCTGATAAGATTCCAGATTTCTGTATTTTAAAGCTGAATCCTTAATCTCAAAAATTGAAGTAGAAATATCCTCCCATCTTTTCCTGATAAAAGTCTTCTTTTCTAGAGTTGATAAAGGCCATGAGTTTATTAAGCTTTCTTTACTATTATAAAACAAATTTATTAATCTGACAAGAAAATGATTAACATCGATCTCCTTTTCTCTACTGATAGCTAAAAGTTTTTCTCCTTTTAAAAAATCTGCATCTCGATCTGGATTAAATTTAAAATCAGCTTTAACTAATTTCAAAACAGGAATCTGATTTAATAAAATAGAGGAAAATTGAGAAATATCTTTTTGTGCCTTAAATAAATATGAAATTTCAGTAAAGACTCTTTCTACAGCAAGTTTATGATAATCATAATTTTTGAGTGATTTTCGGCTCAGCTCAACTGTTTCAGCACTCAGTCTAAATTCTTTTAAAGTTTGAAAACGAATACCTCTTAAAATTCTTAAAGGATCATCTCTAAAACTATAATTATGAAGAACTTTAAGCATTCTATTTTTTAAATCATTTAAGCCGCCAAAGAAATCATAGAGTATTCCTTTGCGATCTGGATGTAAATCAATAACTAAAGTATTAATTGTAAAGTCTCTTCTAAATAAATCGGAAAAAAGATCAGCTTTTTCTACAAGGGGTAGTGAGCCTGGAAAATGATATTTTTCTTCTCGACAGCTGGCAATATCAATTGAATACCCATACTTGTTGTGTAAAAAGCCGGTAGAAAATTTATTATTATAATCATATTCATAGTCATATTTTTTAGCAAGATGATCAAAAAACTTCTTTAAATCTCCATCTAATAAAATATCTAAATCCTTATTTAAGGGCAGATCAATTAGTAAATCACGAACCTGGCCTCCAACCAGATAAAGATTATAGCCTAAACCAGCTGCTTCTGCAGCCAGATCTAAAAGAAGTTCCCGTCTTTCTGCAGGAAGTTGAGCCAACAAATTAGATTTATAATGCAGAAATGATGCCTGGTCATGACTATTTTGTTTATATTTTTTTAATAAATCAAGACCTTTATCCAACTCAATACTTAAACTTTTGTATTTCTGATTATCATGATAGGGAACATTATGTTCTCCAGATTTTATTTTTCCTAAAAATTGGATTTTATATTTTAACAAATTAACACTTTCTTTGTTAAAATAAACATTATCCTGATCGATTAAATATTGATTTTTCTTATAAAATCTATAATCAGACTCATCAACATTTGCAGCTACTTTTTTAAAATCAACCTCTTTTAAATTATTAACTTTAATAATTTTACTGTTATAGATATAATATTCTTCTGCCATTGAATCAAGAAGCTCATCTAATAAATTGTTTTTATTTTTCATTACTATTCACCACTTTAAAAGACTGCCTCAATAGAGACAGCCTGAATTATAAAATTAATTAAAATTTAGTAAGTCAATTTCTCTAGCTGATTTCACTTAAATTTATTTCTTTTAATTTTGGATTATCAGCGGCAGAACGGCCAACCTTAGCCAGCTCAACCCACTCGCCATCAACTTTAACCCGAACAACATCTCCAGTAAAATCATTTTTAGTACCCGCACAGGAACAATTAGATAAAAGCCAGCTGCCAACACCATAAATATCAACAGGCACCTGTGATGATTCAAAGCGCTCAATTTTTTCAGGATTAAAACCACCAGTTGCAATGATTTTTACATCTTCACAGAAATTTTTAGCAATTTCAAAATTTTCAGGTCTTAAATCCCAATTTTTATAAGCATTATCAATTGCCTTGCGAATATTAAAAATTAACCTGGCATTAACCCCATTATCAAGTTCTTTTTTACCAAGGGGCTCAACACTTTCATCCCTTAAATCAGAAGAATTATCAGGTCTAACTCCAAATAACTTATATTTTTTTGCCTCTTTTTCCTGACCAGATCTTAAAAGCTCAATATATTTATCAAACATTGCTTTTAAAACATCAAGGCTTGTTTTAACACAGTCATTCTCAAAATCTACCAGAGCAATTCTATTTACCTCAAGCGGCATTAAACGGCAAAACTGCAGCATTGACTCAGCTGTGTCTCCTAAAAATGAAGCTACATAAGAATGGCTGATAGTTCCTCCACCTTTGCCACCCCACCAGGCTCCCTGTTCATCAGTTGAAATATAACGCTGGGTATTAGTTCCATATTCATTATTATAGGCATTTACTCCTAAAGAATAGGCATATCCATGCATGGCCTGTGATTTATAATGAGTAAATCTAGCTGGAAAAAATAGAATGTCTTTTCCTCTTGCAGCTACCATAACTTGATAAACATTTGTAGCAATTCTCGAGGCCTCAGTTAAGGATCCTAAGATCGGTGTTTCAAGTATTGAAAAATCACGATAACGTCCTCTAATTTTTATTACAGGATCAACATTATGAGGATTACCTTTATAATAAGCTTTTTCGCCATCATGACAGGCTTCAATTTCTAGACTTGAAGAAGTATTAATAAAATTGCCAGCTTGATCTTTATAACCAGCAGCTGTTTTTAAAATAGAAAGTGCTTCATCTATTCCGCCCAAGATACAAAATGGTTGACGTCTGGGAAAAATCTGCATTTCCACTTCTATATTTCCTATATCTTGTTCCTTAAACTTATAGCCTTCTTCAGATAATTTAGTTAAAATACGTGCTATATTGCGAAAATAAACATCTGAATACCAACCATCTGCCATTCTTTCTCGATCTAGTTGAAAAACTTTAGTTTCCAGACGCTCACCATTAAAAATTGTCATAAACTCACCTCAAAAATTAGCTTATTTAATTATCTCATATATTAATTTATTTTTCTTTTCCTTTTTTTCAGTAATTGTAAAAGCTTCTAAAAGCTTTTTCTTTGCTTCTGCAAGATTTTTACTGTCATTGTAATGAAGCACTGCTAAAGTCTCGCCTTTACTGATCTGATCAGTGGTTTTTTTCTTAAGTTCTAAGCCGACAGCAAGGTCGATTTCAGATTCCTTATTTTCCCTACCAGCACCTAAAATCATTGCAGCCAGACCAACATCCAGTGCTTTAATTTCAGAAATATAACCACCTTTTTCTGCTTTCACTTCAACAGTATCAGCTGCAGTTGGCAGTAAGTCTAAATCATCAACTACTTCAGCATTTCCTCCCTGAGCCGTAATCATCTCAGAAAATTTGGCTAAAGCCTTTCCATTTTTTAAATTTTCTCTTAAAATCTTTCTGCCCGTTTCTAAATCTTCAATTTTACCTGAAAGCTGAAGCATTGCTGAACCTAATTCAACACAAAGTTCAGTTAAATCTTCAGGACCTTCTCCCCTGAGTGTTTTAATAGCTTCTTTAACTTCAAGTGCATTTCCGACTGCATTACCTAACGGTTGATTCATATCAGTTATATAAGCTGCTGTATCTCGACCAACTTTTTTACCAATAGCAACCATCGCCTCTGCTAATTTTTTAGCATCAGCAAAATCTTTCATAAAAGCACCATTACCTGTTTTAACATCAAGCACAATTGCATCAGCACCACCAGCCAGTTTTTTACTCATAATACTGCTGGCAATTAACGGAATAGACTCTACTGTTGCAGTTACATCTCTTAGCGCATATAATTTTTTATCAGCTGGAGTTAAATTGCCTGTCTGACCAACTACAGCAACTCCATGCTGATTTACATTATTAAAAAATTTATCTCTGCTTAATGATGTATTAAAATTAGGTATAGATTCTAATTTATCTATTGTGCCTCCTGTATGGCCAAGTCCGCGCCCTGACATTTTAGCAACTGGTATCCCAGCTGAAGCAACTAAAGGAGCAAGAATTAGAGTCGTTGTATCTCCAACCCCACCGGTACTGTGTTTATCAACTTTAATCCCTTGAATAGGGCTTAAATCTATCATATCTCCTGACTCAGCCATCAACATCGTTAACTTAGCAGTTTCTTCTGCATCCATCCCCTGAAAAAATACTGCCATTGCCCAGGCTGAAATTTGATAATCAGGAATTTCTCCATTAACATAACCTTTAATTAAAAACTCTAACTCTTCATCATTTAATTTTTGACCTTCTCTTTTTTTATAGATTATATCATATGCACGCATCTAAAAAACCTCCAACTAGATATTTTTTATAATACCCCGCATTAATTTAATAAAATCAGGTCTAACTTTTTCAGCAATTTTTACAACCTCTTTGTGATTAAGCGGCTGTGGAAGTACACCTGCTGCCATATTAGTAATACAAGAAACTCCAACTATCCCTAAACCCATATGATTTGCTGCAATTACCTCAGGCACTGTAGACATTCCAACAGCATCTGCACCTATTGTTCTTAGGTATTTAATTTCAGCCGGTGTTTCATAACTTGGTCCAGATTCAGCAGCATAAATTCCTTTTCTGGTTAAAATTCCATTTTTGCGAGCTACAGCTTCAGCTATTTCAATTAATTCTTTATTATATGCTTCTGACATATCTGGAAAACGCGGACCGAATTCATCAAAATTTTCCCCAATTAAAGGATTATCTCCCATTAAATTAATATGATCAGAAATAATCATAAATTCACCGGCACTAAACTCTTCGTTAACTCCACCAGCTGCATTTGTTAAAATCAATTTTTCAATTCCAACTTCTCTCATGATTCTAACCGGCATAACCAGTTCCTGCATGGAATATCCCTCATAATAGTGAGTTCTACCCTGCATAGCAATAACTTTTTTGCCTTCTAATTCGCCAATTACAAATCTGCCGGCATGACCTTCAACTGTAGAAATCGGAAAGTTTTTAAGCTCACCATAATCTATATGAACTGGATTTTCAATTTCTTCAGCCATCACACCAAGTCCAGAACCTAAAATAAGTCCAATCTCTGGTTTATAATCAAGCTGTTCAGCAATAATTTTAGCATTATTTTTGATATCTCTAATCATAATTTAAAACCTCCATAAGTATTTTTATTAGAAATTTTAGCCTTTCTTAAAAGTTGATTTGAATTGAATTTTTGCTCTGCTTAGAAATAATTATTCAAAACGAAACTAAATTATAAATTTACCATCACGATAAATCAACTGATCATCAGCATAAATTTCTCCACCATTTTTCATATCACAAAGCATATCCCAGTGAATAGTTGAAATATTTTTGCCACCTGTTTCAGGATAACTGCGGCCTAAAGCTAAATGAATGGTGCCTCCTATTTTTTCATCAAATAACATATTACGAGTAAATTCGGTAATTCCTTTATTACAGCCAACTGCAACTTCTCCAACATAACGTGATCCCTCATCTGTATCTAAAAGCGAGTGTAGAAGTTCTTCTCCTTTAGCTGCAGAAGCTTTAACTACTTTTCCATTTTTAAATTCTAATCTAATATCCTCAATTTCTTTTCCACTGTAAATTCCAGGGAAAGAAAATCTAATTTTACCTTCCACACTATCTTCAATTGGTCCTGTAAAAACTTCACCACCTGGATAATTTTCCTTACCCTTATCTGCAATCCAGGTTCTGCCTCCAACCTTAACTTTTAAATCTGTATCTTCAGAAATAAAATGTAATTCTTCTTTTTCATTTAAAATTGAAGCAATTCTTTCTAATTCCTGCCCAAATTCTTCCCAGTAAGCTACAGGGTCCTCTTTATTTAAATGACAGGCCTGATAAACAAATTCCTTGTAATCACTGAGTGACATACCTGCTTCTTGGGCATCAGCATGAGTAGGAAACTGACATATATTCCAGTTTAAACTACCTGCTGCAGCTCTATTCATTAAAATTTCGCTAATTTCCTTTTGGGCAATAGAACGTTTTTTAATCTTTTCAGGATCAACACCAGCTAAATTCTTAGTATTATTATGTCCCAAAATCTTAATTGAAGCATCAACATTTTCCATTAAATATTTAGTAAATGGAGCCTGATAATTTAGCTGAGCTTCTGAAGCATATTTATAAAATAATTCTTCCTGTTCATCAAATTTAGTGATTACAAGCGGGTGGGCTCCATTTTTTAATACTTCTTTATATATTTCTTTAATCAGCTCTTTGCTGATATCTTCTCCCTGAATTAAAACTTGATCATCTTTTTTTATCTCCAGAGAATAATTAACTAGAAGTTCTGCATATTTTTTTAATTTTAAATCTGCCATTATCCTACCTCTTTCTCTTTAAAAAATTACCTTACCATAAGTACCGCCACCACCAGATTGGAAACTAAAGTCCTGCTGCCGGGCTTTTTTTATTTTCTCAAATATTCTACTGCTCATACATCGCTTTAATTCTGCTGCAGTTAAATTATGGATGACATCCATTTCTGTACCACAATTTTCAAATAATTTAGCAGCTGTTTTCTTACCAATACCTGGAATATCAAGCAATGGTACCTGATAAATATATTCCGGTCTGTGAACTGGATGCTCTGGAGCTTTGTTTGCTGCAATTTCCAAAATCCTGTCTTTAACTCCAACTACTACTTTATCTGAACCACATTTAGGGCAGTTAATTACGGCTTTTTCACCTTCAAAAATACTATCACAATTTTCACAGTGTGAGCGATGATATTTTCCCAGCTCAGGATTCAAGCCATAATTCTTTTTAATCCTGCCTGATTTTCGTTTTAAAGCTTTAAAAACTGAATTGAAATTTAGCTCTTCTAATTCCATAATATTATATTCTCTAGCAATCTTAGGCAGTGAGTGGGCATCAGAATTACTTAAAAATGATTTTTCACTTAATTCAGGCATTAAATCTGCCATCTCTGTATCTGCACTTAAGCCTAATTCTACAGCCGGAATCATCTCCCATTCTGCCGGAGAAAATATTTCTGAATAACTTTTAAAAGCTCGACCATAAAAGCTTTTATGGGGAGTAAAGATATGAGCTGGTATCATTATTCCCCCATGATAATCTACAATCTTTAATAATTCTTTACCAGTTAAACTTGCAGCCTGTGAGCTTAAAGTTATATTGGAAATATAGTTATCCATAGTAGCACTGAATTCTTTAATTTGCTTTATTTTTGGAAAAAAAGACAAATAATGTACCTGTCCTCCATTTTTTTCTCTACTTTCTATTTCTGCTCCAGGTAAAATTAAAAGCTGATCAGAATAGAGTATTCCACCTTGATCTAACTCTTTCATTTCCCCGTCAGCTAACATTCTATCAATATCTTTTAAAACTACCGGAGAAGCACAGTCGATTATGCCGATGATATCCAATCCTTTTTTGAAAGCAGCTTCCTTTAAAATATTAGGAAAATTTAATTTCCTGGAAGCAGTAATTTTAACAGGACTGCCATCACTTCCTCCTCCAATATGAATATGTAAATCTGCAAAGAAATCTTTTAGCATTAAAAATCACCAAGATAATACATAACTGCAATTAAAGTTTTGCTGTCTTTAATTTTTCCAGCTTGAAAGAGTTCTTTTAATTCTGCCTTACTTTTTGGCACAACTTCTATATATTCTCCTTCTTCTAAATCTCTTCCTACAAATTCTAAGTTTTCTGCCTGATAGATATATATTTTTTCTGTACTGTAACCTGGAGTCGGATAAAACTCAAATAATTTGCTGAATTTTTCAGCTGTATATCCTGTTTCTTCTCTTAGTTCTCTGCTGGCACACTCTTCTGTATCTTCACCAATCTCTAATTTGCCGGCTGGAATTTCATAGATAATTTCATCAACTGGATATCTGTATTGTTTGATTAAAAGAATTTCCCCCGCTTCATTTTCTGCAAGCACAGAAACACCACCACTATGTTCTACAACTTCTCTTGCTGATTGATGTTGATTAGGAAATTCAACCTCGTCCCTAAAAAGTCTTAAAATATTTCCATTATATATTGTTTTTCCGTTAATTTTCTTTTCTTTCTTAATTTCCATTATAAGCCTCCATTTATGAAACTTTTAATTCGACCATTATTTCATCTGCTATTCTGGCAATAAATTGTGAATTAGTTGGCTTGGAGTTTTCATTTAAATTATTATTAAAATATTTTTTTAAAGCATCTTGATTTCCCCGCTTCCAAGCTACATCAATTGCATGTCTAATTGCTCTTTCAACTCGACTTGGAGTTGAATCAAACTCTTCTGAAACTTGAGGATACAATTTTTTAGTTACCGCTCCTAATAAATCCATATCATTAATCACAAGTTCAACTGCATGGCGTATATATCTATAACCTTTGATATGAGATGGCACTCCTAATTCATGTATTATTTCTGTTATATAAGGTGTGAAATCATCTGTTTCAGTTTCCATTTTTATATTCTTTAAATATACATCGCGCTTTTGTTCTTCAGAATCTGCATTAATTAATAAATTTATTCTATCTATTAATTTATCTAAATCAAAAGGTTTCATAATATAATAATGAGCTCCCAGATCAAAAATATTCTTCACTATTTTATCATGACCTAATGCTGTTAAAGCAATAATTTTCATATCCTGGATTAAATTTTTGGAGTTCAATTCTTCTAAAACACCTATACCATCAAGATGAGGCATAATTATATCTAAAATCAACACATCAGGATTATCATTGTTTTCTAGATACTCTATTACCTGAACCCCATTATTTAAAACCTCTACTACATTAAAACCATCATTTATTTCAAAAAACTCAGCTAAAAGCTGACAGAATTCCTTATTATCATCAACCAGTAAAATATCAACAGAGTCACTCACATTTATTCCCCCTAATTTAATTAATAAAATTCATCAATTAGTTTATGTGAATTTCATTTTAAAAACTAACATTATATTCGATTATTTTTTGGCGAGCATAACCATCTCTTCTGCATGGGCCAGAGTTTTGTCAGTAATTGTAGCGCCACCAATCATTCTAGCTATTTCTTCAACTCGCTCTTTTTTATCTAGAGCATGAATTTTAGTAAAGGTTCTATTTTCTCCCTTTACTTTTTTAATTAAAAAGTGATGATTGGCTGCACTTGCCAGCTGAGGTAAATGAGTAATGCAAACAATCTGCCGATCAGCAGCAATTTGAGTTAATTTTGCTGCCATTTTTGCTGCTGTTTTACCACCAACACCGCTGTCAACTTCATCAAAAATTAAAGTATCCACCTGATCAATAGCTGCCGTAATTGTTTTTAAAGAAAGCATAATCCTTGATAATTCTCCACCTGAGGCTATTTTAGATAAAGATTTTAGATCCTCACCTCGATTAGGAGAAATTAAAAATTCTATCCAATCAGTACCATCAGCTGCAATATCTTTTTTGTCAAAATCAACCTTAAATCTTACATCTTCCATTGCTAAGTCTTTCAGTTCTTCTTTAAGGTTAACTTCAAGTTTTTTTGCATGTTTTTTTCTGAGCCTGGATAACTGTTCTGATTTCTGCAGTAATTTGTTTTTTAATTTCTCATTTTTTTTATTCAGAGATGCTATTTTTTCGTCAATATTTTCTAATTTATCTCTTTTTTGATACAGCTCTTCCAGATAAGAAAGCACATCTTCTATATTTTCTCCATATTTTTTGAGCAGAGTATTGATTAAATCAAGTCTGTCACTAATAATAGCTATCTGTTCTTCATCATAGTCAAAAGAGCTTTCAAAATCGCCTAGATCAAAAATAAATTCTTCTAAACTGAAATAAATATCAGTAAATTTCTTATTTAATTTTTTTAAATCAGTATTATAATCTTCAATCTCTAAAAATTTATTTTTTAAAATAGCTAAGCGATCCATTATTCCTTTATCATTATAATCATCACCACTGAGAGTATTCATCAGCTCAGCCACAACTTTATAAATTTCTTCACCATGTGATAATGTCTCATATTCCTCTTTTAATTCTTCATATTCTCCTTCTTTAAGAGCAGCTTCTTCTATCTCATCTATTTGAAAATTAATAATATCTAATTCTCTAGCTCTTTGAGAATCATCAATTTCTATTTCCGATAATTCTTTTCTGATCAGAGTTAATTCTTGATAAAGGTTTTTTATTTCTGTTTTCAAAGGCTTAATTTCCTGACCGATAAAAGCATCTAAAATCATTAAATGTGAACTCTGATCTAAAAGAAGTTGATGTTCATGTTGACCATGGATATCAATTAAATAACGGCTAATTTTTTTAACAATTTTCAAAGTAGAAAGCTGGCCGTTAATTAAAGTTCTATTGCGACCGTTTTCTCTAATTTCGCGAGCAATCAAAATTCCATTTTCCTCTTGCTCAATCCCAGCTTCATTTAAAATATTATTAATTATTTTAAGCTCATCAGGCTGAAAAAAAGCAGATATATAAGCCGCTTCTTTACCGCTTCGAATTACATCAGTATTAGCACGGGCTCCCAATAATAAATCTAAAGCACCAATAATTATTGATTTTCCGGCACCAGTTTCTCCACTTAAAATGTTTAAACCTTTTTTGAAATTTATATTAACCTTATTTATCAGTGCAAAATTTTTGACCTGTAGATCACTGAGCATAAGTTTTCCCCCTGTACTTAGGCAAGATTCATTTTTTCTTTAATAATAGTATAAAAGGTCCTATCAGGTAATTTAATTATTGATAATTCTTTATCAGCACCACTTATATAGATTTCATCCCCGGGAACAATTTCATTTTGCTGTCTGCCATCAGCACAGCCCTTGACAGAACGACCATCACTGTCAACTTTGATTCTTATGTTCTCTTGAGCTGAAATAACCATCGGCCTCAAATGTAAATTATGAGGACAGATAGGCGTTATTAAAATAGCTTTAATCTGACGAGGATTAATTATTGGCCCACCAGCAGATAAGGAATAGGCGGTTGAACCAGTTGGAGTGGAAATGATAAGTCCATCACCTCTAAAATTATTTACCAGTTCTTTATTAATATATAATTTTATTTTAAGCATATGAGAATCTGGATCTCGGTTAATTACATAATCATTTAAAGCATAATTACTCTCTGTTTTTTTATTGTTTCGATAATGATCTATCTGCAGCATCATTCTTTTTTCTATATTATAGTTGCTGTTTTCAATCATTTCTAAGGCTTTTGTTAATTCTTCAGTTTCAACATCAGTTAAAAAACCAAGATGACCAACATTGATACCTAAGAGAGGGATATCACTGCCAATAAAATGATGAGAACTGTGTAAGAAAGTTCCATCACCACCTATTATAATAATATAATCAGCTTTATTTTTTATTTGTTTATAATCTGCTCCTTTCTCACTTTTTGAAAGTTGAAAAGCAGCATTTTCTTCTATTAGATAGTCTTTACCTCTTGCCTCAAACCATTCTATAGCTCTTTTAGCTACGGTAAAAGCTTCTTTTTTGTCTAAATTTACTATTAAAGCAGCCTTATCCATCTTTATCCCCCTAATTCTGAATGAGCAGATTCTAATACTTTATTAATCTTATCTTCCCAATCTTCTTTATTAAAACCTACTTTTTGATCAGTATATTTTAAATGTATAAGAAATTCTATATTTTTACTTGAAGCACCTGTGATTGGAGAATAATCAAGTTCCAATAATTCCATACCTTCTTTAAGGAAAAAATCGCTCAAACTACTTAGTACATCTTGGTGGACAGCCGGATCTTTAACCACACCATTTTTACCAATTCGATCTCTCCCAGCTTCAAATTGGGGTTTGATTAAGGCGATGAAATCACCGTTTTCCTTTAAGAATTTCTTTACTCCCGGAACTATTAAACGCAAAGAAATAAAAGAAACATCTGTTACAATTAAGGGCACCTCTACATTTAATTTATCTTTTTCTAAATGCCTAAAATTGCAGCGCTCTAAAACCTCAACTCGATTATCCTGTCTTAATTTCCAGGCCAGCTGACCGTAACCAACATCTACAGCATATACTTTTTTGGCTCCATGCTGAAGCAGACAGTCAGTAAAACCTCCGGTCGAGGCTCCAATGTCTATTACTTCTTTACCAGAAGGATTAATCTCAAATACTTTTAAGGCTTTCTCAAGCTTAAAGCCACCTCGGCTGACATAAGGATTTTTATCTCCCCTAAATTCAATCTCAGCTTCTGGATCAATCTGAGTCCCTGCTTTGTCCTCACGCTGACCATTGACAAAAACTAAACCAGCCATAATTGCCCTTTTAGCGCGCGAGCGACTTTTAAACATATCTCTCTCAGTTACTACTATATCTAATCTTTCTTTTCTGGCCATAGTTCATTTACCTCCTCTGCCTTTGAAAGCAAAGAAAGTGCATTTTCTAAAATACCTCTGGCATCAAGCTGATATTCTTTTTTCTTTTCCTCCATACCACCATGAGTGACAAATTCATCACCAATACCAATTCTTTTAATATTTTTGATAACAGCTCCTCGATCTGCAGCCAGTTCTAAAACACCTGATGAAAAACCACCTGCTAGAACTTGCTCTTCAGCTGTAATTATATTTTTAGAATTTTTAATAGCTTTTAAAATAATTTTTTCATCTAATGGCTTAATAAATCTGGCATCAACTACTGCAGTTTTATATCCGTTATTATTTAAAATTTTAGCTGCTTTTAGTGCCGGTTCAACTGTTGATCCCACAGCTAGAATTGTCAGATCCATTTCAGCTTCAATTTCTATTAACTCTTCGGCTTTGCCAATCTCTATTTCCTTTAACTCACTGACTGGGAGCGGAATATATTCTCCGGCAGCAGCTCCTCTTGGATATCGCAGTACTGCTGGTCCTTCATAATTTACTGCAGTATAAAGCATCTGCTGCATCTGCTCGGCATCTCTAACTGCCATCATCACTAAATTAGGTACAGGGCGCAGAAATGAATAATCAAATAATCCCTGATGTGTTTCCCCATCATTACCTACAATTCCAGCCCGATCAACAGCTATAGTTAAATCAATATTCTGTAGAGCAGCATCATGAATCACCTGATCATAGCCCCGCTGCAGAAAAGTAGAGTAAATAGCAGCCACAGGTTTCATTCCACCTTTAGCAAGGCCAGTACTCATAGTAATCGCATGCTGTTCAGCAATACCAACATCATAATAACGCTCAGGATGTTCTTTTGCAAAAATATTCATACCAGTACCTGAGGGCATAGCGGCTGTTATGCCTGCAATTTTTTTATCTTCAGCAGCCATCTTGCTTAAAGTTTCACCAAAAATATGACTGTAGCTGGCTTTGGATTTTGATTTTTTTGAACTTCCATCTTTAATGTTAAAAGCTCCCACACCGTGAAATTTATCCGGATTATTTTCAGCAGGTGGATAGCCCTTTCCTTTTTTTGTTACAACATGTAAAAGCACAGGCCCGTCAACTGCTTCTGCCTGTTTAAAATGTTTCATTAATTCTATAATATTATGTCCGTTAATTGGCCCTAAATAATTAAAACCAAACTCTTCAAAAAGAACTCCCTGAATAAAACTATATTTCAATGCACTTTTAACTCTATCGACAGCATTAGTAACTGTTTTTCCGATTTTGGGAATTTTATTTATTAAAAATTCAATATCTTCCTGAGCTTTCTTTAAGGTAGGATCATTTCTTAAAGTAGATAAATAATTAGAAATAGCTCCTACATTATTGGAAATGGACATTTCATTATCATTTAAAATTACATTAATATCTGCTCCAATATGGCCGGCATGATTTAAAGCCTCAAAGGCCATACCACCAGTCAAAGCACCATCACCAATCACAGCATAAATATCACCCATATTATCTAAGTTTTTTCTGGCAAGAGAAAGTCCAACTGCAGCAGAAATTGAAGTGCTGCTGTGTCCGGCCCCTATTATATCATGGGGAGATTCTGCACATTTAGGATAACCACTTATGCCTTCTTTCTGCCTCAAATTTGCAAAACAATTTTTACGGCCTGTTAAAATTTTATGTGTATATGCTTGATGACCAACATCCCAGATGATTTTATCTGTAGGAGAATTCAAATAATGATGGAGAGCAATTGTTAGTTCTACTGTTCCCAGATTGGAAGCTAAATGCCCCCCTGTTTTAGAAATATTTTCTAATAAAAAATCCCTAATCTCAGAGGCTAGATCATTAAGTTGTGAAGCTTTTAAACGTTTT
The DNA here is from genome assembly GCA_051746665.1 of Bacillota bacterium. Lineage (GTDB taxonomy): Bacteria > Bacillota > Halanaerobiia > Halanaerobiales > Halanaerobiaceae > Halanaerobium. The sequence continues at coordinate 31,775 of JBNJFG010000018.1, forward strand.
AAATCATCAATTCCATTTATACCCGATAAATAACTGTTCATTAATTCCACCTCGTTTTTAAAAAAGCATATATTTTGTCATAGATAAGCTGAAAAAATGCTATAAACTTACCAACTAAAAATATGATATTTGTTGATTTTTTCATTCCGTAGTGTTTAAAAAAGGCTTTTCCACCAACTGTAAGAGCTGAAGCAAAACCAATAATTACTAGATTAGTCCAAAAGTTTGAAAAACCATAGTAATTTATCAAATCAATAGCTATTACTGCACTAATTGCTCCACTTATAGTACCACAGATATCTCCAACAATATCACACATTAAACTTGCAACTTTATCCCCATTTTTCGCTAAATAAAGAGAAATTTTAGCCCCAAATATTTTTTTGGCTGCCTTAGCGTTAAAAGGTTCTGTTCTGGCAACAGTTGCTGCCACACCTACCATGTCCGACAAAACTCCTATTATTATAATAGTTAACAGTATTATTACTGCCATCGGTAAAGATACATAACGAACCTGTGTCTGCGAAACTGACGAGACACTTACCGCAATAAAAAAAGTCATTATAGCAATAATAATACTGCTCTTTAAATTATCCAATAAATTTTCACCTCTATTTAAAAATAACAGATGGTAATATAATAGATAAATGCTGTGTCATAGGTCCAGCAGGTTTTCCCCAGGAATTCCCATCTGTCACCATCTGGGAGATTTCTCATTAAATTCCCGCTGTAGGGTCTCCCTCTACAGAGCTGGATTGCCACTAAGAACACACTTTAATCCCTATTATATTCCCTCTGGACAGTCTAGAAGTTTTCCTTAACAGCATTTAAACTATCTTCTAGCTTCTTTTGCAGTACAAGTTTCCAGCAGGTTCAACATAGAGCTGGATCCAAGCGTCTATGTTTTGCTACTGTCTCCAGTACCACTTCAAAGCAGGCTACACTGTTTAACTTTGAAGTTAAACAGGTGAACCTGGCCTTGCTATGTATTATATAACTCGACCAGGCCTCCGCGGGAAAGGGGTCAACGCCCACATGCCATTGTGGATCGCCCCAAGCCCTTATCTCTCTGCAAAGGCCCCCGACTGGGCGTCAGCAGCCATTACAAAGAACTTCATCGATGTGCCCGTTGACGGATTTTTAGGCCCGCCTTCAAAGATAGTATGCTGACTAGAATACTGCACCATCTGCATTTTAACTAATTATAACATATTTGTTTATACCCTTCAATTAATGCTGTCTCTTTAAGATATAATCAACCAGTGCTTTTAAAGCTTCTGCTTTATCTCCAAAAATATCTAATTCTGCCTTAGCCTGGGCTGCATGCTCCTGAGCTGCTTCTCTGGCGGCTTTAAGACCTAATAATTTAGGGTAAGTAGACTTATTTAATTCTTCATCTCGACCGACAACCTTACCCATTTTTTCTGTTTCACCAGTTTGATCCAGCAGATCATCAACAATTTGAAATAAAACCCCTATATTTTCAGCATAGGCTAAAAGTGCTTTTTCCTCTTTTTCATTATAATCAGAACAGTAAACACCATTTAAGACAGCTGCTTTAATTAGAGCTCCTGTTTTAGCTCTATGTACTTTCTTCATTTCAGCTAGAGATAATTCCTTGTTTTCTCCTTCTAAATCTAAAACCTGACCACCTACCATACCCTGCTGACCTGAATATTTAGCAGTACTAGCAATTATTTTAACTTTAGCTGCAGGATCTAAATTTAAATCAGCCAGAACTTCAAAAGCATAAGTTAATAAAGCATCTCCAGCTAAAATTGCAGCAGCTTCTCCAAAAACAAGATGATTAGTTTTTTTACCTCGGCGCAGCTGATCATCATCCATTGCCGGCAGATCATCATGAATTAAAGAATAACTATGAATCATCTCCAGAGCAGAGCCAGCTTTTAAAGCAGCCTCATAATTTCCATCTAATAATTCAGCTGTTAATAGTGATAAAACTGGCCTAATTCTTTTTCCACCTGAAAGTAGAGTGTATTTCATAGCCTCAGTTAATTGAGGTGCAGCTTCTTCTTTTAAAGTCATCAGTGTTTCTAAACTTTTTTCTACTTCTTCAGCTTTGATTTTTAAAATATTTTTTATTTCCTGCAAAATTAATCCTCCTCAATCTCAGAATCAAAGGGAACTTCTTTTGTAAACTCATTATTTTCTTTCAGCATTAGCTCAATTTTCTTTTCAGCTTTATCTAGTTTTTGATTACAAAACTTAAGCAGCTGCATTCCCTGATTAAATTCTGCTAGAGTCTGATCAAGTGAAAGTCCACCTTTTTCGAGTTCTTCCACAATTTTTTGCAGTTTTTCTAAAGCTGATTCAAAATCTAAGTCTTCAGTATCCAAAATATCATCTTTTTTGTTCTCATTAGTTTTATTTTTTTTAGTCATTAATATCACCAACTTTTCTACTAGCTTTTACTTCTAATTCGGCCAAACCATCACTTAAACGAGCATTTAGTAGATCTCCATTTTTTAGCTGATCTACTGATTTTATAGTCTTATCATTTTCATCCTGAAGAATAGAATAACCACGATCTAGAGTTTTAAGTGGACTTAAGTTGTTTAATTTTTGATATAATAACTGGTATTTATTTTCCCAGTTATTATAATCTTTTTCTATCTGATGTTCTAACTTTGTTTCAATTTGATCAAGCTGCTGCTCATAATTACGAAATATTTCTTCCGGTGAAGAAAAAATCCTTCGCTCAGCCAGACTCTGAATCTTATTTTTATATTCTTTGATTTTGGTTGAACTGCTGTTAAAAAGTCGCTGAGTTAAATTATCAAGCCTATTTAAAATTTCTTCTCGATTTGCAGTAGCAAGTTCAGCTGCAGCCGAAGGTGTTGGCGCTCTCAAATCAGCTGCAAAGTCAGAGATGGTAAAATCAGTTTCATGACCAACTCCACTAATCAGCGGCAGTCTGGAGTTATAGATGGCTCGGGCCACCTTTTCTTCATTAAAAGGCCAGAGATCTTCAATCGAACCACCACCACGGCTAATAATTATTAAATCTATATCTTGACGACTGTTGAGATATTCAATTCCTGCAGTAATTTCATCTTTTGCTAAATTACCCTGTACATGAGCAGGCACTATTAAAACAGAAAAATTACCACTACGTCTTTTCATTACTGAAATAATATCTCTAACTGCTGCGCCTGTAGGAGAAGTTACAATTCCAATTTTTTTAGCCAGCAGCGGTATTTCTTTTTTTCTGCTTTCAGCAAAAAGTCCTTCTTTATCCAATTTCGCCTTTAATTTTTCAAAGGCTTCATATAATTTACCCTTACCTGCCTTCTCCATCTCTCTGGCATAAAATTGATATTCTCCCCGCTGAGCATAAATATCTAAATTACCTCTGGCCTCAACCTGCATTCCTTCTTCAGGCTCAAAATCCAGAGAAGAATTATAGCCTTTAAACATTACAGTTTTCAGCTGAGAATTTTTATCTTTTAAGGTGAAATACATATGACCTGAGCTGTGGTGGTAAAAGTTTGAGATCTCACCACTAATCCAAAAGTCAGAAAGAAGAGCATCTTCTTTAATTAAAGCTTGAAGATACTCTGTAATTTCAGCTACTGTATATATCTTTTTTTCTTTTTTTGCAAATAAATTATTCTGATATAAATCTGACATAAAATCAACCACTCTATTTTTTAGATTTATTTAACAAATCATTCTTAATATTTTCTGCTGCTGTTTTACCAGCACCCATTGCTTGAATTACAGTCGCAGCTCCAGTAACAACATCTCCACCAGCATAAACTCCTTTACGACTTGTTTCCTGATCTTCATCGACTTTAATTCCACCCCAACTTTTAGTTTCAATATCTTTAGTATTTGAAGTCAGCAGTGGATTAGGATTCTGACCGATAGCTATAATTACTGTATCTACATCCAGCATCCAGTTTGAATCTTCAATTGGAAGCGGACGTCTTCTACCTGAATCATCTTTTTCGCCCAACTTCATTTTTAAACATTCCATCTGAGCAACTCGACCATCTTCACCATGAATAGCAACTGGGTTATTTAAGAGTTTAAACTCGATTCCTTCTTCCTCAGCGTGATGAATTTCTTCACTTCTAGCAGGCATCTGTTCTGCAGCTCTTCTGTAAACTATATATACATTCTCTGCTCCCAGTCTCTTTGCAGTTCTGGCAGAGTCCATAGCAACATTACCAGCCCCAACTACAGCTACCTTGTCTCCGACTAAAACCGGTGTTTTATATTCAGGATATTTAAATGCTTTCATCAAATTAACTCTGGTTAAAAATTCATTGGCAGAATAAACGCCATTCAGATTTTCACCAGGAATATTTAAAAATCTTGGCAGACCTGCTCCTACACCAATAAACATAGCTTCATATCCCTGTTCAAATAGTTCGTCAACTGTCATTGTTTTGCCTACTACAACATTTAGTCTAATTTCTACTCCAAGATCTTTAATAGCTTCAACTTCCTTATCTACTATATCTTTGGGAAGTCTAAACTCAGGAATACCATATCGTAATACTCCACCTGTATCATGAAGAGCTTCAAAAATAGTCACATCAAATCCATATTTAGCAAGATCAGCTGCTGCAGTCAAGCCAGCTGGTCCAGCTCCGATTACTGCAACTTTTTTTCCTGCTAGTTCTGGTATTTTCATCTTTTCTAATTCAGCAGCAGATGATTTATCAGTACCTTTTTCCATATTATAATCTGCCACATATCTTTCTAGACGGCCAATTGCAACCGGCTCATTTTTTATTCCCATTATACAAACATCTTCACACTGTTCTTCCTGAGGACAAACTCGTCCACAGACAGCAGGTAAATTATTTTTGCTTTTTATTATTTGATTTGCTTCAACAACATCTCCATTTAATATTGACTGAATAAATTGAGGTATCGGCACATGAACCGGGCAACCTTCAACACAAGGCTGATGCTCACACTGCAGACATCTTTCTGCCTCAACTACTGCCTCCTCATCACTATAACCAAATGGAACCTCATTAAAGTTTTTAATTCTCTTTTCAGGTTCTTGTTCTCTCATTGGAGTTTTAGTCTTTTGTAAGGCCATTAATTATCCTCCTCGACTTCTTTGTAATGCACTAAATCTTCTTCGTTTTGATAAAAATTTAATCTATTCATTAATTCTTCAAAATCAACCTGATGAGCGTCAAATGAAGGTCCATCAACACAGGTGAACTTTCTTTCTCCTCCAACAGTTATTCTACAAGCCCCGCACATTCCAGTTCCATCAACCATAATTGAATTTAAACTGACTATAGTTTTTATTTGATAATCTTTAGTCATATCAGCAACTGCCTTCATCATTGGCACCGGACCAATAGCTACAACTAAGTCAATATCATCCTCATCTTCTAACAAATCTTTTAAAATATCTGTTACAAAACCATGATGCCCATAGCTGCCATCATCAGTGGCTATATATACTCGATCACTATACTCATTTAATTCATCTTCTAAAATAATTAAATTTTTAGTTCTGGCCCCTGTGATACTGATTACTTCAGCTCCCAGCTCATAAAAACCCCTTACTTTGGGGTATAAAAGAGCAGTTCCTGAACCCCCACCTAATAGTACCACCTTGTTATATCCTTCCATTTCAATATGATGGCCTAAAGGACCAACAATATCCCGAATATAATCTCCTTTATCCATATTTCCTAATAATTTAGTCGAATATCCAACTTCCTGAAAAATAATAGTGATAATTCCTGATTCACGCTCATAATCAGCTACTGTAAGTGGAATCCGCTCTCCCTTTTCGTCTACTCTTAATATTATGAAGTTACCCGGCTGAGTTTTTTCTGCAATTAAAGGTGCTTTAACCCTTAATTTTTTGATAGTTGGTGCCAGAACTTCCTTGCTTAAAATTTCATACATGATTAGCCTCCTCGTGTTTTAAAAAAAGCAAAACAAAAAATCCTGCTCTATACTTATTTCTTTGCCAGCCCTCTTAATTCCTTCTTAAATTATCAAATAATAAATTTATAGATTAAATTATTTTTTTCATAAAGTTTGTATGTAATAATTTTGAAAATAAAGCAATATCTTAAAATTATTCTTGACAAAAATATTAATTTAAGTTAGAATATAATTTGTTAGTGCGAAAGTGGCGGAACTGGCAGACGCGCTAGGTTCAGGGTCTAGTGGTCTCACGACCGTGAGGGTTCGAATCCCTCCTTTCGCACCATTTTTATATTATAAATATAGTATTTAAAGAGCAGAAATTTCTGCTCTTTTTTTTATTTGTCTACACTTTTTTCAACTTTATTATTCCAATAATTTAAATTTAGATTTGTTTGCTATT